>JBAUUB010000416.1:0-1534 GCA_049582485.1 Dermatophilaceae bacterium
GGCGGCAATCCGGCCGTGCCCGGGCGCAGCAGTCGCATGCGGGCGCCGTCGTTCGCCAGCAGTTCGTAGGCGCCCCAGAGGCCGAGCGCGATCGTCAACGGAATCACCTCGTAGATGACGCGGTACAGCAGCACCGCAGCGAGCAGCTGCTCGGGCGGCACCTGCGGCAGCAGCAGCAGCAGCATCGATTCGAGCACGCCGAGACCGGCCGGCACGTGGCTCAGCACGCCGGCCAGGATGCTCGCCAGATAGATCGCCAGGAAGGGCAGGAACGCGATCAGCGCCGTCTCCGGCAGCAACAGGTAGAGGATCGACGAGACCAGCACGATGTCGACGATACCGACCACGAGCTGCAGCACGACCATGCGCAGCGGCGGAACCTGCACAGCCCATCCGCCGAGGCGGACCGGGGCCTTGCGCCGGTGGACGAACAGCAGCAGTGCCGCGTCCTTGACCAGGCCGAGGCAGCCGAGCGCAAACAGCCACTCGCTCGACAGCCGGAAGATCGGCGCCAGCCGCTCGGCGCCGAACACGAGCGCCAGGTCGAGCAGCAAGCCGAAGGCGAGCACGTAGGGCAGGCCGCACAGCAGCACCGTCGCGCCGACTTCCATCGCGGTGAACCCCGCGGGCGCGTACATCCGGTAGCGCAGCGCGCTGCCGCTCAGCAGGGTCTGCCCCGCCGCGTGGCCGAGCGGGAAGGCGATCAGCGCGGTCATCACCGGCCGGGCGCGGCCGATGCAGTGCTTCACGTAGCGCACCACGACCACTTCGTACGTTGCGATCGTCGCGAACGCGCCGACGGCGCAGGCGACCGCCAGCAGCAGGGTTTCGGCGGGCACCGCGCGCACGTTGCGCAACACGTCCGCGATGCTGATGCGCTGGAACGTACGGTACAGCACGTAGGCCGCGAGGCCGGCGATCAGCACGCTGGCCGCGATGCCGAGGACGGTCTTCAGCCGATTGCGCCGCGGATCAGGCATGTGGGGATTCTAGGGGCATGGGAGCCGCGACGTGGGCACGCAAAGACTAATGATTCTCATTCAGCGCAATCTCTTCGTGCCGTTGAAACTATTGCCAGCGTTGCTGTCGAACCCAGCACGACCGCGTAGAATTCGGTCCAGAGTAGTTCCCGGTTTACGGCTTCAGGAGAGTCTGTCCATGTCAGAGAAAACGTTTCCGCGTCGCGACCTGCTGAAGGGCGCGCTGCTGGGTGTCGCTGCCGTGCCGGTGGCTGCCCTGATCGGCCGCGCCGAAGCTGCCGCCGGCCCGGTGGATCCGGCCGAGCCGCAGGCGAAGAGCCTCGGTTACGTCAAGGACGCAACCAAGGTCGATGCCAAGGCCAATCCGAATTTCAAGCCCGGCCAGAGTTGCGCGAACTGCCTGCAGGTGCCGAAGGGCAAGGAAACCGGCGCGCAGATCCCGTGCAACATCTTCGGCGGTCGCCTCGTCGAATCCGGCGGCTGGTGCAAGGTCTGGGTGAAGCGCCCGTAAGCGCTCGCGCAGCGGACGTCTGACGACGGCGCGACCGGTTGAC
>JBAUUB010000417.1:0-30336 GCA_049582485.1 Dermatophilaceae bacterium
CCTCGCGCCCTACACCGGCTCGGCCATCGGCCAGCACTGGATGTACCAGGGCAAGCACGTTCTCATCGTCTTCGACGACCTGTCCAAGCAGGCCGAGGCCTACCGGGCCGTCTCGCTGCTCCTGCGCCGGCCGCCTGGTCGTGAGGCCTACCCCGGAGACGTCTTCTACCTCCACAGCCGGTTGCTCGAGCGTTGCGCCAAGCTCTCCGACGACCTCGGTGCCGGCTCGATGACCGGGCTGCCGATCATCGAGACCAAGGCCGGAGACGTGTCGGCCTACATCCCGACCAACGTCATCTCAATCACCGACGGTCAGATCTACCTGCAGGCCGACCTCTTCAACGCCAACGTCCGTCCGGCGATCGACGTGGGTGTGTCGGTGTCCCGAGTCGGCGGCGCGGCGCAGATCAAGGCGATGAAGTCGGTCTCCGGGCGACTCAAGCTCGACCTCGCGCAGTACCGCGCCCTCGAGGCGTTCGCCATGTTCGCGTCCGACCTCGACCCGGCCTCGCGCGCCCAGCTCGCACGGGGTGCCCGGCTCGTCGAGCTGCTCAAGCAGCCCCAGTCCGCGCCCTACCCCGTCGAGGAGCAGGTCGTCGCCATCTGGATGGGCACGACCGGCCAGCTGGACTCGGTGCCGGTCGAGGATGTGCGCCGCTTCGAGTCCGAGTTCCTGGACCACCTCCGCCGTTCCCGGGGCGAGCTCCTGGACGCCATCCGGGAAACAGGCACGTTCGAGGACTCGACCGGGGCGGCCCTACAGGGCGAGATCGACGAGTTCAAGAAGGGCTTCGAGCGTCGCGGCCATGATGGGCTCATCGCCGGCAACGAGGCCGAGGAGGATGCGGCCGAGAAGGCCATGGAGTCCGACCAGGAGCAGATCGTCATCCACAAGCGCTGATGCGCTCGGTGGCGAACTGACCGACGACCCCACCTACGATCCACAGGAAGGCGGAACAGCATGGGAGCGCAGATCCGGGAGTACCGGCAGCGCATCCGCTCCGTCAGCGCGACGAAGAAGATCACCCGCGCCATGGAGCTCATGGCGGCCAGCCGCGTCGTCAAGGCCCAGCAGGCCGTGCGTGAATCATCCCCGTATGCCCGGGCCATCACCCGGGCGGTCTCGGCCGTCGCCACGTACTCGAGCGAGGATCACCCACTCATCGGCGAGAAGGAGCACGTGAAGCGGGCCGGCGTCGTCATCATGACGTCGGACCGCGGACTGGCCGGCGCATACTCATCCTCGGTCCTCAAGGAGAGCGAGCGCCTGATCGCGCGACTCCGTGACGAAGAGGGCAAGGAGGTCGTCCCCTACCTCATGGGCCGCAAGGCGGTGGGCTACTACAAGTTCCGGGGCCGGGACTATGCCGAGGAGTGGAGCGGCTTCTCCGAGAAGCCGAGGTTCGACATCGCGCGGGACGTGGGTCGGCGCCTCACCAGCGACTTCCTCAAGAGCACCGAGGACGAGGGTGGTATCGACGAGGTCCACGTCGTCTTCACCCGCTTCGTCTCCATGGTCACCCAGGAGCCCGAGGTCATCCGGATGCTCCCTCTCGAGGTCGTCGAGGGAACCGAGCCACCGGAGCCGGAGGACCTGCTTCCGCTCTACGAGTTCGAGCCCTCCCCCGACGAGGCGCTCGACCTCCTCCTGCCGAAGTACGTCAACGCCCGACTGTTCAACTGCATGCTCCAGTCGGCGGCGTCGGAGCTGGCGGCACGTCAGCGCGCGATGAAGTCCGCAACGGACAACGCCGAGGAGCTCATCAAGAAGTACACCCGACTGGCCAACCAGGCCCGTCAGGCCGAGATCACCCAAGAGATCAGCGAAATCGTCGGCGGCGCCAGCGCCCTCGCCGAGAGCAAGTGAGGAAGAGAGCCACATGACTGCGACTGTCACCGAGACCTCGACGACGGCACAGGCGCCCGGAGGCGTGGGGCGGGTCTCCCGCATCATCGGCCCGGTCGTCGATGTCGAGTTCCCCGCCGACGCGATGCCCGAGCAGTACAACCTGCTCACGACCGGGGTCGAGCTGGGTGGCGAGACCAAGCTCATCAACCTCGAGGTCGCCCAGCACATCGGGGACAACATGGTCCGCGCCATCTCCCTGCAGCCGACCGACGGGCTGGTGCGTGGCACCCGGGTCCAGGACACGGGTGGGCCGATCACCGTCCCCGTCGGCGACGTCACCCTCGGCCGTGTGTTCAACACGACCGGGGTCTGCATGAACCTCGCGGAGGGTGAGACGCTCGACATCACCGAGCGCTGGGGGATCCACCGTTCGGCTCCGGCCTTCGACCAGCTCGAGCCCAAGACCCAGATGTTCGAGACCGGTATCAAGGTCATCGATCTGCTGACCCCGTACGTCCAGGGCGGCAAGATCGGACTGTTCGGCGGGGCGGGGGTCGGCAAGACGGTCCTCATCCAGGAGATGATCGCCCGGGTCGCCCGCGACCACGGAGGCGTCTCCGTCTTCGCCGGAGTCGGGGAGCGCACCCGTGAGGGCAACGACCTGATGGTGGAGATGGAAGAAGCCGGGGTCCTCGGACAGACCGCGCTCGTGTTCGGACAGATGGACGAGCCTCCGGGCACCCGCCTCCGCGTCGCGCTGTCCGCGCTGACGATGGCGGAGTACTTCCGTGACGTCCAGAAGCAGGATGTCCTCCTGTTCATCGACAACATCTTCCGCTTCACGCAGGCCGGGTCGGAGGTCTCCACGCTCCTGGGCCGGATGCCTTCCGCCGTCGGCTACCAGCCGACGCTCGCCGATGAGATGGGGGTGCTCCAAGAGCGGATCACGTCGACGCGTGGCCACTCGATCACCTCCATGCAGGCGATCTACGTTCCCGCGGACGACTACACCGACCCGGCTCCGGCGACGACGTTCGCCCACCTCGACGCCACGACCGAGCTCTCCCGAGAGATCGCCTCGCTCGGTATCTACCCCGCGGTCGACCCGCTGACCTCGACGAGCCGGATCCTGGACCGCCGCTACATCAGCGAGGAGCACTACAGCACCGCGGTGCGGGTCAAGCAGATCCTGCAGCGCAACAAGGAGCTCCAGGACATCATCGCGATCCTCGGCATCGACGAGCTCTCCGAGGAGGACAAGATCCTCGTCAACCGGGCTCGCCGAATCCAGCGCTTCCTGTCCCAGAACACCTACGTCGCCAAGCAGTTCACCGGCATCGAGGGTTCGACCGTGCCGCTCACCGACACGGTCGAGGCCTTCGCCAAGATCGCGGACGGCGAGTACGACCACATCGGGGAGCAGGCGTTCTTCATGTGCGGTGGCCTCGACGATGTCGAGCGTCAGTGGGCCGAGATCCAGAAGAACCTCTGATGGCCGCCCTCCAGGTCCAGCTCGTCGCTGCGGACCGGCTCGTATTCGAGGGCGAGGCGACCCTCGTGCGAGCCCGCACGCTCTCCGGCGAGCTCGGGATCATGCCTGGACATCAGCCGCTGCTCGGCGTCCTCGTCGAGGGCGAGGTCAAGATCAACGGGACAGACGGCGTCCGGACTGCGCGTATCGACTCCGGCTTCCTCTCGGTCGATCATGACCGGGTGACGATCGTTGCCGAAGAGGTCGACGCCGACGACCTGGGCTCCTGACGAGGTCCAGCGTCGGGCTGACATAGCCAGGGCCAGTGGACGATCTCGTCGATGGCGTCGAGCAGGTGCCCCTTTATGCCGTGGAAGCGGTTGGAGGGGCACTTCTCGTCGGGCTGGTCATCGGCGCAGCACTGCTCGGGTACTTCTTCCTGCGCAGGCTGCGGATCGCGGCCAGCGCACCGAGCCTGTCCTGCGGGCTGCGGGACAGGGGACGGGGTCGCTGGCGTTCGGCGTTCATCCGGCTCGGCCATGAGGAACTGGACTGCTTCGCTGTTTTCGGGATCGGGCTCAAACCCATTCGAAGTTGGCCGCGAGCCGCCTTGGACATCGGACCACCACGTAAGGCAGGCGGCGGCGTTCCGGGACTGCGCGACCCGATCGTCGTCACGGTCGGGGGGGTGGGCCGCACCGAAGGAGCCGAACTGGCGATCGAACGCAGCGCCTACCCAGCGCTCCGCTCCTGGGCCGAGTCGGGACCGCCCAGACCGAACTCCGTGGTCTGACCTAGCCGGTGCTCGGTGGTGAGGACCTCTCGCGACGGCGCCGCTCCGGTTGCTCGACCCGCCCGCCGCCAGGTTGCCACAGGACATCGCCTGCGGGCCCGCTGGGGCCCTGACCTGTGTTGGCCACCCTGGCCAGGATGAAGAGCAGGTCCGAGAGCCGGTTGAGATAGGTCGCGGTGAGCGGGTTGACGCCCCCGTGTCCCTTCTCGGTTGCGGGCTCGGTTCCGTAGCACTCGATCGCAGCCCACGCCGATCTCTCCGCCCTGCGGACGACGGTCAGAGCGTGATGCAGGTGTGCAGCCGCCGCCGTCCCGCCGGGCAGGATGAAGGATCGCAGCGGTGGCAGTGACTCGAGGTACCGGTCGCAGTCCTGCTCGAGCTCCTCGATCCATTCCGCGTGCACCCGCAGCGGCTCGTAGTCGTAGGCCTCCTGTAGCGGCATGCACAGATCGGCGCCGACGTCGAAGAGGTCGTTCTGGACCCGGCGGAGGACCTCGCGCACGTCTCCGGCGAGCCCCTCGGCAGTCAGGGCCACACCGATGACCGCGTTGGCCTCGTTCGTGTCCGCGTAGGCGCTCAGTCGCACATCGGTTTTCGGCACGCGGGAGAAGTCGCCCAGACCGGTCGTGCCCTGGTCGCCGGTCCGGGTGTAGATCTTGGTGAGGTTGACCATGCCACCCAGCCTCTCAGACGTGCCGTCCGCCGGACGGCTCTCGGGCCGCTAGGGTCACGTGTCGTGAGCACGGACAGGTCCGCAGCCCCCGTCGGGGGTACGGCTCCGCGCGTCCCTCTCCTGGATGTCCTGCGCGGCACCGCGATCCTCTGCATGCTCATCGCCCACGGTTTGCCCTTCCTGGTCACTGTCCCCCTTTCCGATTCGGTCCTCCTCCTGACGTCGTCGGTGAACCGAGTGGCGTCACCACTTTTCGGGTTCGCCATGGGCGCGGCCGCCGCTTTGGTCTGGGCCCGCGCCGAGATCGCTCGCGAGCCCGTACCGCGGGTCCTGGTCGATGTCGGCCGTGGTGTGGTCGTCTATGCGATCGGGGTCCTCGTCGTCGAGCTGAACACCTGGGTCGCCGTCGTGCTGCACGTCCTCGGCGTGCTGATGATCGTCGGGATACCCGTCGCAGCTCTCGCGGGGGCCGGCTTGCGGCGCAGCGAACGCGGCGACCGGACCCTGGTCTGGATCCTGCTCTGCGTCACCCTCGTCCTGTTCGTGGCCGCTCCGTGGCTGACCGGCGCGTTGGCGCCCGACCGACTGCCCAACGGAACGACCGGAGGGCTCGAGGAGCTCTGGGCCGCGTTCATGGCCGGGAGTAGCTACCGTGCGGTCTCCTTGCTCCCGTTCTTCGCCCTCGGTGCCCTCGTCGCCGTGAGTGGGCTCCTGGCGAGGCCGCGTGCACTGGCTCTCCTCGCCGCCCCCTTCGCCGGTGCACTCCTGCTGATCGTCGCGGCCACGGGCGCCCTCGGGGGGACCGCGATATCGGGAGACCCCAGCGACCAGCTGAGCGACCTCACCCTGGTCGCTCTCGCGGTCGCCGGGGTCGCGGGCGTGGTCGGTCTCGGGGGTCGAGTCGCGGTGCCGGTGTGGAGCGCGGTCGCCGACCTCGGCGCGATCGCCCTGAGCGTCTACGTTCTCCAACTCATCGTGCTCCGGCCGCTGATGGACTGGCAGGGCTGGCTGACCTCGGGCCTGCTGGCGCTGCTCAGCCTGACCGCACTCGTCGTGGTGCCGAGCGCCGTGATGATCGCATGGCGACGCACTCTCGGCCCGGGTCCCGCGGAGCGGCTGGTTGCGCTCGTCACAGGCGGGCGCCGAGCGAGCTGATCCGCTTGTATGTTCGGGATCATGACTGCGCCCGAGAACGACTCGTCGACCCGGACCGGCCGAGCCGAACGGGACCGCCCGTGGGTGATGCGGACCTATGCCGGCCACTCGAGCGCGACCGCGAGCAATGCGCTCTACCGCCGGAACCTGGCCAAGGGGCAGACCGGGCTGTCGGTCGCATTCGACCTGCCGACCCAGACCGGCTACGACCCCGACCACATCCTGGCCCGTGGGGAAGTCGGCAAGGTCGGGGTGCCCATCTCCCACATCGGCGACATGCGCCGCCTCTTCGACGCGATCCCCCTCGAAGAGATGAACACCTCGATGACGATCAACGCCACCGCGATGTACCTCCTTGCGCTCTACCAGGTCGTCGCCGAGGAGCAGGCCCTCTCAGCGGGCCGCAGTCCCGACGACGTGGTCCGAGCACTGGCCGGCACCACCCAGAACGACATCATCAAGGAGTACCTGTCGCGGGGCACCTACGTCTTTCCGCCCGGTCCGTCGATGCGGCTGATCACGGACATGGTGACCTACACCGTTGAACACATGCCGAGGTGGAACCCGACGAACATCTGCAGCTACCACCTCCAGGAGGCGGGGGCGACCCCGGTTCAGGAGATCGCCTACGCGATGAGCACCGCCATCGCGGTGCTCGACGCGGTGCAGGCAACCGGGGAGGTGGCACCCGAGGACTTCGGCGCGGTCGTCGCCAGGATCTCCTTCTTCGTCAACGCCGGTGTGCGCTTCGTCGAGGAGATGTGCAAGATGCGGGCCCTCGTCGCGATCTGGGACGACCTCACCCGCGACCGCTACGGCGTCTCCGACCCCCGTCAGCGCCGGTTCCGGTACGGCGTGCAGGTCAACTCCCTGGGGTTGACCGAGGCCCAACCGGAGAACAACGTCCAGCGCATCCTCCTCGAGATGCTCGCCGTCACCCTCTCCAAGGACGCCCGGGCCCGCGCGGTCCAGCTCCCCGCGTGGAACGAGGCACTCGGACTTCCCCGGCCGTGGGACCAGCAGTGGTCCCTGAGGATGCAGCAGGTGCTGGCCTTCGAGACCGATCTGCTCGAGTACGACGACATCTTCACCGGTTCCGAGGTCATCGAGGCCAAGGTGACCGAGCTCGTCCGGGGAGCTCGCGCGGAGATGGCCCGCATCGAGGAGATGGGCGGAGCAGTGGCGGCCGTGGAGGCGGGGTACATGAAGTCGGCGCTGGTCGCCTCGCACGCCGCACGTCGTCAGCGGATCGAGAGCGGCCTTGATGTCGTCGTCGGCGTGAACCGCTTCGAGACGAGCGAGCCGAGTCCACTGACCGCTGACCTCGACACGGCCATCCAGACGGTTGACCCCGATGTCGAGGCCAGGGCCGTGGCATCGGTCCGTGCGTGGCGCGAGGACCGCGATGCCGACGACGTGCGTGGACCACGCGCCGCTGCGGCGCTCCGCGCCCTGCGCGCCGCAGCCGAGACATCGGCCAACCTCATGCCGGCCTCGCTCGAGTGTGCGCGGGCCGAGGTGACCGTGGGGGAGTGGACCGAGACCCTGAGGGAGGTCTTCGGCGAGTACCGCGCGCCCACGGGGGTGAGCGGGTCGGTCGGTGCTGCCGACGCCGGGTCGGGGGCGCTCGCCGACGTTCGCGCCGCAGTGTCCCGGACTTCCGAAGAACTGGGGCAACGGCTGCGCGTCCTTGTCGGAAAGCCGGGGCTGGACGGGCACAGCAACGGGGCAGAACAGGTGGCGGTTCGGGCGAGGGACGCCGGCTTCGAAGTCGTCTATCAGGGCATCAGACTGACTCCCGCGCAGATCGTGTCTGCTGCCGTCGCCGAGGATGTGCACCTTGTCGGCATCTCTATTCTCAGCGGATCGCACATGGAACTCGTGCCCGAGATACTCCACGGCCTGCGCGAAGCCGGCGCCGGGGATGTGCCGGTGATCGTCGGCGGGATCATCCCCGACTCCGATGCCGCCCGCCTGCGCGCGCTCGGGGTTGCCGCTGTCTTCACCCCGAAGGACTTCGGCCTCAACGAGATCATGGGCCGCTTCGTCGACATCATCCGCGACTCGCGCGGCCTCGCGCCCCTCGTCGTCGAGCCCGCGTGAGCGGGCCGTAGGAGGCTGAGCAGTGGCCCTGCACTGTCCGGCCGTCATCGTCGTCATCGCGCTCGCCGACGAGGGGGCGGCGGCGGATATCGAGAAGTCGGTCGCTGAGCTGCTCACCGCCGAGAACGTGGCGGCGGTGTACTCGACCGACGGTCGGGTCGCGGATGTGACGGCGGTCTGGCTCGCGAAGCGGCTCGGGGTGGGTCCACCGGTCCGGATCGTCCCGGGGGCCGGCGCATCGCAGACCATCGCCGACGTGCACCGTGGCGAAACCGTGGTCGTGCTGGACCGAGCGCCGGTGGGGGGACCGAGCGGGCGGTGGGTGCGAACGGGGCATCGACCCGCGAGCGGTGACCGCGCTCATGACGATCGAGGAACGGCTCGTGCGCGGCTCGCCCCCGGGGTCCTCGACGTCCTTCGTCTCGAGGTGGGTGACGAGGGGACGCGTGTGCTCACCCCGCACCGCAGGTGACGATCTCGACGCCCTGCCCGGTTCAGAAGAGCCGATGCGCGGACCCGTCGATGCCCCTGAGCGCGTCGTAGTCGAGAACGACGCACCGGATGCCGCGGTCCTCGGCGAGCGTGCGAGCCTGGGGCTTGATCTGCTGAGCCGCGAAGACACCCGTGACGGGAGCGAGATGCGGGTCGCGGTTCATCAGCTCCAGGTACCGGCTGAGCTGTTCGACGCCGTCGATCTCGCCGCGCCGCTTGATCTCGACGGCAACCGTGGTGCCGCTGGCGTCGCGCGCGAGGATGTCGACCGGCCCGATCGGGGTCATGAACTCCCGCCGAACCAGGGTGAAGCCCTCACCGAGTGCCGTGATGTGCTCGGCGAGCAGTCGCTGCAGGTGCGCCTCCACACCGTCCTTGACCAGCCCGGGGTCGATGCCTAGCTCGTGTGCCGAGTCGTGCAGGATCTCGTGGATGAGTACGCGGAGCCGATCCTCGCTCTTGCTGTGCTGCACGCTCCAGACGATCTCGGCGCCCTCGCTGCGCTCGTCCTCCTCCGGGTCCAGCTCCGCCATTGCGCATGGGGGCGACATCCAGTTCAGGGGCTTGTACGAGCCGCCGTCGCTATGGATGAGGACCGAACCGTCGGCCTTGACCACGAGGAGCCTGGTCGCGAGCGGGAGGTGCGCGGACAGTCGGCCCTCGTAGTCGACGGAGCAACGGGCAATGACGAGTCGCACAGCGGACCAGCCTACGGGTCTTGTCGCACGGGGGTGCACGAGGGAGACTGTCGCTATCGGCTCGACCCACACGGAGGAGGCGGTGATGGGCTTCGCCACGACCGTCACGTGGTTCGTCGTGGGGTGCGTGCTGATCGGGTGGCTGTTCGGGTGGCTGTTCGATGGAAGGACGCCACGACCTGTCCGCTTCGTCGCCGCGTTGCGCCCAGGACGCCGAGGCCCGGTCGCCGGTGAGCAGGCCCGGGCAGTCCTGCTCGAGCTCGAGCTCAGGCGAATCGCGGGGTGCATCCAGGCGGAGTACGCAGGCTGCCGCCCCGCGAAGGCGGAGCGGCTGCGCAGCTGGGTGATTGCCTACGACAGCGTTCTGCTGGAACTGTGCGAGGTCAGTGAGATTCCGCCGCCACGTCGCGGACTGCCCCTCTCCGCGGCGCAGCGGTTCGATCTCGAGCATGCCCTGGTCGGGTCGGGTCGCTCCTGGTAGGCGTCGCCATCCCCTGCACTCGGGGAGAGTAAGGAGGGTCACGCCGACAGCTCCTGTCCGCCACCGGGGGCCTCTGCGAGGATCGGGCCATGACTCGTGACTTCTCGACAGTCGGTGTGATCGGCCTAGGCACGATGGGTGCCGGGATCGTCGAAGTCTTCGCCCGCCACGGCATCGACGTCGTGGCCGTCGAGGTGGACGAGGCCGCAGTGGATCGGGGGCGCGGCGTTCTGACCGCAAGTACGGGACGGGCCCTCGAGCGGGGGAAGATGGACCAGGACGCCTATGACGCTCTGCACTCCCGGGTGCGCTACACGACCGACCTCGAAGACCTGGCCGGCGTCGATCTCGTCGTGGAGGCGGTGCCCGAGAGCCTGGAACTCAAGAAGTCCGTATTCACCCGCTTGGACGCGATCATCGGCCCGGACGCCGTCCTCGCGACCAACACCTCGTCCTTGCCCGTGACCGAGATCGCGGTCGCCACGACGAACCCGAAGCGCGTCGTCGGGATGCACTTCTTCAATCCGGCCCCAGTCCTCCAGTTCGTCGAGATCATCCGCACCGTCGTGACCGCGGACGAGGTCCTTGACGCGGTCAAGGCGTTCGCCGAGCGCCTCGGCAAGAGGCCGGTCGTGGTCGGCGACCGCGCAGGGTTCATCGCCAACGCGCTGCTCTTCGGCTACCTCAACCATGCCGTAGCCATGTACGAGAGCAAGTACGCGAGCCGGGAGGACCTCGATGCCGCCATGCGGTTCGGCTGTGGCTACCCGATGGGTCCGCTCGCCCTGCTCGACCTCATCGGCCTCGACACGGCCTACGAGATCCTCGACACGATGTACCGCCAGGGCCGTAACCGCCTGCATGCGCCTCAGCCCATCCTCAAGCAGATGGTCAGCGCGGGCCTGAAGGGACGCAAGAGCGGGAAGGGCTTCTACACCTATGATGCGCCCGGTAGTCCCGTCGTCGTCCCCGATGCACAGACGCCCTCGGGTGAGATCCCCGAAGGCGTCGAGCTGCGCCAGGTCGCCACGGTCGGGGTGGTCGGCTCCGGGACGATGGCGACCGGCATCATCGAGGTCTTCGCGAAGTCCGGCTACGAGGTCGTCTATGTCGCTCGCACCGATGACAAGGTCGCGGCCGTGCGCACGGCGATCGAGCGGTCGAATGCGCGCATGATCGACAAGGGCAGGATGACCGCCACCGACGCCGAGGCGGTGCTGGCTCGGATCACAGGTGTGACCAGCCGTGACGGCCTGGCCCAGGCCGACCTCGTCGTCGAAGCGATCGCGGAGGACCTCGCCGTCAAGCAGGAGCTGTTCAAGGATCTTGACCGCATCTGCAAGCCGGGGGCCATCCTGGCGACCACCACCTCCTCGCTGCCGATCATCGACTGCGCCAAGGTGACCGCACGCCCCCAGGACGTCATCGGCATGCACTTCTTCAACCCCGCGCAGATCATGAAGCTCGTGGAGGTGGTGCACACCGTCTCGACCTCGCCGGACGTCGTGGCCACCGTTCAGGACCTGTGCGCTCGACTGGGCAAGGTCCCGGTGACCTGCGGGGACCGTAGTGGCTTCATCGTCAACGCGCTGCTCTTCCCCTACCTTAACGACGCGATCAGGATGCTCGAGGCCAACTACGCGTCGGCCGACGACATCGACACCGCGATGAAGACCGGGTGCAGCCTGCCGATGGGACCGTTCGAGCTCCTCGACGTCGTCGGACTCGACGTCTCACTGGCGATCGAGCGCGAGCTCTACGTCGAGTTCCGCGAGCCGGGATTCGCCCCGGCCCCGCTGCTCGAGCACCTCGTCACCGCCGGCTACCTGGGTCGCAAGACCGGGCGGGGTTTCAGAACCTACGCGTAGGAGACCGCAACCCTCCGGTCGGTGCGTGGACCGAGTCTCGGTGTGACCTCGCTCAGTGGCGACGCTGGCGGGGGAGCAGGACCTCCTCGTAGAGCAGGAGCAGACCCGCGGCCACCGGGATGGCCAGCAGCGCTCCCACCACCCCCAACAGGGTGCCGCCGGCGAGGGCGGCGACGATGGTGACCGCACCTGGGACCGAGACCGTGGAAGTCATGATCCGCGGCACGATCACGTAGTTCTCGATCTGCTGGTACACGATGAAGTAGATGCCGACGATGAGCGCCATGCGCGGCTCATAGAAGAACGCGACGACTGCGACGACCAACGCCCCCAGGGTGGCGCCGACCATCGGGATCAGGCCGAGCAGGCCGACCAGCACCGCGAGCACCGCGGCGTACGGCACACCGACGAGCGTCATCATGACGTAGCTGCAGATCGCGTTGATCGTGGCCACCAGACCCTGCCCGGCCGCGTACGCGCCGGTCCGACGCATGATCTCTTCGGAGAGCGAGACGATCCGCGGCCGACGCGAGGCGGGAACGGCCGCGTAGGCCGCCTGCTTGATCCGGGGCAGGGACGCGAGGAAGTAGAGCGTCAGGATGAGAATCGTGAGGACCTGGAACACGCCGTTCACGACGGCCCGTCCAGCGCCGAGGACCCCGCCGAAGATCTGGGCTACCAGGCTGCCGTCCTGCACCCGGACCGTGAACTCCTCCTGGACGCGCTCGATGACCTGGTAGTCGGCCTCCAGTCGCTGGAGCCACGGCGACTCCAGGACCCGGGTGAAGTACTCGGGGGCCTGCCGGAGGAGCTCGCTTCCATCGGAGACGACCGGCGGGACGACGAGCATGCCCATGAGCACGGTCGTCACGATGAGTCCGGAGAACACCACGACGACGGCGGCCGCTCGACGCACGCCCCGCTCGAGGAGCCACTCCACCATCGGGTTCAGGGCGAGGGTGAGGAAGAGCGCGACGACGAGGATCGTCATCGTCGTCGTCAGCCGCCCGACGACCTGGAAGAGCGTCCAAGCGACGAGGGCCCCGATCGTGGCCAGGAATCCGAAGTAGAAGGGGGACTGCCGGTCGAAGGGACGTCCTGCCAGCCCGTAGGGTACGAAGCGCTCCGCCCCCTGAGGGGGTGGTCCACTCGAACCGCCGCGTGCTGCGGCACCGGCGTGGCCGGCCCCGGCCGCGCCGGTGTCCTCGATCGCCGCGGCGACCGGCGTATCGGCGGTGCGCTCGACCCCGTCGTGCGTTGCCCCGTCAGCGCCCTTTCCGGGCGTGTCGTCCTGGCCCCCGACATGCGAGTCGATCGAGGCGGACTCCGGACGGGTGCGTCGGGGGTGGTTGCTCTCGAGGAGGATCTGGCGCTGCCGACGACGGTAGGCGTTGAACCGGCGTACCGCGTCCCCGGGTGACCTCACGATGTCAACGATAGGCCCGCCCCCGCGACGCCGACCGCCGGACTGACCTGATCATCAGCCTGGTCACGTGAGTCGCGGTCAGGCCCCGCGGAAGCGGTTGATCGCCGACTCGAACCGAGCGCGCTTGTGGGGGTCGGAGACCCCGAGTCCCGGTTCGGGCGCGAGCGAGAGCACGCCGACCTTGCCCTGATGCAGGTTGTGGTGCACATCGAGCGCGGCCTGGCCCACCTCGTCGAGTCGGTAGGTGCGGGAGAGCGTCGGGTGGATCAGACCCCGCTCGATGAGCTCGTTGGCCTCCCACGCCTCCCGGTAGTTGGCGAAGTGGCTGGAGATGATCCTCTTGAGGTTCATCCACAGGTAGCGGTTGTCGTACTCGTGCATGAACCCGCTCGTCGAGGCGCAGGTGGTGATGATTCCGCCCTTGCGCGTCACGTAGACACTGGCGCCGAACGTCTCGCGGCCGGGGTGTTCGAACACGATGTCGACGTCGTGCCCACCGGTCAGCTCGCGGATGCGCTTCCCGAGTCGCTGCCATTCCTTCGGGTTCTGGGCGGTCCCTTCGTCGTTCCAGAAGCGGTAGCCCTCCTCCCGGCGGTCGATGATGAGCTCGGCACCCATCTTCCGGCAGATGTCGGCCTTCTCCGCGGAGGAGACGACGCAGATGGGGGTGGCGCCACCGGCCAGGGCCATCTGCGTCGCATAGGAACCCAGACCACCCGAGGCGCCCCAGATCAGGACGCGGTCGCCGAGCTTCATGCCGGCGCCGTTCTTCGAGATCAGCTGCCGGTATGCGGTGCTGTTCACCAGCCCCGGCGAGGCCGCCTCCTCCCACGACAGATGGGCCGGCTTCGGCATGAGCTGGTTCGCCTTGACGATGGCGAGCTCGGCCAGCCCGCCGAAGTTCGTCTCGAAGCCCCAGATGCGCTGCTCGGGGTCCATCATCGTGTCGTTGTGGCCGTCGTGGTTCTCCAGCTCGACGGACAGACAGTGGGCCACGACCTCCTGCCCGGGCTTCCACAGGTGCACACCCGGACCGGTGCGGAGCACGACCCCCGCCAGGTCCGACCCGACCACGTGGTAGGGCAGGTCGTGGCGCTTGGCGTACTCGTTCGTGCGGCCGTACCTTTCGAGGAAGCCGAAGGTCGAGACCGGCTCGAAGATGCTGGTCCAGACCGTGTTGTAGTTGATCGCGCTCGCCATGACGGCGACGAGTGCCTCCCCGGGGGCGAGCTCGGGAACCGGCACGTCGTCGATGTGGAGGGACCGACGCGGGTCCTTGTCCCGGCTCGCCAGGCCCTCGAACATTCCGACCTCGTCCTTGTGCACCGTGGCACCGCGGTAGGACTCCGGTAGCGGAATCGAGGAGTACGTCTCGGGGGTTCGGTCTCCGGCGAGGATGGCTTCGCGAATCTGCTCCATGGGGAGTGAACCTACCCAGCACCGCGCGGTGCCTGGGCCGCTCTGAGACACGTCTCACGCCGGTGCGGACGACAGGCCCCCAGGCCTGCGGAAACGACACTCGCCAGGAACCCGCGAGCGTGTCATCCTGAACCTGTGAGTCCCTATCTGCCGGGCCACCCGCCCAAGCAGCCGACCTCCTTCGGGCCGCCGCTGCTGCAGGTCGCCCTGGGTATCGCACTGTTGGGCCTGGCGTGGTGGGCATATGGGCACGCCCAGGTGGCCCGCGCCACCGATGCCTGGGCCTTCAACGGGCTGTCGGCGATCAGCGTCCTCGCCGGAATCCTCTGGTTGCCGTTCGCCCTGGCAGCGCTCGTCGTCGTCGTGCGCAACCGACGGCGCCGCATCCGCGTCTGACCGTCGCTAGAACCCGTCGGCGAGCTGGTGGTTCCCGACCGGGGCCCGGTCGGCCTGCTCAGTGGGCGCGGTCCGAAGGCTCCACGAGCTCGACGAGGATGCCGCCCGCGTCCTTCGGGTGGATGAAGTTGACCCTGCTGTCGCTCGTCCCGCGCCTGGGGGAGTCGTACAGCAGGCGCATCCCGCGCTCGCGCAGGGTCGCGCTGACCGCTTCGATGTCTCGCACCCGGTAGGCGAGCTGTTGGATGCCGGGACCGGACCGGTCCAGGAACTTCGCGATCGTGGACTCCGGGGACAGTGGCGCCAGCAGCTGAATACACGATCCACTGTCGCCGACCGCCATCATCGCCTCCCTGACGCCCTGCTCCTCGTTGACCTCCTCGTGCAGCAGGCGCATGCCGTAGGTCTGTGAGTAGAAGGCCACCGCCGCGTCGAGGTCGGCTACCGCGACGCCGACGTGGTCGATGGCCGTGAACAGGTCGGAGGAGTGGTCGGTGCTCATGCGCCCACGGTAGTGACCGCGCGGGCCGCGTACGGGAGTGGCGGACCCGGTGTAGCCAGGGTCACTGCCGGGGGAGTGTGGCGACTCGGATGGTCTCGCTAGAGTCGTGGGAAGGCATGACTCGAGGTCGACGTGCTGCCGGTCAGCCGCGCAGCACAGTGCCACGATCACCGTCCGCGCATCCCCTCCACGCGAAAGGCACACCATGTCCGCCGATCCCACCGTTATCGTCGCCGGCGCCCGCACTCCCATGGGGCGGATGAGCGGCTCCCTCAAGTCCTTCAGCGGCTCCGACCTCGGCGGGTTCGCCATCAAGGGCGCGCTCGAGAAGTCGGGAGTGGCTCCGGACCAGGTCGACTACGTGATCATGGGGCAGGTCCTCACCGCAGGAGAGGGCCAGATCCCGGCACGGCAGGCGGCCACGAAGGCGGGCATCCCGATGACCGTACCCGCACTGACCATCAACAAGGTCTGTCTCTCCGGAATCGACGCCATCGCCCTTGCCGACCAGCTCATCCGGGCCGGAGAGTTCGGCGTCGTCGTGGCCGGGGGCCAGGAGTCCATGACGAACGCGCCCCACCTCCTCGAGAAGTCCCGTGACGGATTCAAGTACGGCGACGTCACCCTTCGCGACCACATGGCCCTCGACGGGCTGTGGGACGCATTCACCGACCAGGCGATGGGTTTGCTCACCGAGCAGGCGAACACCGCCCCAATCGAGTTCACGCGGGCCGAGCAGGACGAGTTCGCCGCACGCAGTCACCAGCTCGCGGCCAGGGCCTGGAAGGACGGCTATCTCGATGGTGAGGTCGTCCCGGTCTCCATCCCGCAGCGCAAGGGCGACCCGCTGGAGTTCCGCTCCGACGAGGGCATCCGAGCAGACACCACGGCCGAGTCGCTGGGAGCGCTCCGTCCCGCGTTCCGCAAGGACGGCACCATCACGGCAGGTACGGCCTCACAGATATCCGACGGCGCATGTGCGGTCATCGTGATGAAGCGGTCCAAGGCCGAGGAGCTCGGCCTCACGTGGCTCGCCGAGATCGGCGCGCATGGCGTCGTGGCCGGCCCCGACTCCACCTTGCAGAGCCAGCCCGCCCGAGCCATCGAGGCGGCGTGCGCCAAGGAGGGTATCTCTCCCTCGGATCTGGACCTCGTCGAGATCAACGAGGCCTTCGCCGCCGTCGGGCTCGCGTCCGCCAAGGAGCTCGGGCTCGACCTCGAGAAGGTCAACGTCAACGGTGGGGCCATCGCGATGGGGCATCCGATCGGCATGTCCGGAGCCAGGATCACGCTGCACCTCGCCCGTGAGCTGCAGCGACGCGGGGGCGGCGTGGGCGCCGCCGCACTGTGCGGCGGCGGCGGCCAGGGAGACGCCCTCATCATTCGGGTCCCGGCGCAGGGCTGAGGGCTGAGCACCGTCCCCGCCCACCGCTCGGTGGACGTCACGGCGCTGGTCGAGCAGGCCAGAGCCGGGCGCCCACGTGCGGTCGCGCGCCTGATCTCGCTCGTCGAGGATTCGCATCCCGCGTTGCGCGAGGTGATGGCGGCACTGGCGCCTCACGCGGGCCGGGCCCACGTCCTCGGGATCACCGGTGCCCCCGGGGTCGGCAAGTCGACGACGACCAACGCCCTGGTCGGCGCACTGCGCAAGCGTGGGCAACGGGTCGGCGTCCTGGCCGTGGACCCCAGTTCGCCCTTCTCCGGGGGCGCGCTGCTCGGGGACCGGATCCGGATGTCGGACCATGCGCTCGACCCGGGCGTCTACATCCGCTCCATGGCCAGCAGGGGACACCTCGGCGGTGTCTCGTGGTCCACTCCTCAGGCCCTGCGGGTGCTCGATGCCGCGGGTTGTGACGTCGTGATCGTCGAGACCGTGGGTGTGGGACAGAGCGAGGTCGAGATCGCCGGGCTGGCGGACACCTCGGTCGTTCTGCTGGCACCGGGGATGGGGGACGGGATCCAGGCGGCCAAGGCCGGAATCCTCGAGATCGGCGACATCTTCGTCGTCAACAAGGCGGACCGCGACGGGGCCGATGCGACCGTTCGAGACCTGCGCCACATGATCAGTCTCGGGGACCGCACCGAGCCGGGGCTCTGGCGGCCACCGGTCATCAAGACCGTCGCCTCCACCGGGTCCGGCATCGACGACGTGCTCGAGGCGATCGACCGGCATCTCTCGTGGATGGAGCGCTCCGGGACACTGCACCGTCGCCGGGTTCGTCGGGCAGCGGACGAGATCGAGGCGATCGCCGTGCAATCCCTGCGGAGCCGGATGGGAGACCTGCGGGCAGGTCATCGGCTGCGCGATCTCGCCGAGTCACTCGTGGCGGGGGACGGCGACCCGTATGCCGCGGCAGATGCGCTGGTGGCGGCACTTGCGCAGGCGCACCGGGAAGACTCCGAAGGGAACTCTGAGCTGGAGCTGGACGTTCGCTGAAACGTTGCCGATTTGTGACCTAGGGTCATTGTTTGCCATCGTGGAGGGTGATAAGCGCGCGCCGGTGTCCACGTCATGGCCGACAGACCGGTCTGATCGAGTCCGAGTCGAGATCGATCAAGCCCTCGCCTTCACGCGACCTGCGCCACCCCATCCACGAAGGACCTTCCCACGTGACCACGATCCTCCGACGCCTGCTCGGTGTCGTTCTCATCCTCGCCGGGCTGACGGCGCTCGTCGTCGGCGGCTGGTTCGCCCGCGCTCTGGGGACCGACGGCGCTGCGAGCTTCACCACCTCACCGGCGCCGGACATGCCCGTCGTCATCGGCCCGGACACCAATGCCCGGACCGACATTCCTCTGACCATCACGGCATCCGCCGAGTCCTCGGTGCCCGTCACCGTCTCCATCGCGAGCCCGTCGGACGCCGACGCCTTTCTCGGTGACACCCTGCACAGTCGAGTGACGGGGATCGAGGTCCGCGACTGGGCGCTCACGTCCTCCACCAGCGGCGCCGAGGACCCGGTCGTCCCCGCGACCGCGGACCTCTGGCGCAGCCAGACCACCACCGACGGGTCGGCGCAGATCGAGTCCGACCTCGAGAGCGCACCGGAGACGATGATCATCACGACCCCCGAGGGCAGTCCCCTCACCGACCTGACCATGACCTGGACCAACCCGGCCTGGTTCTACCAGGCGCTCGCCCTGGTGTTCGGCGGCCTGCTCGTGGCTCTGATCGGACTCGCGCTCGTTCTCATCAGAGCCCGGTCCTCGTCCGAGGAGGTGACCCGATGACCCGCGCCCGACGGATGGCCGTCGTCCTCGCCACCTCCGGCGTGCTCGCCCTGACCGGCTGTGGCATCGAGGAGCGCATCGTCCACCTGCAGCCGGCGCCCACCGAGAACGCGGAGGCCGGTGCGCCGCTGCGGGTGGAAGCGGCCGAGCGCATCTCAGCCCGAGTGCTCACGCAGTCCGCCGAAGCCACGACCTCGGAGCAGCGCAACTCGATTCAGGCTGGCCCTGCGCTTCGCGTGACCGGGGCACGGGTAGCCCAGGCCGGAGCGACGCAGAGCGAGACCGCGCCGGTCGTCGTGCCCGCGACTCCCACGATCCTGGCCATGTCGGAGGGACAGGACTGGCCCCGAGCCATTCTGGCGGCGACGCTTGACGAAGCTACCCAGGGCCAGTCGCTGCACGTCCTCGTCTCGACCGGGCCGACGGAGCAGTACGTCCACTACGCCACAGCTCCGATGCTCGCAGGCACCTCGGTGCCGTCCCTCGGCGAGCTGACTGAGGGAGCGACCTTCGAGACCGCGACGGCTGAACAGCCCACGGATGCCTCCTCCGTTCTCACGGACTACGCCAAGGGACTGGCCTATCCCGAGCCTGCTGAGGTCACGACTGTGTCCCACGACGACATCTTCGCGACGAGTCTCCTCCGGAACGCCAAGGAGCAAGACGACCAGCTCGGCGATCTCGGCGACCTGACTCAGGCCCACACGGTCATACCTGACGCGACCGTGAGCTTCCGGACCGTCGACGGGGGACTGGTCGTGTTCGGCCAGATGGTGCGCAAGGACACCATCACCCTGACTGACGAGGCGAAGGAGCTGCAGGTCGAGGACGACCGGCTGCAGGAGCTGTCCGGCGAGGATGTCGTGACGGACAGCTTCACGGCCGAGTACCTCGAGAACGTCATCCTCGTCGTGCCCGCGGACGCACCGGGCGAGCTGATCGGCGCCGAAGAGATCGTCCTGCGCGCAGAGGGGACGTGACCGTGGGGGAGAATGGCTGACATGTCCACTCCCTTCACCGCAGCCGCGCTGCGCGGCGCAGTCGATCTGTCCGGACTCAAGAAGCGCGCCACACCGGCATCGGCGTCCGCAGGCCCCGCCCCAGCGGACTCCGGGTCTGGCGTCGGGGTCATCGCCGTCACCGACGCCACCTTCCAGCAGGCGGTCGCCACGACCACATCGGTGGCCGCCGTCCTGGTGCTGTACTCGAGTGCCATCAAGGAGTCCGTGGACTTCGTCGAGGTGGTGTGGTCCGCTGCGAACGACACGGGGGGTCGCCTGCAGGTCATGGCGGCCGACATCGACACCGAGCTGGCCATCCGGCAGGCGTTTCAGGTGCAGAGCGTCCCGGTCGTCGTCGGTCTCGTCAAGGCCCGTCCCGTGCCGCTGTTCAGCGGTGTCTACTCCCGAGAGGAGGTCGCCGGAGTTTTCGGCCAGCTGGTCGAGCTCGCCGCCCAGCAGGGCGTGACGGGCACGGTCTCCGCTCCGGACCTCGGTGAGGAGACCGTAGTGGAGGAGCCGGTGTCGGCGCACCACGAGGCGGCCTTCGCGGCCATCGAGGCGGGCGATCTCGATGCCGCACGCACCGCATACCAGGCAGCTCTCGGCGAAGACCCGGATGACGACGACGCCCGCCTCGGGCTGGCCCAGGTGGCGCTCCTCCAGCGCACCCGGGGGGTCGAGCTGCAGCAGGCCCGTGACGCCGCTGCGGCGGATCCCCAAGACATCGACGCGGCGACCCTCGTCGCCGACCTCGATGTGCTCGGTGGCCATATCGACGATGCGTTCACGCGCCTGATAGATCTCGTGCGCGCGACCTCCGGCGCCGACCGGGACCGGGTGCGCACCCATCTCATCGGCCTGTTCGACGTCGTCGGGCCGGCGGACGACCGGGTGCGCCGCGCCCGGACGGCCCTGATGAGCGCCCTGTTCTGAGCTGGGCGCGGGCGGACCGATGGGCTCGACGGAGCAGCCGATCGTCCTCGGCTTCCCGTTCGGTCCGCGGGACAGCGCGGTACGGCTCCTCTGCGATCCCGCTGTCCCCGGTGACCGGACGCTCGCGCCGACCCTCGACGGGGAGTGGAGGATCTCCCTCCCACCGCCTCCGGTGGACCGCTTCGAGTACCACTTCGAGGTGACCCGGGGCCACCGCCTGCTCACGGTGCTCGATCCCACCAATGCCACCGTCATCGACACGCCCGCCGGACACCGCTCGGTGTGGCGCGCACCGGGCTACCGACCGCCGGCGTGGATGCTGGTGGATGTCGCCCCAGGACGGTACGAACCGATGTCCGTCGCGACCGTTCCGACCGCAGGATCCGTCGGTGTCACCGTCTGGTCGCCTGCCGGACTCGGAGCGGGGGAGTCGGCCGGCCTCCTGCTCGTCCTCGACGGCCCTGACTACGACAGGTATGCGTCGCTCACCCGGCTCTGCGCCCACCTGGTCGCCGAGGGCCGGGTCCCTCCGGTCCGGGTGGCGCTCCTGACGGCCACCGGGCGGGAGGACTCCTACGCCGGCTCCCACGAGTTCCTGCGCCGGCTCACCGGGCCGGTCCTCCAGCGGCTCGACGCCCGCTACCCGCGATCCGGTCCCGTCGCGGTCCTCGGGGCCTCGCTCGGCGGACTCACGGCGGTTCTGGCTGCACTGACCGACCCCCGCATCCGCGGCGTCGTCGCCCAGTCCGGCTCGTTCTTCCATCCTTCGACCGACCCCCCTGAGCGACGGTTCCGGCACTTCGACCGGATCGCCGCCCATGTCGAGGCGATCGGCGCGATGCCCCGGACCCGGGTCCCCCTCGTCGTCGGGATGACCTGCGGCGAGCACGAGGAGAATGCCGCCAACAACCGCCGCATGGCTGCAGCGCTGCAGCGTGCCGGCCACCGAGTGGTTCACCACGAGGTGCCTGACCTCCACACCTTCACCGGATGGCGAGACGCCCTCGAGCCGGTGCTGACCGACGTCCTGTCGGCCACGTGGTGATCGGCCCGTGACAGTCCTCGCCGGGAGGCGCGCCGCACACTAGTGTTTCCCCATGCTCTTCCAGGGACGGGTGACCCAGCGCCGGATGACCGTGACCGGCGGGCCCCGGGACCTCCAGGTCATCCGCTACGGTCACTTCGGTCGGCCGTTGCTGATGTTCCCGTCCGAGGCCGGGCAGGCCTGGCAGCCGGCGGACTTCGGACTCATCGACGCCATCGCGCCGCTCATCGACGCAGGCAGGGTGACCGTCTTCACCGTGGACACCCTCGACGACTGGACCTGGTCCGCGTATGACGTCCCGACCGAGGAACGGGCGCACCGGTACGGCGTCTACCAGCGCTGGATCACCGACTCCGTCGTCGCGTGGATCTATGACGAGCTCGGGGGCCCGACCGAGATCATCACCACGGGTGTCTCGATGGGTGCCTACCATGCGGTGCAGTGCGCCCTGAGCCGCGCGGACCTGTTCCCGCTGGCGATAGCGATGTCCGGCAACTACGACCCGGCGAGCTTCCGGGGGTTCGGCGAGACGGGTGACGCGACGTACTTCGCCAACCCGATGTCGTTCGTACCCAACCTGCACGGTGACCATCTCGAGTGGCTGCGCGCCCACGTCGGACTCCTTCTCATCGTCGGTCAGGGTCCCTTCGAGTGGGACCCGACCCGCGCATACCCGGGCACACTCGCCCTCGCAGAGGCCCTCGCGGAGAAGGGCATCCCGCACGAGCTCGACGTCTGGGGCGACGACAGCGCCCACGACTGGCCGTGGTGGCACCGACAGCTCGCTACCCACCTTCCCCGCTTCGTCTGACATTCCCCGCCGGCACCCAAGGAGAGACGACCCATGACCGGATCCGCCGACCGCTCCCACCTCATCGGCCTCCTTCTCGGTGCTGAGGAGGACTGGCCCACGGCCTTCGAGACGATCGCCGCACGTCTCGGTGTCATCCGGCTCCCGGACGGCAGCTCCCACGAGATCCGCACCGAGCGCATGACGATCGAGCCGTTCAACCTACGCGACCCTGCGCGCCAGGACCTCGTGGTCGACCGCCTCGCCTACTGGTACTACCACCCTCGGGAATGGCTGAAGAAGGCGTCGCTCATGGACGACGTCTATCTCCTCAACAGCCCCTTCACGTTCCAGTCCATGGAGAAGCACTCGGCGTACTGCGCACTGATCCGCCTCGGGATGAAGGTTCCGAACACGGTCCTCGTCCCGTACAAGAACCCCGTCGACAATGCCCGGTGGGCCTACACCTCGGCGAAGTACAACCAGTCCTTCGACCTCGACGCCGTCGCCGAGGAGCTCGGCTACCCGCTCTTCATGAAGCCGTTCGACGGCGGCGGCTGGCGCGGAGTGTCCCGGATCAAGGACCGGGACGCTCTGCACCGCGCCTATGACGAGTCCGGCGAGATGCTCATGCACCTGCAGGAGTCGATCGACGACTACGACGTCTTCGCCCGGGCGCTGACGATCGGCCCGGAGTCCATGGTGATGAAGTTCCAGCCGGACGAGCCGATGCACGACCGCTACGCGGTCTCACACGGGTTCCTCTCCGACGCCGCCGGCCAGGAGGCGATCACGATCAGCCAGACGGTCAACGCCTTCTTCCGTTGGGAGTTCAACAGCTGCGAGATGCTCGTCAAGGACGACGTGATCTTCCCGATCGACTACGCGAACGCCTGTCCCGACGTCGCCGTCACGTCGCTCCACTACTACTTCCCGTGGGCGATGAAGGCGCTGCTGAAGTGGTCGACGTACTGCCTCGTGACCGACCGGGTCGCCCGGACCCAGGTCGACAGCGGGCCCTGGTTCGACGTCGCCGACGACGACTCGCTCGACTACGGGTCCAGGCTCGGGGCCTACCAGCGGCTCTGCGACCAGCACTTCGAGACCGAGCGCTACCAGGAGTTCTGTGCGACCTCGCTGCCGCACGTCGACGAGATGGTGCTCGACTGGGTGGCCTCTGACTCCTTCCGGGCGCTGCTGACGAGCACCATTCGGGCGACGTACCCGCCGCACGAGTGGGATCGCTTCGAGGGCCACTTCGGCGGCCTGATCGACCTGTGGATCAAGGACGAGACGACCCGGCTCGGTTGAGCGGGCTCGCTCGGACCTGAGCGGTCCGAGGAACTCGGTCGGACCGCAGCCACCGGCCGGTGGCTGCGTCGGCTGCGCGCGTCGTCGCGGTCAGCGGTTCATCGCCGCGTCGACGACCTCACGCGCCTCGGCCTGCACCCTCGCGAGGTGGTCGGCTCCGTGGAAGGACTCGGCGTAGATCTTGTAGACGTCCTCGGTCCCGGAGGGTCGGGCGGCGAACCAGGACGACTCGGTGACGACCTTCAGTCCGCCGATGGCAGCGCCGTTGCCCGGGGCCTTCGTCAGCTTGGCGACGATCGGCTCACCGGCCAGGGTGTCGGCGGTGACATCCTCGGGCGAGAGGGCCGCCAGCCGAGCCTTCTGCTCACGGTCGGCGGGTGCGTCGACTCGGGCATAGGCCGGTTCGCCGTGGCGTCGGGTCAGGTCGGCGTAGAGCTCACTCGGGGTCCGGCCGGTCGACGCCAGGATCTCCGAGGCGAGCAGCGCCATCAGGATGCCGTCCTTGTCCGTGGTCCAGACCGAGCCGTCCCGGCGCAGGAAGGACGCCCCCGCCGACTCCTCTCCGCCGAACGGGCCGGAGCCGTCGAGCAGACCGGGAACGAACCACTTGAAGCCGACCGGCACTTCGACGAGCCTCCGGCCCAGATCGGCCGCAACGCGGTCGATCATCGAGGACGAGACGAGGGTCTTGCCCACGAAGCCGTCGTCGCGCCACTGCGGCCGGGCGCCACCGAAGAGGTACTGGATGGCCACGGCGAGGTAGTGGTTGGGGTTGAGCAGGCCGCCATCCGGGGTGACGATCCCGTGCCGGTCGGCATCGGCGTCGTTCCCCGTCGCGATGTCGAAGGCGTCGCGCTGCTCGATCAGCGCCGCCATCGCCGACGAGGACGAGCAGTCCATCCGGATCCGGCCGTCCCAGTCCAGGGTCATGAAGCGCCAGGTGGGGTCCACGAGGGGGTTGACGACGGTGAGGTCGAGCCGGTGCCGCTCCGCGATCGCGCCCCAGTAGTCCACGGCAGCGCCGCCGAGCGGGTCGGCTCCGATCCGCAGGCCCGCCGCACGGACCATCTCGAGGTCCAGAACCTGCGGCAGGTCGTCGACATAGGTGCCGAGGAAGTCGTATGCGGTGGCCGAGGCCCGCGCTCGGCTGAAGGGGATGCGTCGTACCCCCTCGAGTCCGGCCGCGATGTAGGCGTTGGCGGCGTCCGCGATGGCCGACGTGGCGGCTGAGTCGGCCGGTCCCCCGTGCGGGGGGTTGTACTTGAAGCCACCGTCCTGGGGGGGGTTGTGCGAGGGCGTGACGACGATTCCGTCCGCCAGACCCGATGCGGTGAGGTGGTCGACGCGGCTGACCTTGCCCCGGTTGGCGCGCAGGATGGCGTGCGACAGCGCCGGTGTCGGCGTGTAGCGGTCGTCGGCGTCGACGAGGACGGTGACGTCGTTGGCCACCAGGACCTCGATCGCCGTGGCCCATGCCGGCTCGGACAGGCCATGGGTGTCCCGAGCGAGGAACAGCGGGCCGTTGAAGCCCTGCTCCCGTCGGTAGTCGACGATCGCCTGGGTCGTCGCGAGGATGTGGTGCTCGTTGAACGAGGTCCGCAGACTGGATCCGCGATGGCCCGAGGTGCCGAAGGCGACCTGCTGGTCGACGTTCTCGGGGTCCGGCGTTCCGGTGTAGTAGCGGGTCACCAAATGGGCGATGTCGACGAGGTCCTCATGCCGGGCGGGGGTGCCGGCGCGGTTGCTGCTCATGAGTCGCTCCTGTCCTCCGCAGTGTCGGTCGCTGCCTCCGGCTGGAGGCGCTGCGGCGTCTCGTCGCCGTCGATCACGTCACCGGACACCGTCTGCTCGTCGATCGGCACGAGGTACAGCGCGCTCAGGGCGGCGAGGCGGACCGTCACGCTGTGCGGCTGACCGTGCCACGGCTCGGACTCGGCGTCGAGGATCCGGTCGGCCTGTGACGGCGAGCTGAACTCGTCGAAGCCGGAGGTGTCGAGCGCAACGCGCCAGCGTCCGCCCCGGGGGAGGCCGACGCGGATCCACTCCTTGGCGTCGCCGCTGAAGTTGACCACGGCAGCGAGGACATCTCCGGTCCGTTCCGGATCCGCGAACCGGAGGTAGGAGACGGTGTTCCCACCGTTGTCGTCGGCGTCGAGCCACTCGAAGCCGGCCGCCGAGGAGTCCAGCCTCCAGAGGGCCTCGTGCCGTCGGTACAGAGCGTTGAGCTCCTTGACCAGCGCGTGCACGCGGTAGTGCGCGGCGTGGTCGAGCAGCCACCAGTCGAGCGAACGACCGTCGGCCCACTCACCGGGTTGCGCGAACTCGGACCCCATGAAGAGCAGTTGCTTGCCGGGGTGGGACCACATGTAGGCGAGGTAGGCACGCAGGGTCGCGAGCTGGTCGTAGCGGCTGCCCGGCACCTTGTTCAGCAGTGACCCCTTGCCGTGGACGACCTCGTCGTGGCTGATGGGGAGCACGTAGTTCTCGCTGAACGCGTACATCAGCGCGAAGGTCAGCAGGTTGTGGTGGTACTGCCGATGGATCGGCTGCTGACCCAGGTACCGCAGCGAGTCGTTCATCCAGCCCATGTTCCACTTCAGACCGAAGCCGAGCCCACCCTCCTCGGTCGGCTTGGTGACGCCGGGCCACGAGGTGGACTCCTCCGCGATCATGACGATCCCGGGGTTGCGCTTGTATGCGGTGGCGTTGGCCTCCTGGAGCAGCCCGATGGCCTCGAGGTGCTCCCGCCCGCCGTACTCGTTCGGCAGCCACTGGCCGTCGTTGCGCGAGTAGTCGAGGTAGAGCATCGATGCGACGGCGTCCACCCGGAGGCCGTCGGCGTGGAACTCCTCGAGCCAGTAGCACGCGTTGGCCACGAGGAAGTTGCGGACCTCCCGGCGCCCGAAGTCGAACACGTGCGTGCCCCAGTCGGGCTGGTCGCCGCGGCGCGGGTCCGGGTGCTCGTAGAGTGGCAGGCCGTCGAACCGGGCCAGTGCGAACGCGTCCTTGGGAAAGTGCCCCGGGACCCAGTCGAGGATGACCCCGATGCCCGCCTGGTGCAGCCGGTCGACCAGGTAGCGGAAGTCGTCGGGCGTGCCGAGTCGGGCCGTCGGTGCGAAGTAGCCGGTGACCTGGTAGCCCCAGGACGGGCCGTAGGGGTGCTCCATCACCGGCAGCAGCTCGACGTGGGTGAACCCGAGGTCGGCGACGTAGTTGACGAGGTGCTCGGCCATGTCGCGGTAGGTCTGACCCTGGCGCCATGACGCGAGGTGGACCTCGTAGACGCTCATGGGGCCGGTGTGAGCGTCGTGGCGGGCCCGCTGCTCGAGCCAGGCCGCATCGTCCCACTCATACGAGCTCTCGGTGACGACCGAAGCGGTCCGCGGTGGGGACTCGGTGCGCCGCGCCATGGGGTCGGCCTTGGCCCGTACCTGGTCATCGGCGCCGCGGATCTCGAACTTGTAGGCGGCACCCTCGCCGACGCCGGGGACGAACAGCTCCCACACTCCGCTGGAGCCGAGCAGGCGCATGGCGTGTCCGGCGCCGTCCCAGTCGTTGAAGTCCCCGATCACCCGGACGGCTCTGGCCCGAGGGGCCCAGACTGCGAAGGAGGTGCCGGCGACCTGACCGAGCGGGCCGTCGTAGCGGCGCACGTGGGCGCCGAGAACGGTCCAGAGCTGCTCGTGGCGTCCCTCGCCGATGAGGTGCAGGTCGATGGGGCCGAGGGTGGGCGTGAACCGGTACGGGTCGTCCCCCTCGTGCTCGATCCCGTCGCTCCACGTGGCGAGGACCCGGTAGTCCATCGTGCGCTCGGTGCCCGGACGCACCCCACGCCAGACCCCCTGCGCCTCGTGCTCCAGCTCGAGCAGCTCCCCGTCCTCGAAACGGATCCGGACCCGGCTCGCGAGGGGACGGAAGGCGCGCACCAGGAGACCGTGCTCGACGACATGTTGACCGAGGAGGTCGTGCGGCTGCTGATGGCGGCCCTGGACGAGCGCGGTGATCGCACCGGGGACCTCGTGGGTGGGGGTTGAGCTCACGAGCTCGCACCTCTCTCTTCGTCGTGTTCCCCTCGATGCTCGAGGAGGCGGGTGATGGCGGCCACGGGGATGGCCAGCCACGTCGGGCGGTTGCGGGCTTCGTAGACGACCTCGTAGAGCGCCTTGTCGAGGAGGAAGACCCGCAGCAGGTCATGTCGTTCGCGTGGATCGGTTCCCTGGCTGGCGTATCCGTCCAGGAATGCGGTCACGCCATTGTCCACCCAGGCACGCGCGCTGCTTCCCGGGCTGTCGTGCTCCACGGAGCCACCCGCGTAGTCGAAGGACCGGAGCATGCCTGCGATGTCGCGGAAGGGGGAGTCCGGTAGGGATCGCTCGGCAAGCGGTCGTAACGGCTCTCCCTCGAAGTCGAGCAGGAGCCAGCCGCGGTCCGGGGAGTGCAGCACCTGACCCAGGTGGTAGTCCCCGTGGATGCGCTGGAGCGCTGGCCAGGGCGCCGACTCCGCCGCTGCGATGACGGCCTCGATCCGGTCCGCCCGGGCCGCGATCTCGGGAACGAGGGCGCTGGCGGCCATGAGGCGGCGGCGGGTGACCGCAGTGATCCGGGCGATGTCGGGCGGACCGGCCGTCGTCGTCGGGAGCGCGTCGGCCAGGGCGTTGTGGACATCGGCGGTCGCGGCACCGAGCTCGCGGGCCGCGACGGTGAAGTCGGTCCCGCCGCTCGCGGCCCGCAGAGCGACCCGCCAGGCATCCTCGGAGCCAGGGATGAACTCCTGCGCGAACGCGAGGTGTCCCGTGCCGAGGTCGGTGCCGGCCCCTGAGCGGCTGGGCGAGGACGGCCAGGTGCCCAGGACCGACCCGACGACGTCCGGCACCCTGGCGCAGCCCGCCTCTCGCAGGGCGCTCTGGAGGACGACGTCGGGATTGTCGCCGTGGGAGAGGGTTCGGAAGATCTTGACGATGATCGGGGTCGCCGTGCCGTCCGCGTCGGTGGTGTCGAGGATGACGGAGGTGTTGGACTGCTCGCCCACGAGCACCTTGCTCGCGATGACCCGGATCCGCGAGTGCCAGGACGAGGCGGTGTGCCCGGCGAACCGATCGTCGAGCACGTCGCTCTCGCTGCTCGACTCGGCGACTGACTCCGACTGGATCATCGTCATCAGGGCCGCCGCATAGACCGGGTCGTGGGCACCGTCGTACACCCACCTGGGGCCGAGGACGCCGTGCTCCATGGTGCCCACGAGCGCATGGGCGAGGGCATCGAGCGGGGCGCTCCGATACGTGAGCGGAACCTGGTACGTCACCGGCTCGGGCCCCGCCGAGTCGGAGACCAGAAGGGTCTCGATCCCGACCTCACCGGCGGGGTCCGGCAGCCGCCAGGCCGCGAGAACGGCGAGGTCGGGGACGGAGCCCTTGGACGCATACCATCTCTGGGCCCCCATCCATCCGGTGAGCAGCTCCGTCTTGGTGGGCCTGATCCAGGTCCCTCGATGGATCTCAGCCACGCCGCTCCCCGGTTGCGACGGTGGGCATCAGCCCGAGCCAGAAGAAGTCACGTGAGCCGAGCGTCACCATAACCGTGCCGTCCTCGTCGATGTCGGGGAAGCCGGATCCGCCGAAGAGGTCGAAGGTGACGGCTCCTGCGTAGTCCTCCGGCAGGGTGATGCGGGTCGCCTGCGGCCGTGACGACAGGTTGTTGACGCACAGCACCGCCTGCGCCGAGCGGTCCTCGACCGGTAGCCGCTCCGGGTGGGATCTCACGAAGGCGAGGATGTGGTCGTTGCTGCTCTCGGCCATCGTGAAGTCGCCGAGGCCGAACACCGGGTGCGCCTTGCGCACCGCGAGCATGCCGCGCAGCCAGTGCAGCAGCGACGAGCTGTGCGCCATCTGCGCCTCGACGTTGGTCGAGTTGTAGTGGAAGACGAGTGAGGTGATGATCGGGAGGTACAGCTTGCCCGGGTCGGCACCCGAGAACCCGGCGTTGCGGTCGGGGGTCCACTGCATCGGCGTGCGGGAGGCATCCCGGTCCTCGAGCCAGATGTTGTCGCCCATGCCGATCTCGTCGCCGTAGTACAGGCACGGCGACCCAGGCAGGCTCAGCACCATCGCGTGGATGAGCTCGAGCTCGGGCCGCGAGTTGTCGAGCAGCGGCGCGAGTCGCCGCCGGATGCCGACGTTGGCCCGCATCCGTGGATCGGGCGCGTACCAGCCGTACATGGCGGCACGCTGCTCGGGGGTGACCATCTCGAGCGTCAGCTCATCGTGGTTGCGCAGGAACGTGCCCCACTGACCCGACTGGGGGATCGGGGGCGTGTCCGCGAGCACGTCGATGATCGGCGCCGCACGCTCCTCGCGCAGCGAGTAGTAGAGCATCGGCATGACAGGGAAGTGGAAGCACATCTGGCACTCGGGACGATCCTCGGTGCCGAAGTAGTCGACGACGTCGTGCGGCGGCTGGTTGGCCTCGGCGAGCAGGATCCGGCCGGGATACTCGGTGTCGACCATGGCCCGGACCTCGGCGACGAGGTCGTGCGTGCGGGGATGGTTCTCGCCGTTGTGACCGTCCTCCTCGATGAGGTACGGGATCGCGTCGAGACGGAACCCGTCGATCCCGAGGTCCATCCAGAAGCGCACGACATCCTTCATCGCCTCCATAACGGCCGGGTTCTCGTAGTTCAGATCCGGCTGGTGCGAGAAGAAG
>JBAUUB010000418.1:0-13174 GCA_049582485.1 Dermatophilaceae bacterium
CGAGCGGCCGGCTCAACGACTCCATGGCGCGGCAGGCCTGGGAGGGCGTGCTCGACGGCGAAGGCTCACCCACCGAGGTGGCCGACGCCCGCGGCCTGGAGCTGGTCCAGGACACCGGAGCGCTCGAGGCCGCGGTCGACGAGGTCATCGCCGCCAACCCGGACATTTCCGACAAGATCCGTGACGGCAAGGTCCAGGCCGTCGGCGCGCTCATCGGCCAGGTGATGAAGGCGATGAAGGGTCAGGCCGACGCAGCCGCCGTGCGGGAGCTGATCATCGGCAAGCTGACCTGAGGGCCGGAACCCGACCCCCTACCCGACCTCAGCTGCCGACCTCAGCGGCGTCCGCCTCCGAACAGACCGCCGAGGATGTCACCGAGTCCGCCCAACGGGTCCTGGGAGCCCTGGCCGGCCGCGGCGCCACCGGCGGCGGCACCACCCGCTGCACCGCCGAGGACCTGACCGAGCAGATCCTGCAGCGACCCCGGCGCCCCGGTCGCACCACCGCCCGAGGTCTGGGTCGGCAGGCTCGGGCCCGCGTCCACGGAGCGGCCGGCGCCGCCGAGGCCCCCGCCACCCTGCATCTGCTTGGCCAGGTAGGACAGCACGATCGGAGCGAGCATCGGCAGGAGCTTCTTGATGAGGTCGCCTCCCATCCCGCCGCCGGCGCCACCGAGGGCATGCACCACCTGGTCCTCGTTGCTGCCGAAGATGTGCGAGCTGATCTTCTCGCCGTCGCGGGTGTCGACGCGCTCGAGGTCGACGCGCTCGCCGAAGAGGTCGTCGTCGTGCTGGCCGATCGCGCTCTGGAGGGACGCCGCTCCCTGCGGGTCGGCGGCATTGGCCTGCATGCCTCCGAGGAGAGCGGGCAGGGCCATCGAGGCCGCCTGCCTGGCCGTCGCCTCGTCGGTGCCGAGCTGGCGCGCGAGCTGGTCCATCGGGAGCGATCGGAGGATGTCGTCGAGACCGGACATGATGGTCACCCTTTCGATAGGCCGGTCCACGGTGACCGGCGCTGCGGTGGACCGGAGGCACCCCGCGGCGCCGGCCCGGTCCGTCTTCGTCAACCTACTCCGTGAACGCTCGGTACCGTGAGTTCCGTGCGCGCATCGTCGGTTCCGGTCCTCGCCAGCGTTCCCGACCCCACCTGGGTGGAGGAGCTGGAGCCGATCGAGGGGGTCGAGCTCGTCGTCGCCGACCTCGGCACGGTGCCCGAGCACGCCGACCGGATCGAGGTCTGCGTCCCGCCGTACATGCGGGGATACGACCGTTCCGTGCTGCGGGCGATGCCGACCCTTCGGCTGGTGCAGCTACTCACCGCCGGCTACGACGGGGTGCCGGCGGTGCTGCCCGCGGGGGTGGCCCTCGCGAACGCCGTCGGGGTCCACGACACCTCCACCGCCGAGCTCGCGGTGACGCTCACGCTGGCCTCGCTCCGGGGCATCCCGCAGTTCGTGCGTGACGGTCTGGACGGGCGGTGGGCGGCGCCGAGGGTGTACGACGCGCTCGCGGACCGACGCGTCGTCATCCTCGGCTACGGGGCGATCGGCAGGGCTGTCGCACGTCGCCTGGCTCCCTTCGAGGTCCATCTCGATGCCGTCGCGAGCCGGCCGCGGGCTGGGGACGACCTGGTCGAGCGGGTGCACGGCATCGCCGAGCTGCCGGGGCTGCTGGGTGGGACCGACGTCCTCGTCGTCGTGGTGCCGCTCGCGGACACCACTCGCCATCTCGTCGACGACGCCGTCCTGGCAGCGCTCCCGGAGGGAGCTCTCGTCGTGAACGTCGCGCGAGGTGGCGTCGCCGACACCGACGCGATCCTGGCGCACGCCGGGCGGCTGCGGTTCGCCCTCGACGTCACCGAACCCGAACCACTGCCTCCCGACCATCCGCTGTGGCGGGAGCCGAACGTCCTCATCAGCCCGCACACGGGAGGGCCGACGACCGCGTTCCGCCCGCGGGCGGTGCGCTTCCTGCGGGAGCGGCTCACCGCATACGCCCGGACGGGGACCGTCCCACACCTGGTGGCCGGCCCCGGGAGCGGTTAGGGCTGCCCCGAGCCGGCCGCGCCGCCCCTGGTGACGCGGTCGACCACCGCGGCTGCGACCTCGTCGGGGCATAGCTCGGGCAGCCAGTGGCCGGCGTCGAGCTCGACGAAGCGGTACTCGGCGCCCGTGACGTACCTGGACGTGGCATCGGCCGCCGCCCGTCCGAGGGCCGGGTCATGGCGGCCCCAGACGTAGGTCGTGGGGATCCCGATCACCTCGGACCCACTCAGGATGCGCATCGGCGGATGCCTGGCCGCGGCGCGGTACCAGGCAAGGGGGCCGCGCAACGCCTGCGGCGAGTCGAACCTGGAGGCGTACTCCGCAGCCAGGTCCTCGGGCAGTCCCGAGGCGCGCAGGGTCGCGGCGAGCGTGCGGGCGAGGACGACCTCGGGGAGCACCGGCACCTGGATCCAGGCCATATACAGGCTCCGCAGCGGCTGCAGCGACCCGACCATGGACCTGGCCAGCGCGCTCGGGTGGGGCGTCGAGAGCACGGTCAGGCTGCGGACCCGCGCGGGCTGCGTGGCTCCGAGGTACCAGGCCAGACCGCCGCCCCAGTCATGCCCGACGACGTGCGCGGAGCCGAGGCCCGCGTCGTCCAGCACGGCCAGGGCGTCCTGCGCCAGCTCCTCGAGGCGGTAGGCCGAGACCGCGTCGGGGCGAGCGCCGGGTGCGTAGCCCCGCTGGTCGGGCGCGAGAGTTCGCAGCCCCGCGGCGTGCAGGGCCGGCTCGACCGCGGCCCAGCAGCGCGAGTCCTGGGGGAACCCGTGGAGGAGCAGAACCGGCTCACCGCGCGACGGACCGCCCGCCCGGACCGGGAGGGCGATCCCGTCGCGCTCGACGAGTCGGGTCGCCGTCACGCCGGATGGCCGATCACGACCGCGCCCGCGCCCGCGCCAGGTATAGCGGTCATGAGACGACGGCGTCGATGGTCTTCTTCAGGGCACTCGGCTGCTCGGGGCGACGCGGCGCGGTCTTCTTCGCCTCCGCCATCTCCGCCCCGATCTCGCGCAGCTCGTTGCGGCCGAGCGCCTCACGCACCTTCGGGAACCAGTCCTGCTCCTCCTCCTCGATGTGGTGCAGGACGTTCTCGATCAGGACGGTCGTCTTGGCCTCGAAGCGCTCGTCGGAGGCCTTCATCGGCACGAGCTCCATCACGAGCACATCGGCCACGTGGTGCTCTTCGTAGGACTCCAGGATGTCGTCCTCGAGCTCGGGGACGAGGGCGCGCACGCGCGGGTACACGATCTCGTTCTCGATGTACGTGTGGACCGTCAGCAGCTCGATCATCTTCTCCTTGAGCTTCTGCTTCCGGGCCTTGGTCGTCGACGACTTCTGGAACTCCCGGAAGATCGCGCGGATCTCCTTGTGGTCGTCCTTCAGCATCACGATGGCGTCCTGCGACATTGCGTCTCCTCACGGTCGGGGCAGGGTCCTCGGGTAGGCCGGCGGCACCTCGCCGGCGAGGTCGGGAACCTGCCCGACCGACCGCGCCCCCGGGCGAGGTGCCGCTCGGATGGATGCTATCGCCGCAGGTCGGGTCGGTGACAAGGCCCGGCGGCGAGTGCGTATGCGGTGCTCACGCCGAGTGGCTCCCACGCCCATCGCCCGTGGCCGAGTCCTTGACACCCCGCGCGGCCGAGCTGCCGTCCTCCTTCACGGTGTCGGCTCCCTGGCGCGCACTGTCCTTGACGGACTCCACGGCCTCCTGAGCCGGCTCCTTGAGGTGCTCTGCCGTCTCCTGCGCCATCGACCTGGCCTCGTCCACCAGCGGTTGGGCCTGTTCCTTGGCCGTGGCGGCCAGCTCGCGCTCCTTCTCGCTCGCCGGGAGGAGAGATCCGACCAGCCAGCCGGCGGCGAGCGCGACGACGCCTGCACCGAGCGGGTTGCCCCTGGTCTGCCGCCGAGCGACGTCCGGAGCGGACCTGACCGCATCGGTCGCGGTGTGCAGCGTCTGCGAACCGCTCTCGCGCGCCGAGTCCGCGCCGTGGGTGATGGACCCACCCGCGTCGCCGCCGGTGCCCATCACGGTCTCCTTGAGGCGGGCGGCGCGTGAGGTGACACGCTGACCGGTGCGTCGCGCGACACTGCTCGGGCGCACGCTCTCGGTCAGCACGTCGACGTCCTCGCTGAGGCGTCCGCGCGTGCGGTCGATCTCGGCGCGGATGGCGTCCGGGTCGTCATGCATGGTGGTCATGGTGTCTCCTGTCCTTTGAGTGCTTCCGGGATCTCCTTGCTCGTCTCCAACGTCCGGGGGGCCACTGGGGTCGCTCGGCGCATGCGGGATCGACCCGCGGCAGCCATCACCGCCGCCGCGACGGCCCAGAGGGCGCCGACCAGCAGGGCCGACCAGCCGTGCCCGCCGAGGGGCTCGCCGAGCGCCCACCAGAGCGCCAGCGACAAGAAGATGAGCGCGAGGTGACCCGCCACGCCCGCCCCGCCGAACATCGTTCCGGCGGCCTTGGCGTGGTCCGCCGTCTCGCGCAGCTCGGCCTTGGCGAGGGCGACCTCCTGCCGCATCAGTGTCGACAGGTCCGTCGTGATGTCCCCGAGGATGTCGCCGACCGAACGCAGCGACGGTTCGGGGTGCTCGTCGACGAGTGGCGGGTAGGCCTGCGCGGTCGGGCGGTGCTGCTCGGTCATCGTTGGCCCCGGACGATGGTGTCATCGTCCTCGGTCGTCGGTCCGCCCGTTCCCGTGTGGGGCGGGTCGGCGTGGGGCGTCATCGGCGAGCCCCCAGCCGTCGGTGCCACCGACGGCGTTCCCGACGTCGTGGACTCGGAGCCGGACGTGCGGCCGATCCCCGATGGCGTGATGCCGCCAGAGGTTCCGATCCCGCCGGATCCCGCCGCGGTGCCGACCGTCGCCCCACCTACGACCGCCCCGGAGGTCATGGCCGCCGGGGTGTCCCGCGGCACGGGAACGGTGCCGCCGCCCCTGGGGGTCGCCGTCGTCGCGAGCCTCGTCGATGAGGCTGCGGCTCAGGCGTCCCGCGAGGACGCCGACGCCGGCCGCGAGGGCGAGGAAGGTTCCCGGGCGACGACGAGCGAAGCCGCGCGCCTCGTCCAGCACGCTGCCCGGGTCGCGGGAGTCGAGCCAGCCGGCGGCCTCGCCTGCTCGGCGGGAGACGTCGTCCACCAGAGTGCGGGCCATCCCGTCGCTCTCGGAGCCGTCGGCCATGTCGCGGAGCTGGTCGGCGAGCTCGCGAAGACCCGAGGCCACCCGGGACTGCTGAGCGGCCGCCTGGTGCCGCAGGTCGTCGCGTGTCTGCCCCATCAGGTGACGGACCTGGTGCCCGGCGTCGGAACCGACTCGCCTGGCCTCGTCCGCGGCGGTGGAGGCGACCTTGCCCGCGGCCGCCGTCGCCTCCTGTGTGTTCGTCCCCTGCCGCATGGCACTCGTTCGGTTCGCGGATGTCTGCGGAGCGGTTGTCTGCGTATCCATCTGCCCCGTCCTCTCTGTGCGTCGCTGATCTGCCAGTGGTCTGTCCGGCACCGACCGGTCGTCGGCGTTGTTGGGGGGTACCCGGCCGAGGTGACTGCAAACGTGCAGATCAGCGGACCGCGCCGAGAGCGAGCCGGCGAGGGCGAACCACGGCGGTCCGCCGGCGTGCACCGGAGCGTGACCAAGGAGTCAGGGGAGGGCCGACCCTGATCGCTGACGACGTCCCGGTGCAGTGGCATATTGGGGTCATGACGACGGCGTCCGAAGACCGAGTCCTCGTCCTCGTCCGGCACAGTGACGCCGGCGAGGGCAATCCCGACGCTGAGCGAGAGCTCACCGACAGCGGCTGGGAGGACGCCCGGGAGGCCGGACGGTGGCTGCACGCCCACGGGCTCGGCATCGACGAGGCGCTCTGCTCGACGGCCACCCGCGCCCGTCAGACGTGCGAGGCGATCTGGGAGGGCGGGTGCAGCGAGGCCGACGTGCACCACGACTCCCGCGTCTACAACGCCAGCGCCCAGCGACTGCTCGATGTGATCCGCGAGGCCGACGCGGACGCCACCGTCGTGATGGTCCTGGGACACGCGCCGGGGATTCCGTACCTGACCAGCATCCTGGCCGACGGCGAGGGCAGCGAGCAGGCCCATGAGGCGCTGGCCGCCGGCTTCCCGACGACCGGCATCGCGATCCTCTCCTACGCCGGGCACTGGTCCGACCTCGCCCCCGCCACCGCGCGGCTGGACCGGTTCCACGTCGCGCGCGCCAACGTCACCGCCTGAGGGCCCCGCCTCCTGGTCGCGTCACCGGACCCACCCGTGAGACGTCTGGGTCACCTCCTCGCACCCCGCCTAGACTCCTGAGGTATGCCTGCACTTCGGTCCCGCACCTCGACCCACGGCCGGACCATGGCGGGCGCCCGTGCCCTCTGGCGGGCGACCGGCATGACCGACAGCGACTTCGGCAAGCCGATCGTCGCCATCGCGAACAGCTTCACGCAGTTCGTCCCCGGACACGTCCACCTCAAGGACATGGGCCAGCTCGTCGCGGGCGCCGTCGCCGAGGCCGGTGGAGTGGGTCGCGAGTTCAACACGATCGCCGTCGACGACGGCATCGCCATGGGTCACGCCGGCATGCTCTACTCGCTGCCCAGCCGCGAGCTCATCGCCGACGCCGTCGAATACATGGTCAACGCGCACTGTGCCGACGCCCTGGTCTGCATCAGCAACTGCGACAAGATCACACCCGGCATGCTCATGGCCGCGCTCCGGCTCAACATCCCGACCGTCTTCGTCTCGGGCGGCCCCATGGAGGCCGGCAAGACCCAGGCGATCGAGGGCGTCGTCCACAGCAAGATCGACCTGGTCGACGCCATGATCGCCTCGAGCAACGAAGCCGTCACCGACGACCAGCTCGACGAGATCGAGCGCTCCGCATGTCCGACCTGCGGCTCCTGTTCAGGGATGTTCACCGCGAACTCGATGAACTGCCTCACCGAGGCGATCGGACTGTCCCTTCCGGGGAACGGCTCGACGTTGGCGACCCATGCCGCTCGCAAGGACCTGTTCCTCACCGCCGGCCGCACCGTCGTCGAGATCGCCAAGCGCTACTACGACGGTGACGACGAGTCGGTCCTCCCTCGCAACGTCGCCAGCCACGACGCGTTCCGCAACGCCGTTGCGCTCGACGTCGCCATGGGCGGGTCCACGAACACGATCCTGCACCTGCTCGCCGCTGCGCGCGAGGCCGAGCTCGACTTCTCGCTGGACGAGATCGACGCGATCAGTCGCCGGGTGCCCTGCCTGTCCAAGGTCGCTCCGAACAGCCAGCAGTACCACATGGAGGACGTCCACCGGGCCGGTGGCATCCCGGCCATCCTCGGCGAGCTCAACCGCGCGGGTCTGCTGCAGACCGACGTGCACGCCATCCACAGTCCGAGCCTCGAGCAGTGGCTCGGCGAGTGGGACATCCGCAGCGGCCGGGCCGGTGAGCAGGCGGTCGAGCTGTTCCACGCCGCGCCGGGCGGGGTGCGGACGACGCAGGCGTTCTCGACGACGAACCGGTGGGCGAGCCTGGACACCGACGCTACCGACGGCTGCATCCGGGACCTGGCCCACGCATACACCGCCGACGGCGGCCTGGCCGTCCTGCGCGGGAACATCGCCCCCGACGGCTGCGTCGTCAAGACCGCAGGGGTGCCCGAGGAGGTCTGGCACTTCGAGGGACTGGCCCGCGTGTTCGAGTCCCAGGACGACGCCGTGTCGGGAATCCTCGCCAAGGAGGTCCAACCCGGCGACGTCGTCGTCATCCGCTACGAGGGACCGCGCGGAGGGCCGGGGATGCAGGAGATGCTCTATCCCACGTCCTTCCTCAAGGGGCGGGGACTCGGCCAGAAGTGCGCCCTCATCACCGACGGTCGGTTCTCCGGCGGAACGAGCGGGCTCTCGATCGGCCACGTCTCGCCCGAGGCGGCGTCCGGGGGAGCGATCGGGCTGATCGAGACCGGCGACCCGATCGTCATCGACATCCCGAGCCGCTCGATCCACCTCGACGTCCCCGACGACGTCCTCGCGGAGCGGCGCGCCAAGCAGGAGGCTCGCGAGCGCCCATGGACGCCGGTCGACCGCGACCGGCCGATCAGCGCAGCACTGCGCGCCTACGCGTCCATGGCCACCTCGGCCTCGGACGGTGCGGTCCGTCTGGTCCCGTAGCATTCGCGTCCCGTAGCATCCGGGCAACGGACCGGGACCGCGCCCGCGCGACCGGCTCAGCCCCCACCCCGACCCCCACCTCCCGGACGGCACAGATGGCGCCCACCGCGACCCCGGCCCTGCGCCTGCGGGGCCTGTCCAAGGCGTTCGGTGCGACCTGGGCGGTCCGGGACCTCAGCCTCGAGGTCCCCCGCGGGACGCTCTACGGCATCGTCGGCCCCAACGGTGCGGGAAAGACGACGACCCTGTCGATGGCCACCGGACTGCTGCGGCCGACCGCCGGGGTGGCCGAGGTGCTCGGCGTCGACGTCTGGGACGACCCGCCCCGGGCCAAGGCGCTGATGGGTGTCTCGCCCGACGGGCTCCGACTCTTCGAGCACCTCACCGGCCGCGAGCTGCTCGCCTACGTCGGAGCGCTGCGCCGGCTCGAGCCCGATGTGGTCGAGCAGCGGTCCGAGGAGCTGCTCGAGGTCCTCGACCTGAGCGGCGACCAGGACGTGGTCGTCGCGGACTACTCGGCGGGCATGGTCAAGAAGGTCTCCCTGGCCGCCGCCCTCATCCACGCCCCGGCCCTGCTCGTCCTCGACGAGCCGTTCGAGGCGGTGGATCCCGTGTCCGGGCAGGTGATCCGCTCGATCCTGCGGCGTATCGTCGCCGGCGGCGGGACCGTCGTCATGTCGAGCCACGTCATGGAGCTGGTCGAGGGCCTCTGCGACCACGTCGCCGTCGTCGTTGCCGGTGCGGTGCTCTCGTCCGGGCCCCTCGACGAGGTGCGCGCCGGGCGGTCGATGCACGACCGGTTCCTCGAGCTCGTCGGCGCGCGCCCCGACAGCGGTGAGGGGCTGGCCTGGCTGAGCGCCGCACACCCATGATCGGGCTCGTCGTCCGGCTCCGGTGGCGGTTGTGGTCGCGCCTGGTGCAGCGCAACACGGGCCTGCTCGTCTCGACGATCCTCGGGGTCCTCGTGGGGCTCGTTCTGACCGCCTTGGCCGTCGCCGCACTGGCGGGCATCGGACTGGGCGCGCCGCAGCTGCGCGGAGCGGTGGTCATCGGTCTCGCGATGCTCACCCTGTCGTGGACGGTCCTGTCGGTCCTCGCGGCGGCAGCCGACTCCACCGTCGACCCGTCCCGCTTCGCGGTGCTTCCGGTGCGTCCCAGGCCACTCGCGGTCGCGCTGTTCACTGCAGTGCTCACCGGGATCCCCCCGGTCCTCCTCGCGGTCGTTGCCCTCACCACGGTGGTGACGTGGTCGGATCGCCCCGCGTCCGCCGTCGCCGCCCTCGGCTCGGCCGTTCTCGGCGTCCTGCTCACGGTCCTGCTCGCCCGGGTCGTGGTCGGCATGCTCGCGGGCGTCATGTCGAGCCGCCGAGGCCGCGCCGTAGGCGCGGCCCTGATCTCGCTGGTCGCCCTGACGCCTGCGGCCCTGGGACTGGCGCTCGGAAGCGGGCTGCCTGCGACCACGCTCGACACCGCCGACCTCGACGCGGCCGCCACCGTCGTGGGGCGGACACCGGTCGGCTGGCCGTGGGCGATTCCCATGCACGTGCAGGCCGGCGACCACGTCGGGGCCGCGGTGACGACGGTGCTCACGCTCGCCGTGATCGCCGCCCTGTGGGCCGGCTACGAGCGGCAGGTCGCGGGTGCCCTGACCGCACCGCTGCGGTCGGTGGGTGACCAGCGCATCCGGGGGCGGGGCCTCATCCTGCGCTGGGCCCCCTTCGGGACCCTGGGGGTGATCGCCGCACGTCGGCTCGTCATGTGGAGGCGCGACACCCGTCTGGTGACCGTGGCGGTGCAGTCCCTCGTGCTGCCGCTGTTGCTCGTCACGCAGTCGCTCATCACCGGGGAGGCGTGGTCCGCCCGGATCGCCCTCATCGCGCTCGCTGTGCTCTCGGGCCTGACCCTGCTCAACGACCTCGCCTACGACGGCACCTCGTGGGCGCTGCACGTCACGACCGGTGTGCGGGGCTGGCAGGACCGATTGGGCCGGGTCATCGGGACCGCGCTCCTGTACGTTCCCCTCCTCGCGATCCTGTATGCGGTGCTCACCGCCCTCGACCTGGTCCCGGCGGGCACCCGCTGGCCCGCACTCGTCATCGTCGCCCTCGGAGCCGGACTCGGCACCGCCTGCCTCGTCGGCGCCCTGATGCCCGGGGTCGCACCCAGACCCGGGGGCAACCCGTTCGCGAGCACCACGGGATCGGGCGCCCAGGGCCTCGTCGGCGGTCTCATCGCCTTCGTCGTGCCGATCGCCTGCCTGGTCCCGGTCGCCGTCGCCGGGCTGGTCGTGCCGTCCACTCCCGTCGCCCAGGCCGCGCTCCTCGCCGTCTCCGTCGGCTGGGCGGCCGCCCTGCTGGGCGGCGGTGTCGTCCTCGGCGGTCTGCGCCTGGACGCCCGCGCGCCGGAGATGCTCGACCGGCTCAGGCGCGCAGAGCTGTGACCGATCGCACCCGACCGGATGGTGGGACACGGTGTCTCGACCATTGACACGATGTGGGCGCACGGCGACAGTAGGCGTGTGCCACTCGTCCTCGTACTTCGCAAGCGCGCTCGCTGACGCGACCACGCCGACGAGCGCGCACTCCCTCTTGGTCCACTGCGGACGGGAGGGTTTTTTCTTGCCCGCACCACCGCATACATCTGCAGACCGACCCGCATGACCATCCTGACCCACACCCACCAGCAGCACGACACCCGAAGGGAATGACGTGAGCGACATGGCCACGCACCCCACCCCCGCCGCCCCGGCTGCGCCGTCGAGCCAGCAGGGGAGTCCCCGCCCGACCCCCTCCGACATCGCGGCCAGTGCACGAGCGCGCACGCCCGTCGAGGTCACCGGCGCCCAGAGCCTCGTCCTCTCGCTCGAGGCGCTCGAGGTCGACACCGTCTTCGGCCTGCCGGGAGGCGCGATCCTGCCGGCGTACGACCCGCTGATGGACTCGGTGCGGGTGCGGCACATCCTCGTCCGGCACGAGCAGGGGGCGGGTCACGCCGCCGAGGGGTATGCGGTGGAGACCGGCAGGGTCGGGGTCTGCATGGCGACGAGCGGGCCGGGTGCGACCAACCTCGTCACGCCGCTCGCCGACGCCTGGATGGACTCCGTGCCGATGGTCGCCATCACCGGTCAGGTCAGCTCGGCGGCGATCGGGACCGACGCCTTCCAGGAGGCCGACATCCGGGGGATCACCTTCCCGATCACCAAGCACAACTTCCTCGTCACCCGGGCCGAGGACATCCCCCAGGTCATGTCCGAGGCCTTCCACATCGCCAGCTCCGGCCGACCCGGTCCCGTGCTGGTGGACATCACCAAGGACGCCCTCCAGGCCCACACGACGTTCTCCTGGCCGCCGAAGATGGAGCTGCCCGGATACCGTCCCGTCACCAAGCCGCACGGCAAGCAGATCCGCGAGGCCGCCAAGCTGATGGCCGAGGCGAGGCAGCCGATCCTCTACGTCGGCGGCGGCGTCATCCGGGCTCGGGCCAGCGAGCAGCTGCGCGAGCTCGTCGAGCTCACCGAGATCCCGCTCGTGACCACGTTGATGGCCCGGGGCGCCGTGCCCGACAGCCACCCGCTGCACCTGGGCATGCCCGGCATGCACGGCTCGGTCGCGGCGGTCACCGGCCTGCAGCAGTCCGACCTGATCATCGCCCTCGGCGCCCGGTTCGACGACCGGGTCACGGGGCAGCTGTCCAGCTTCGCGCCCAACGCGCGGATCATCCACGCCGACATCGATCCGGCCGAGATCGGCAAGAACCGCACGGCCGACGTGCCGATCGTCGGGGACTGCGCCGCGGTGATCACCGACCTCGTCGCGCAGATCCGCGCGGACCACGAGGCCGGCCGACACGGCGACTACACGGAGTGGCGGGAGACGACGACCCGGTGGCGCCGTGACTACCCGGTCGGCTACACCCCGCCCGAGGACGCCGAGGCCGTCGCACCCCAGTACGTCATCGAGCGGATCGGAGCCATCGCCGGACCCGACGCGACCTATGTCGCCGGCGTCGGCCAGCACCAGATGTGGGCGGCGCAGTTCGTGCGGTACGAGCGCCCGAACAGCTGGATCAACTCCGGCGGCCTCGGCACGATGGGCTTCGCCGTCCCGGCCGCCATGGGCGCCAAGGCGGCCGACCCCGACCGGGTCGTCTGGGCCATCGACGGCGACGGGTGCTTCCAGATGACGAACCAGGAGCTCGCCACCTGCGTCATCAACGACATCCCGATCAAGGTCGCGATCATCAACAACAGCTCCCTCGGCATGGTCCGCCAGTGGCAGTCGCTGTTCTACAACGAGCGGTACTCCAACACCGACCTGCACACCTCCGTGGGCAACCGCGTCCCCGACTTCGTCAAGCTTGCGGAGGCCTACGGCTGCGTCGGGCTGCGGTGCGAGCGTCCCGAGGACGTGGACGCGACCATCCGCAAGGCGATGGAGATCACCGACGTGCCCGTCGTCATCGACTTCGTCGTGGAACGCGACGCGATGGTCTGGCCGATGGTGCCCGCCGGGGTCTCCAACGACGCCATCCAGATCGCGCGCGGCCTGTCGCCGAAGTGGGACCGCGAGGACGACCCCGCCACCGAGCAGGGCCTGGACGCCGACGGCAGCGGGGTCCACCACGGAACGCCCGGGGCGTCGGCGCTCTACCCGACCGGGGCCGCACCCTCCGGCGCCCAGTCCACCCAGCCCGACGCGACCGCGACGGAGGAGACCGAATGAGCAAGCACACGCTGTCCGTCCTCGTCGAGAACAAGCCCGGCGTCCTGGCCCGGATCGCGAGCCTGTTCGCCCGGCGCGGCTTCAACATCGACTCGCTGGCCGTCGGCCCGACCGAGCACCCGGAGATCTCCCGGATGACGGTCGTCGTCGACGTCGAGGACCTCCCGCTGGAGCAGGTGACCAAGCAGCTGAACAAGCTCATCGAGGTCCTCAAGGTCGTCGAGCTCGACCCCGCCTCGTCGGTGCAGCGCCAGGTC
>JBAUUB010000419.1:0-4309 GCA_049582485.1 Dermatophilaceae bacterium
GCGAACAGCGTCAAGCAGGACTACTTCAACGCCCAAACGCAGTACGCGTTGTAGGACGAGCATCTCAGTGACGATGACCGGTGCTCGGATGCCACGGGCGCCGGTCATCGTCCCTTCACCACCGAGCAGGAGAAAAGCATGATGAAGCTCTCCAAGAAGGCTCGCAGTGTCGCCGTGGTGGCAGGACTGGTCTCTGCCCTGGCCGTCGGCGCCGTTGCGTACGCAGATCCGCCCCCGGGCAAGGGAGGCGGCAAGCCACCGAAGGATCCGGTGCCGACCACAACGACGACCACCACGGCACCGACGCCGCCGCCCGAGACGGTCAACACCGCGGACAGTGAGTTCGTCGCGATGATGATCCCGCACCACTTCCAGGCGACCCTGATGAGCCAGCTCGCCCCCGAGCGGAGCGGTGACCAGACGTTGCAGGCGTTCGCCGAACGGATCGACGTCGAGCAGAGCGTCGAGATCGGCATGATGCAGAACTGGCAGACCTGGAACGATCTCGAGGTCACCGATGCCGAGATGGCGTACGAGATGATGCTCGGGATGCCGATGCATGTCGAGCACATGGGCATGGCGACCGCCGAGGAGATGGACGCGTTGGCGGCCTCATCCGGCACCGACTTCGACAGGATGTACCTCGAGCTGATGATCGACCACCACGAGGGTGCGGTCGACATGCTCGTGGACGTGCTCACGAACGGAAGCGACACCACTCTCCAGTTCTGGGCGACCGACATGCTCACGGCACAGAGCGTGCAGATCGACCAGATGGAGCAGATGCTCGCCGCACTCGGCTGACGACGTTGCTGGGGTTACGGCCCCTCGGTCGGCAGCCCGGAGGTTGTTCTGCAGCGGGAGGTGATGTGCCGCCTCCCGCTGCGGGGGCGCCTGGATTCGGGCACCGCTACGACCGCGACTACGGTCGCGAAGGATTCGTGGAGGCCTGGCCACTGCGTGCCAGTTCCTCTGGGCAAGCTGCCTTCAGTAGATCTCGGAGCGATGACCGAGGTCGACCGCGACGATGACGACTTCGGATCGGCGGATATCGAGGATGACGCGGTAGTCGCCGACGCGATACCGCCACAGGCCGGTCACCGGGCCGCCCAGCGCCTTGCAGGCGCCGGCGGGATCGTCCAGTCCAGCCAGCCGTACGAGTGCATCGCGAATCCGCTGGGCCTGTGGCTTGTCGAGCTTCTTGAGAGCCTTCTCCGCGCGTGGCAGAACCTGGACGTCCCAGGTCGTCATGCAGGCTCGTCAAGACCGAGCTCGGCGCTGATGTCGTCCAATGAGCGGCTGGACAACTCTCCGCGCCGGTTCGACTCGACCTCCGCGCGCAGGGTATATGCGTACTCGAGCTCAGCGAGATGCTGCTCCACAGCCTCGCGCACGTAATAGGCAGCCGTCCGTCCGGTGCTGATGCTCAACGCGTCGAGGCGCTGCTTCAGGTCGTCCGGCAGCCGCACGCTCAGAACGCTTGTAGACATGTATACAGACTAGCACCTTCGAAGTAGTTGACACCGAGCGGCGCGGGTCGGTCGGTTGGTGAGCGTTGAGTCGTCCACGGGAGGTCGTCATGCGGAGTGAGGTGCTATCGCGCCTCCCTGTGCAGAAGCGCCTGGATCGTGCCCCAGTCGAGCCGCTGCGCCACCTACTCCATCCGGCGCAGCTCGTCGTGGATGAGCCGTGCGATCGGGACGGCCGCCTCGGAGCCGAGTCCCGCCTGGGTGACCGCCACGGCGACGACGTATCGGGGAGAGCCGGCCGGCGCATACGAGATGAACCAGGACGTGTCGTTGCCGGCGGCCATCTCCGCGGTGCCCGTCTTGCCGGCGATCGGCCACTCCTCCAGCGGGAAGCCGGCAAACGGCCCGGCCGCCGTCCCCTCGGTGACCACCGCCTCGAGCGAGCCGCGCAGGTAGGCGCCGACCTTCGGGTCGAGCGGCACGGTGCGACCCGGCTCGGGCGCGAGGTCCTCGACCGCCTCGGTGACCGGGTCGACGAAGGCGTCGGCGACCTGCGGCACGAACGTCGACCCGCCGGTCGCGACCGCCGCGAACACCTGCGCCATCTGCAGCGGTGTCGTGAGCGTGTCGCCCTGGCCGATGCTGAAGTTCGCGGCATCTCCCCCGCGGTAGAGGTAGCCGTCGACGCAGTTCTCCTTGGCGATCTGGTGCAGGTACGCGCGGCGCTCCTCGTCGGCGACCTCGGGGTAGCCGGTGCGGGCGCGCTCGCAGGTCTGCTCCTTCGTGGCCTCCCAGCGGGCGGTGCGCCAGGCGCGGTCGGGGACGACACCGCTCGCCTCGTTCGGCAGGTCGATGCCGGTCGGCTCGCCGAGCCCGAACTCGCGCGCGGTCGTCAGGAACGGGTCGCGGCTGTCGTCCGTCGCCTCGATGCCGCCCTGGGCCACCCACGACTCATAGGCCGCCTCGTAGAAGATCGTGTCGCACGAGACCGCCATCGCCTCACGCCAGTCGACCATCCCGTAGTCGTTGTAGCGGAAGTTGCGGAACTCGCGCCCCCCGATCAGATAGCGGATCGGGCGCGCCAACAGCTGAGGGAGAAACCTCGCGTCCTGCCCCGGCACCTTCCTCGCCGGCTCGTCCGCGGTGAGGCGAGCTCCCGAACCGCTGCCACCCAGCCACCCCAGATGAACACCAACGGCAGGCGTTCGCATGCTTGTGCGTGATCCGGTGCCCACCCGCACCAGGTGATCCCGCGGGGCGGGACCCTGGCACGGCTACCAATTCCCTGAACCGGGCCAACCTCAGCCGGGAGAGCCGACCCCGGGCCTGTCGATCTCTTTCACGAGCCCGAACGCTCAGCCGGAAAGCAGCACAAGCCCTTGCCTTCTCCCACGGCCACCGTAGCGACCACCACCTGCACCCAGATGGCTCTCCAAGTCATACAAGCCCCGATGTCACTCACTCCCCTGCGACGACCCGTGTGACGCCCCGACCCTGGCACGCCTCGCGACGCCTTCCAGCCGCCCTGCAAGTGCTCTGTACTCCAGCGCGGCCCATGTTATCCACGTACGCCGAGCGTTCGGTGCGGCTCTGAGTGCCTTCATAAACGTACTGCGCGCTTCCCAACGCCGGTTCACCGCGTGGTACCTCGTGGCAGCATCAGTGAGCCAGATCGCATGTGCTTGGGGCGATATGGCGAGGTGCCGCGATTGACGTTCGAGCAAGAGGCGAAACATTGTCGCGCGCAGTTCCGCATTCCGCACAGTCTGGCCACTATCGTGCAAGCGGACATTGACAAGAACCCGCGGAACACATGTGTAGTCAAACCGGCGCATAAGCCTCAGAAGGAGGTCCGTGTCGCCCGCGGCTCGCAATTCGGCTGCGTATCCACCCACCTCGGCATAGCATTCTCGCCGCACAACGAGCAGATGTCCATCACCCGGGCTACTCCGCGCCCATGCCAGTTCGCGCTTCGCAGGGTCAGCGATCAACGGGACTCCCGCGAACTCCTCCGAGATGAGATGCGCGGCGCCGAAAGATCGATCGTATTTTGCGACCGCGAACCACGCAAAGGACACGTCATCCCGAACCGCCATCAGTTCGACAGCTGCCGCGAGCGCACCAACACGAAGGGCGTCGTCATCACACAGGAGAGTCACGAGGGGAGCTGCTGCAACTGCAATCGCTGCGTTCTTCGCCGCGGACGGACCGCCATTCTCAGGCGTCCTGATGACCCTGATGCGGCGCTGTCCGTTATAACGGTCTCGGAGGTATTCATAGGTACCGTCCGTGCTGCAGTCGTCGACGATGATGAGCTCGAGGTCGACGTTCTCCTGCGCAAGCACGCTGGCAATGGCTTCATCAACGTAGTGCAACCGATTGAACGTCGGAAGAATCACAGCGATGTCAGGCATGCGGATCCTTGGGGGCCTTCCGGAATACACGGCCGAGACGGTTGTCCTGCACTCAGGCCTCCCTGCCGTTTCGATCCGCCCCTGACCCACCGGCCACATCTGTCAAGTCACCACCGAGGCTGCGTTCATCGACGTAGTCCATGTCGAGGCCCAACTTGTCCTCCCAGGAGAGGGAGTTGCGGCCGGAGACCTGTGCGAGGCCGGCCACCCCCGGACGCACCTCGTGGCTGCACGCCTGCTCGGCGGTGTAGAGCGACGAAGTGAGCCGCTCGGTGTGGAGTAGAACCTGGTGAGCGCTCGCTCCCCATATACCGGACCGAGCAAGTGTAGTTCGACCCCTTGACTCCTCGCGCACTCCTTGAGCGAATCAGCCTCAGGTCCATCGCCAGCCAGAACTACGGCCAGCCTCCTGCCCTCTTCTCGCTC
>JBAUUB010000420.1:0-1998 GCA_049582485.1 Dermatophilaceae bacterium
CCTGCCGACCTACCGCGTGCGTGACTACCGCGCCCTGCTGCCGCTGTTCGCAGACCTGCCGCCGGTCTGCCCGCCGGGCACGGCGCACCACTACAGCAACGCGGGGTACGTCCTGCTCGGCATCATCCTCAGCGAGGCCTCCGGCCTGCCGTTCACCGACGCGGTCGTGACCCGCGTGTTCGAGCCGGCGGGAATGACCGCCAGCGGCTACCCGGCACTCGAGGAGGTCCATCCCGACGTCGCCCTAGGCTACCTGCCACCGCTCGTCCCGGGCGGTCCGTGGCGCACCAACGTCTTCTCCGTCCCCGCCCTCGGAGGGGGTGACGGCGGCGCCGTGGTGTCCGCTCCGGACGTCGAGCGCTTCCTCCGAGCGGTCCAGACCGGTGGCGTCTGGACCGGCGTGACACCCGAGCTCGTCCTCACGCCACGGTTCGAGGCCCTGGACCGGTGGGCGCCGGGCTACGGCGTCGACGTGCGCGACGACGGCGTGTTCGCCAAGGACGGCGGTGACCCCGGCGTCGCCGCGTTCGCCCGGCTGGACCCGAGCACCGACACGACCGTCGTCCTGCTCGCCAACATCGGCTGGGAGGACGTCGACGGCCTGTCGGATCTGCTCCGGCTCGTGATCGACACCGCCGACGGCTCCTGAGCCCCGAACGCTCCCATCGACGGATCGCGACGGCAGGTGCACACTGTCGGGTATGTCACAGCGTCGTGCCACCCTCGCGCTCATCGCCGCACTCGCCCTCCTGGTGACGGCGGCGCCCGGGACCTCGGCCGCCCCGAAGCCGAAGCCACCGCCGGAGCCGGCCGGCGCCCTTGTCGCACTGGGTGACTCGTTCTCGGCGGGGACGGGCACGTTCGCTGGCGTCAACGAGTGCTACCAGTCGGTCTACGCGTATCCGGTCCTGCTCGCCCAGCGCACCGGGGCTCCCCTGGACTTCCGGGCGTGTGAGGGGGCGACGACCGCCGATGTCTCGTCGACCCAGCTGTCGGCGCCGTTGCCCTCGAACACCGCGCGGGTGACGATGACGATCGGCGGTAACGACGTCGGCTTCGCCGACGTGCTGACCGAGTGCGCCCTGCCCGGATGGCTGAGCGACTGCGACGGCGCGATCCAGGCCGGTCGCACCATCCTGACGACTGAACTGGGTGACCGGCTGGACGGGCTCTACGGGGCGATCAAGACGGCCGCGCCCGCCTCGGCCACCATCAGCGTCGCCGGCTATCCGCACCTGTTCAACGAGGTCAGCGACTGCAGCCTCATCACCTACTTCGACCGGGGCGAGATGGCCAAGCTCAACGACGCGACCGACGAGCTCGACACGCTCATCGCGCAGCGGACGACCGCGGCGCAGATCGGATATCTCGACCCTCGTGCTGCGTTCGACAACCACCAGGTCTGCGACTCGAGCCCCTATGTCAACGGGTACTCCTCACCGGTCGGAGAGTCCTACCACCCGAACCGCACCGGCAACGTCGCCTACGCCGATCTCTTCAGCGGCGGGTCCGGCGGCGGTGGCGGCAAGGGCGGCGGCAAGCCCCGGGCCGCGACGACGATGTCGGTCGACGAGCAGGCGACCTACGTCGCGAGACTCGGGCTGGACTCGTCCGAGTCCCTCGCCCGCGCTGAGGCCGCCGGCCTCGATTCCCGCGAGATCCGTGGACTCGTCGGCGCGCTCCGCTCCGGCAACGAGACCGCCCAGCTCGCCGCCCTCAAGCGCCTCGAGGTCCTCGACGAGCGGGCCGCCTCGCCTCGGGGCTGAGCAGGAGCGGAGGAGATCTCCATGCCGGATGGCTCGGGAACGGCGACGGACCCGTGGGTGCTGACGACCGCTCCAGGATTCTCGACCTACACGATGCACCGCGATCCCGACGCCGACCCGCCGGCGCTCGTGTGCCAGGTCGGCTCCACGACCTTGCGGTACCACCTGAGCGCGGTTGAGGACCTCCACGCCTGGCTCGTCGAGCGCGGGGACTGGGTCGACCTCGGCGCCG
>JBAUUB010000421.1:0-2010 GCA_049582485.1 Dermatophilaceae bacterium
GGCTGGGTCATCAACCTCGCCGTCGCCGAGTGGGCGATCCGGCGCCGCAATGAACCGAGCACGTGGTGAGCGCGGAGGCCGAGGTGTACGAGATCCGCGTTCGCGGCCACCTCGACCCGCATTGGGCGACGTGGGCCGGCTGCACCGACCTCGTCCACCACGCCGACGGCACGACCACCTTGCGCACCGGACCCGTCGACCAGTCCCAGCTGCACGGCGTCCTCATGCGGTTGCGGGATATGGGTGTCGCACTGGTCGGGGTCGAGGCGCAAGAGGGCTGAGTGTGAGGGTAGGCCACCCTGGTCGATGACCTCCCCGACCCGCGAGGCGGGGATCACGTTCGAGCAGTCGCGGGCGAAGCGTGCGGTCCCTTTGTCAGGTGGGCGATACGCAGGTGGGTCCGGCCGGTCCGGCCGGGATGCATCGCCGGCGTCGAGCAGGGCCCCGACCTCACGGAGCAGTGCCGCGAAGTCCGCGTACCGCTTGGCTCGGATCGTCGCGGTCCGCACCGGGCCGTACTGCTTGGTCAGGCCCTCGACTCTGATCATGGGATCCCTCGCGTCGGTCGCGTCGTCCGAGTGGATGACTCGGAATCTACGGGACGAGGGGTCGGCGGCTGGGGTAGGAACGTGGAGGTCGTGTGCAGGTTCGGTTGACCGTTGTCCGCTGGTCGCCGGGGCCACCGAGCTCGCCTCGTCTGGACCTTCTCGTCGCAGCGTAGGTGCGGGTCAGCCGCCGATTGGGCGTTTGGTAGAGCAGTCGATCTTCGTGTACGGCCGCCCTTGCTCGTCAATGGCGTTGGGAGGGTACTTGCCTCCATACGCTCGGCAACCCGTGTAGCCGTCGTAGCCTCCGGATCCCCCTGAGCCCGAGCTTCCGCCGGATGAACCGGATCCCGATCCCGAGCCGGAGGACCCACCCGTGGATGGACGCTGGGCGGCGGCCCTCCGTTCCGCCTCGCGTTGCTCCCGCTCACGCTGCTCCTGGGCCGCGAGGCGTTCCGCTTCGACTCGTTCTGCCTCGCGTCTCTCCGCTGCCTGGCGCTCCCTCTCCAGCCTCTCCGCCTCGAGTCGTTCAGCCTCGATGCGGTCCTTCTCGGTCTGGATGGCCTCGCGAGTCCTCCGCTGCGCATCCTCGAGCCGCTGGTGCACCTGGCTTAGTATCTCGCGTGGACCGGCATTGTGGCGGTGCACAATTGCATAGAGGCCGTCGTCCGCGTTCAGCAATGCGGTCAGAGCAACGACACCGACCATCGTCTCCGAAAGAACGCCAGAGTAGGACTCCATAGCCTCGAGTCCGTCCTCAACACTTGCAGGCTCATCAAGTACCGTCTCGGCGCTGGCGGCCACCTCTGCCACCCGGCCTGGCAGCGTGCAACCGAGATCCTCGTCGTAGAGGCCGCGCCCAGCAGCGATGGCCTCGAGTTGGGCTTCGCGAACCTTCTGGTAGAAGCGGCTGTTCGGCTCGAATAGGACAGCGATACCCAGCCCCGCCCGGGCGATCTCGGCGTTGACGAACATCTCTCCTACGGTGACGCCCGCGAGCTCCCGGTCGTAGCGGTCCGTCCGCTCACGGTCGTAGGCGAGTGCCACCTCCGTGCCGGCGGGGAGGAGCTCCTCGAGGAAGGCCGTTGCCTCGGGTCCCATGCACTCAATGAACTCGTCGGGATGCACGCTCTCAGGTGCATCAACATTGAGAAGCCGCACCCTTTTGATCTCACCACCGCTCGAGACGTCGATCGTGTCTCCGTCGACGACGGCAATCACGACCGTGGGATCTGAGCCAATTCCATTTGCCACTGCGACGCCGGTTCCGACTGCGAGAACCGCCGCAACCCCAACAGCCAACTTCCCTACGAACATCTGACCCCTCGAACGAACCCTGATGGCCGCGCCCTGCGACTGGCAATCCACGTTGACGACTGGCTTGGAAGCCTACGGAGCAGGACCAATGACACTGCCCCCTAGGCACCTGCTCACATGTCTGCGAGGAGGGTCAGGCTCGTGATGG
>JBAUUB010000422.1:0-3595 GCA_049582485.1 Dermatophilaceae bacterium
GGCAGCTGACGCGTTCGGGCGACGTGCCCGTTCGCGAGCGACAAACAGGAAAAGAGTTACACCCGATGGCACAGGGCACCGTGAAGTGGTTCAACGCTGAGAAGGGCTTCGGTTTCATCGCCCAGGACGGCGGCGGCCCCGACGTGTTCGTTCACTACACCGCGATCGACTCCAGCGGATACCGCAGCCTCGAAGAGGCACAGCGGGTCGAGTTCCAGGTCACCGAGGGCCCGAAGGGTCCGCAGGCCGACCAGGTTCGCGCGATCTGACCAGACCTCTCGACCTCGACGGTCACGGCAAGGCGGTCCCCGGATGGGGGCCGCCTTTCCGTTTGCCCGGGCATCCGCTCCCTTCGTCCCTGTGTCCCAGGTCGCGTCTGCGGGTCCGGTGCGGTCAATCCGCCCCTGACCAGCGCATACCGTCATCGACCGTCCCACGTGCTTCGTCCGACTCCCAGACAGCATTCAGATTCTGTGTCTAAACTTCCGGGCGGACCATGGAGAGACAGACACCTGCGACACGTCAAGAGAGAGGCGCGCACGCGTGACCGGTTGGGAGAACCAGGCTTCGCGCGCCTCCGTTCCCGACTTCCCCACCCGCCGCTCGATGCGCGATGCGGCCGAGCGCCGCCCACGACGCCACGGAGGGGAGGTCGGGGCGATGCCAACCCCGACGGTGATGGCCATGAGTGACGGCCACCCCACGCGCCGGTCGCTGAAGGCGCAGCAGCAGGCGGGCACCCGTCGGTCGGCCTCAGGCGGTCGGCCTCCCAGGGGGTGGCGCCGAGCCCGGTGGGTCATCGCCGCCGTGGTCATCACCGGACTGGTGGGTCTGGGGGTCGCGTACGCCAACCTCTCAGGCAACATCGACACGATCGACCTGCTCGACTCGATCGGGAGCGACCGGCCGACGGCCGTTGTCGAGGGCCCACTCAACATCCTCGTCATGGGGTCCGACACCCGCGAGGGCATCGGGACGACGGAGTACGGAACGGACACCGTCGAAGGCGGTGCCCACTCGGACACCAACCTCCTGGTCCACCTCTCCGCGGACCGCTCGCGCGCCATGGTCGTCTCCATCCCGCGGGACTCGATGGTGCCGGCGCCCGAGGACTGCAACGACCTGTCCTCGACCGTGGACAACGGCGTGGTCCGGCAGTGGAACTTGAACTTCAACGAGGGCGGCGCGCCGTGTGTGATCCGCACCCTCGAGGGCAATACCGACATCCGCATCGACCACTTCATCGTCATCGACTTCGCCGGTTTCACCCGGATGGTCGACGCCCTCGGTGGGATCGAGGTCTGCCTCCCCGAGGACGTCAGCGACCCGGACGCCCAGTTCGAGCTCGCGGCGGGGCGGCATACCCTCGACGGCAAGCAGGCTCTCGGGTATGTGCGGGTGCGCAAGCAGATCGGCGACGGCTCCGATCTGAGCCGCATCGGCCGACAGCAGGCCTTCATGTCGTCGGTGGCGCAGAAGGCGACCTCCACATCGCTGCTGCTGCGGCCGGACCGGCTGTACTCGTTCCTCGACGCGGCGACGGAGTCCATGACCACCGACAGCGAGCTGAGCACCACCGAGCTCGCGCGCATCGCGAACGGCGTCCGTTCGATCGGGTTGAGCAAGGTCGAGTTCGTGACCGTGCCGACCGAGACCTACCCGGAGGACCCCAACCGGGTGCAGTGGACCGAGGAGGCGGACGTGCTGTGGGAGGCGATCCGCTACGACCGGCCGCTGACCTCGGACGAGCCCACCGCGTCCGGGACGGCCACCGCATCGGTGACGACCCCGAGCGAGCCGCTGACCGTCAGCCCCGACCAGATCGCCGTGTCGATCGTCAACGCCTCGGGTGTCAGCGGCCTCTCCGCCCAGACCGCTCGAGCGCTCGCGGTGCAAGGGTTCGTCTCGATGCTCGGCGGCAACCTGCCCGTCGGCGAGGTCACCGGAACGGTGATCCGGCACTCCGCCGAGAACGCCGAGGCGGCCCGGACCGTCCAGGCGGCGTTCCCGGGCAGTGAGCTCGTCGCCGACGAGACAGCCGTCGGGTCGATCGTCGTCCAGATGGGTCCCGGTGCGATCAACCCCGTCGAGGTCCCCAACCGGCTCGGCTTCGAGCCGCTGCCGCCGATGCCGGCGACGGCCGAGGGCCTGAGCACGTCGACGGCGACGAGCGGCATCTCGGTCCGCACCGCCGACGAGGACATCTGCAGCTGACCGACGGCCCCAGCGGAGCAGGAGCGAGCGCATGGCCCGGGCGGCTTTGCTCAGGGGCGCCCCGGGCAGATAACCTGTCCGGGCCGTGGAGGTGTCGCCTAGTCCGGTCTATGGCGCCGCACTGCTAATGCGGTTTGGGCTAACCGCCCATCGAGGGTTCAAATCCCTCCACCTCCGCCAGACGGCAAGGGCCCCCAAGCTTGCGCAGGGGGCCCTTCGCCGTTGGCGGAGGGGAGCGATGCCGGGAGCGCGACCGGCCCGCGAGGAACGAGCGGGTCGCGAGCGCGGGTCCCTCCACCGGAGCGATGCGGGTCCCTCCACCGGGGCGAGCGCGGGTGCCTCCGACGGGACTGAAGCCCCCGTGACCGGCCCGGCGGACTCCACCCCGGTCGGGGACTACTCTGCATCCATGAGTCACCACCTGAGCACCGAGGCCCAGCGCGTCAAGGACGAGGACTCCGCCCACGTCTTCCACTCGTGGTCGGCGCAGAAGGTCATCGACCCCCTGCCGATCGCCTCCGCCGAGGGCGCCCGGTTCACCGACCACCACGGCACGACCTACCTCGACTTCTCATCGGGCCTCGTGCACGCCAACCTCGGCTACCAGCACCCCAAGATGGTCGAGGCGATCCAGCAGGCCGCCGCCGAGATGTGCACCCTCGCGCCGGGCTTCGCCTACGAGTCGCGGTCGACGGCGGCGCGGCTCATCGCCGAGAAGGCACCCGACGGCATGGACATGGTGTTCTTCACCAACGGTGGCGCCGAGGCGACGGAGAACGCCCTCCGGATGGCCCGCCTGCACACGGGCCGGCACAAGGTGCTCGCCGCATACCGCAGCTACCACGGCGCCACCGCCGCAGCGATCGCGATGACCGGTGACCCGCGCCGTTGGGGGTCCGAACCCTCGATCCCGGGCGTGAAGCACTTCTGGGGTCCCTACCCGTACCGCTCGCCGTTCCACAGCACGAGTCCCGAGGAGGAGCGGGTGCGCGCCCTGCAGCACCTGCGGGACGTGCTCATGGTGGAGGGACCGCATACCGTCGCCGCCGTCATCCTCGAGACCGTCGTCGGGACGAACGGCATCCTCGTGCCGCCGGAGGGCTACCTCGCCGGCGTGCGCCAGATCTGCGACGAGCACGGGATCATGCTCATCACCGACGAGGTCATGGCCGGCTTCGGCCGGTGCGGCGAGTGGTTCGCGGTGGACCACTGGGGCGTGGTCCCCGACCTCATCTGCTTCGCCAAGGGCGTGAACTCCGGCTACGTGCCGCTCGGTGGCGTGGCCATCAGCCCTGAGATCGCCGCGACCTTCGACGACCGCGTGTACCCCGGCGGCCTGACGTACTCGGGCCACCCGCTGGCCTGTGCCGCGGCTGTCGCC
>JBAUUB010000423.1:0-5151 GCA_049582485.1 Dermatophilaceae bacterium
AGCGACGGCAGCGAGGGCGCCGGACTCGCCTCGACGGCCGTGCCGGTGGGTCCGCTGCCGGTCGACGCGACAGCGCGCTGCGACGGGGGTGCCACCGCAGCCGGCGGCGCGGCCCGGACGCCGGTCCCGCCGAAGCTACTCATCACTGTCCCTCCGTCGGCTCTCCGACCCCGGCCCGGTCTCTCGGAGCCCGTCGTCCTGAGTCTCCATCGTGCCCGATGCGGCCCACTCGACGGCATCGGTGGGACCCCCGGTCTCACCCTGAGGCGAGGTCAGCTCGAAAGGGAAGTCGTCGACGACCAGCGTGCGCAGCTGCTCGATGGTCGGCTCGTCGACGTCGCGCAGCCGCCACGCGTGTCGACCGATAGCCGCCTCGAGCTGGTTGCGGACGAACCGCGCGTTGCCGAACTGCGGCCCCTTCGGGGTCGCGGCGACGATCGCGGTGAGCCGCTCTTCGACCTCCGGCCCGGCGTCGTAGTCGGCACCGCCCACCATGAGGCGGAAGATCGCCACGAGCTCGTCCTCGGTGTAGTCGGGGAACTCGATGTGCGTGCGGAACCGGCTCGCCAATCCGGGGTTCTCGGCGATGAAGTGATCCATCGGCACCGGGTAGCCGGCCACGATGACGACGAGGTCGTCCCGGTTGTCCTCCATCTCCTTGACCAGGGTGTCGATCGCCTCGCGGCCGTACTGGTCACCGCCGAGGGAGTACGCCTCGTCGATGAACAGGACCCCGCCCTTGGCGCTCGCGCACACCTCGGCGGTCTTCATGGCGGTCTGCCCGAGGTAGCCCGCGACGAGCTCGCTGCGGTCGACCTCGACGAGCTGACCCGTGGACAGCAGCCCGACCGCGCGATAGATGCCGCCGACGAGCCGCGCGACGGTCGTCTTGCCGGTGCCGGGGTTGCCGGTGAAGACCAGGTGCCGGGTGATCGTCGGCGACCGCAGCCCGGCCTCGACGCGTTTGCGCTCGACCTGCAGCACGGCGGTCTGCCGGTGGATCTCGGCCTTGACCTCGGTCAGCCCGACGAGCTCGTCGAGCTCGGCGAGCAGCTCCTCGACGGTCCTGACCGGCTCCTCCTCGGGCTGCACATCCGTCGCCGCCTCCGCTTCGGCGTCGGTCGCGGTCATCGTGTCGCTGGTCACGTCGGCGGTCGTCCCGGGGCCGGTCTCGACGCCTGTCCCCGCGGGCGGGGGCGGCACGGCTGCCGACCGCGTGCCCGACAGCAGGTCGAACGCACCGGGTGCGTGCGACTCGCCGTCCCCGACGTCGAAGGCCGAGCCGGCCGGCAACCGCACGGTCGGGTCCTCGCGCAGTCCGCGGATCCGGCTCGAGACGTCCTTGAGCTCGTTCATGACCGACGTGAGCAGCCGCTCCGCGGACGGCACATCCGGTCCGGACCCGGGCGCCGGGCTCGGCGGTGCCGACGGGGTCGGTGCGCTCGCCTCGCCGAGCTGGGCGGCGGCCGCCGTCGTGGCGTTGCCGAGCACCCGGGCGTTCTCTGCACCCAGTCCGACCGCGGCCATGGCCACGTCGGCCAGGGCCCGCGCATACTCGGGTGCGTGCCGGCTGCGGGTCAGCGTCAGCTGCGCCATGGCCGGGGTCGGGGCACCGCGGTAGCGCCGCCCACGGGAGGCCGCGGACATGAAGTCCTCCGCGGTCCGGCCGCCGCCGGTCTCGCGCACCCAGTCCACGTATGCGCCGGTCGCCGGCTCCGCGACCGTCGCCGCGAGGGACTCGGCCTCGGCACGCGCGACGTCCTGGGGCACACCTGCGGACTCGGCGACCTCGAGGAGTGCGGCGATGGCCGCGCTCAGCGTCGTCGGTCGGGGGCGGTCGGTCGACATGTTCGTCCTCGGTGGCGCGGCGGATGGTCGATGGCGGGTCTCGGTGGTGTGGCGGTTCTACGGTTAACGGCTCAGAGGTCCAAGGTGTTCGACGACGTGTTGGTCGGCGGGTTCGACGACGGGTTCGGCGGCGGGGTGGCTCGCGGGGCGGCCGGTCCGGTCGAACCGAGGTCCATCGTGCTCTGCGACCCGTGCCCGAACTTGGCCTCCAGGAAGCGGCCGTGCGCGATGAGAGCCTGGGCGTCGGCGCGGTTGGCGGCGTCGAAGATCTTGTCCATGGTGGCCGCGAGGAGGTCGAGCTGCTCGACGAGGATCATCAGGGCCGTCTTGTAGCCCTCGATGGGGCGGGTGTCGGCCCACTCCCGCGGGAGCCGCAGATAGGCGTCGAGCGCCTCGGGGAGGTAGTCGGTCGCGGTCGTCATGACCGAGTATCCGTCGTAGCTGCCGAGGCCGATGTCGCGCAGCCGCGGCAGGGTCTGATCGATCGTCGTGCTGATCCGCCGCACCCGGGCGCGCACGATGGGCGGGGCGTTGCGCCTCGACAGCGAGTCGTCGACCTCGACCAGCGCGGCCCGCACGTCATCCTCGGTCGGCGGGGCAGGGATGACAGGACGCTCCGGCTCCTGCCGTCGTCCGCTCAGCCAGTCGAGGATCCCCACCTGCGCCTCAGCGGCCCGTGTCGCCCAGGTCGAGGGAGCCGCTGGCCTGGCGCTCGTCGTGCTTGCGGACCCGGTCGAGGTACTCCTTGGACTTCTCGACCTCGGTCTCGAGCGTGCCGATCGTCGCGGCCATGGTGTCGAGCGCCTTGAGCTTGAAGGTGTCGATCGAGTCCATCGTCGCGTAGATGTTGGCGAAGGCGGCCTGCAGCTGCTCCATGCCGATCGTCGACGAGGCGGCCTGCTCCTGGATCGCCGCCGAGTTGTCGCGGAGCATCTCGGAGGTGCGCTGGATCATGCCCGATGTCGTCGTGTTCAAGGCGGTGATCTGGTCGAGCACGAGCTTCTGGTTGCCGAGCGCCTGGGCGACGATGACGGCGGTGCGCAGCGCGGCGACGGTCGTGGTCGAGGCCCGGTCGACGCCCTTGATCAGCTCGATGTTGTTCTTGATGATGATGTCGATCGCGAGGTAGCTCTGGATCGAGACCGCGAGCTGGGTGAGCAGGTCCTGGTGCTTCTGCCGGACGTAGAACAGCACGTCCTGGCGGAGCGCGTCGGCCTCGGCCGGGTCGGACAGCTCGATCTCGGCGATCCGCGCGGCCAGCCGGGAGTCGAGGCGCTCGGCGATGTAGATGTACTGGTTGAGGCGACCCATGACGTTCCAGAGGTTCGTCTTCTCCAGGTTGAGCGCGACGTTGTCCTTGGTCAGCTCGTCCTGGCCGTTGCGCAGGGCGTGCAGGATGCCGTTGAGGTGGGACTGGCTCGACTGGTACTTGCGGAAGTAGTCGGTCATCCGGTCCCGGCCCGGCAGCCAGCTCGTCCACCGGCTCGCCTTGCCTCCGCCACTCGGGTCGAGCTCCTCGACCGTTCGACGTAGGTCGATGAGCGTCTTGCCGACCGTCGAGCCCTCCGAGAGCCCGCCCTCCTGCAGGGCCCGCACCGGACGCTCGAGCATCCGGTTGCTCGTCTCGGCGGCCCGCCGGATGTCGGCGTCGCCCATGGTGCGGACGTTCTCGGCCTGTCGGGCGAACTCCGGGCTCTTGGCCTCGGCGTTCGACAGCGCCGACATGAACTCGTCGACCTTGGCGTCGAGGGCCGGCACCGCCTCGGGAGCGACCTGCGGTGCCATCTTCGGGGCCTGGGTGTCGCCGATCTGCGGCGGGGCCTCCGGGGCGGTCAGGACGAGCGCGTCCGGGGGCGTCAGGGGCTGGGCGGCCGCGGCGCCGCCGGTTCCGGGTGGCACAGTCATACCCGTCAGCCTAATCGCCTCGATCGGCCTGCGGATCCTCCTTACGCATACGCTGGGGATCGTGCTCCCCGAGGCCGCCCATCCCATCCGACGCATGGCGGACGGCACCGTCAAGCAGACCAGCCCCTTCTCGGGAACCACCGTGTGGACGATCCCGGGCCGGGCGAACCGCCCGCTCACCCGGACCGGCCCCGAACCGCAGCGGATCGATCCCGGGGCGAGCGGCGCATACTGCCCGTTCTGTGAGTTGCGCTATCTCGAGACGCCCCCGGAGCGGATGCGGTCGGTCGCGGGCGAGTGGACGTATGCGCTGCCCGCCTCCGAGGTCGTCGCCGCCCCCGCGGACGTGCGGGTGATCCCGAACCTCTTCCAGATCCTCGCCTACTCCTACTGGCACGAGAACTACGGCTACGAGGTGCCTGCCGCCGGGGTGCGGCATCTCGAGGCCTACCTCGCCGACCCCCTCGGTCGCGACCACGTCCGCGCCATCGCCCGCACCCATGCACTCGCCGGCGGGATGCCGGAGGAGGAGTGGGACAGGCTCGGCGAGGACGAGCAGCTCGACCGCGGGCGCTCGTTCTTCGGCAGCTGCCACGACCTCGTCGTCCCGCGGGGACACTTCGCCGACGACGCGGTGCTGACGACCGACCTCGCCGGCTCGGGCGCCCTGACCCCCGACGAGCACGCCGAGTACACCCGCGTGACGCTCGACGCCGCCGCCGCGCTGTACACCGGCAACGTCTACGCCGCGCACGTCGCGATCTTCCAGAACTGGCTGCGACCCGCCGGCGCGTCCTTCGACCACCTCCACAAGCAGCTCGTCGCGATCGACGAGATCGGCGTCAGCATGCGCGAGGAGATCCGGCGGGTGCGCCGCAACCCGTGGCTGTACAACGACTTCGGGGTCGCCTACCCGCGCGCCGAGGGGCTCGTCGTCGCCGAGAACGAACACGCGATCGCGATCGCTGGCTACGGGCACCGCTATCCCAGCCTCGAGGTGTACTCCCGCTCGGCCGCGCCGTCGCCGTGGCAGATGAGTCCCGCCGAGGTGCGCGGCTGGTCCGACCTGCTGCACGCGTGCCACGTCGTCGCCGGACCGCAGGTGCCGTGCAACGAGGAGTGGCACTACCGGCCGCCCGGCGTCGAGGTGTCGATGCCGCTGCGGGTCGTCGTCAAGTGGCGCATCTCGACGCTCGCCGGGTTCGAGGGCGGCACGAAGATCCACGTCAACACGATCGACCCGTGGAGCATGCGGGACCGTGCCGTCACGGCGCTGCAGCAGGCCCGGGCCGAGGGCAGGGTCGCCGACATGGCGCTCGGCGACGACTGCCCCGCCGAGCCCCTGCGCTACGTGATCTGAGCGCGCGGCGCCCGCGGGTTTTCTTCCCTGGGAAGAAA
>JBAUUB010000424.1:0-3856 GCA_049582485.1 Dermatophilaceae bacterium
CACCGCAGCACACCAGGAGCAGCACATGAAGCGCAGCAAGTCCTACCGCGCCGCCGCCGAGAAGATCGACGCCGACGCCACGTACGCCCCCCTCGAGGCGGTCCGGATCGCCAAGTCGACCGCGTCGGCCAAGTACGACGAGACCGTCGAGGTCGCCATGCGGCTCGGCGTCGACCCCCGCAAGGCCGACCAGATGGTCCGCGGCACGGTCAACCTCCCCCACGGCACGGGCAAGACCGCCCGCGTCCTCGTCTTCGCCAACGGCGACAAGGCCGAGGCCGCCAAGGCCGCCGGTGCCGACTTCGTCGGTTCCGACGACCTGCTCGAGAAGGTCGCCGGCGGCTGGCTCGACTTCGACGCCGTGGTGGCCACGCCCGACCTCATGGGCAAGGTCGGCCGTCTCGGCAAGGTGCTCGGTCCCCGCGGCCTGATGCCGAACCCGAAGACCGGCACCGTCACGATGGACACGGCCAAGGCCGTCTCCGACATCAAGGGCGGCAAGATCGAGTTCCGCGTCGACAAGCACGCCAACCTCCACTTCATCATCGGCAAGGCCTCCTTCGACGAGAAGGCCCTCGTGGAGAACTACGCGGTCGCTCTCGAGGAGATCCTCCGGCTCAAGCCGTCGTCCTCCAAGGGTCGCTACATCACCAAGGCGACGATGTCGACGACCATGGGCCCCGGCATCCCGCTGGACGCCTCGCGCACCCGCAACCTCCTGGAGGAGAACGCGGACGCCTGATCCGAGGCCACGCATCGCGCCGACGGCGTCGCCCGAGCTCATCGGGTGGCGCCGTCGCCGTGTTCCCGGACCAGCCGTCCGGTCGAGGCGGTGCAGCCGTCGCGGTGGACGATTTGGCCGCGGTGCTCGTGAGCCCGTATCCTGATCCACGACCGAAGACCGCCGGTTAGCCGTTCACGGCTCGAAGGCCTCTCACGAGAGGGCGACCAGCGCAGGCCACGACAGTTCGACGCTTTCGAGCGTCGCGAGCCCCGTGCCCTGTGCCGGGGCTCTTCTCATGTGGGACCTCCAGCAGTGGGCGCACGACCACGGTCGATGCACAGAAGAAGGGAGGCCACGTGGCACGTAAGACCGACAAGGCTACTGCCATCGCCGAGCTCAAGGAGAAGTTCTCGAGCTCGAACGCGGCCGTTCTCACGGAATACCGTGGGCTTACCGTCAAGCAGCTCTCCGAGCTGCGCGGCGCCCTCCGTGGCAACGCCACCTTCGCCGTGGTCAAGAACACGCTGACCGAGCTCGCGGCCAAGGAGGCGGGAGTGACCGCCTTCGACGGTCAGCTCGTCGGCCCGAGCGCCATCGCCTTCGTCGATGGCGACCCGGTCGAGGCGGCCAAGGGCCTGCGTGACTTCTCCAAGGCGAATCCTCTCCTCGTGATCAAGGGTGCCGTCGTCGACGGCAAGGCCCTCTCTCCCGAGGAGGTCACCAAGCTTGCGGACCTCGAGTCCCGCGAGGTTCTTCTGGCCAAGCTGGCCGGCGCCATGAACGCGTCGCTGAGCAAGGCCGTCTACCTCTTCGCCGCGCCGCTGTCCCAGACGGCTCGCGTGGTCGACGCGCTGCGCGCGAAGGTCGAGGCCGAGGGCCCCGTCCAGAGCGCCGGCACCGAGGAGGCACCCGCCGAGGCCACGGCCGAGGCAGCTGCCACTGCAGAGAGCACCGCAGTGGAGACCGCAGACGTCGCCGAGGGTGGCGACACCGAGTGACCTGATCCCGCTCCGGCGGGACCCGATCACCCGATCACAACGAACAGCCACTCACGGCACACGAAAGAAAGGACGCCGATCATGGCGAAGCTGTCCACCGACGAGCTCCTCGAGGCCTTCAAGGAGATGACCCTCATCGAGCTCTCCGAGTTCGTCAAGCAGTTCGAGGAGACCTTCAACGTCACCGCTGCCGCTCCGGTCGCCGTCGCGGCCGCGGGCGCCCCCGCGGGCGGTGGCGACGCCGGCGCCGCGGAGGAGGAGAAGGACGAGTTCGACGTCATCCTCACCGCTGCCGGTGACAAGAAGATCCAGGTCATCAAGGAGGTCCGCGCGCTGACCTCCCTCGGCCTGAAGGAGGCCAAGGACCTCGTCGACGGTGCTCCCAAGCCCGTTCTCGAGAAGGTCGACAAGGCCGCTGCCGACAAGGCCAAGGAGGCCCTCGAGGGCGCCGGCGCCACCGTCGAGCTCAAGTGATCTCGTCCCCGATCGGGGACTGAGCACCACGCGAACAGCGGGGTGGATCCATCCGGATCCACCCCGCTGTCGTTGTCTGCTTACATCATGAGGTTGGCCAACACTTCCCGGTCCTCGGTGGCCGTGATGGTCGTGACTTCGGCACCGCAATCAGTGGAGGAGCCGTCGTTGAACTGGTCACCGCTGAAGCTGACGACCCAGTCGTACATCCCGGGGTCGGTCACCCCGGACGCCGTTCGCGTCCGTCTGCGTAGAGTGGCCGAGTGGCAGATCCCGCACCATCGGCCTCTGCGCGCGGGCCGGCCCCGTTGCCGCGGCTGGCGCCGCCGGGCACGCAGCGCGACACCCGCGTAGCCGTGCTGCGGACTCTCGTCGAGGCCGATCGCCCGCTCTCGATCCCCGAGGTGACCGCGCTCGTGGGCTGTCATGTCAACTCCGCACGGGCACATCTGGACGGTCTGGTCGAGGACGGGCTGGCCGAGCGCACCCGGGTGCCGTCCGGCGGGCGGGGCCGGCCGCACTACCGGTATGCGGCGGTCACCGGAGCGGACGCCGCCCTGGTCGCGGTGGAGTCCTCCGACCTCGTCCTGGACGAGTACCGCGGCCTCGTGGCCGCGTTCGCGACGGTCCTGCGGGCGGCCAGCGCGAGCCTCACCCTCGAAACGGCGCGGGAGGTAGGCCGGGTGTGGGCCGCCTCACTGCCCACGCCGCGCACCCGGTCGGGGCCGCGACGCCGGGTGTTCGAGCTGCTCGGCCGGCTCGGCTTCAGCCCGAGGCGACGGCCGGAGGGCAGGCCCCGGGGCGTGGCGCCGGCCGATGCGGATCCTCAGCCGGACACGCGGGAGCTCATCGAGCTGCGCACCTGCCCGCTCCTCGACGTGGCGACGGAGTTCCCGGACGTCATCTGCCAGGCGCACCACGGGCTCATCGAGGCGGCCCATACCGCGGCCGGCGGGTCCCCGGAGGGTGTGGAGCTCATCCCGTTCGCGGCGCCGGGCGCGTGCCACGTCCTGCTCCCGCGGTCCGTACCGCCGCCCGAGTCGAAGCCGGCCGCGACGGATGAGTCCGGCTGAGGTCGGTCACCCGGTGACGCGGATGATTCCGTGGGCGCCGCGCTCGGCGTCGACCATCAGGTGCGAGACGAAGGGGTAGTTCCCCTCCTCGGGGAACACGAGCTCGACGAAACCGCCCTGGGCGGGTGCGAGCGCGAGCACCTGGCTGCCGCCGTCGCCGCGCGGGCGGCCGGGCTCGCCGAGCAGCCAGGCACCTTCGGAGTACACCGTGTCGAACTGGCCTCCGACGACATGGAAGGACGTGGGACGGTTCGGCCCGGCATCGAGGACCCAGAGTCGTATGCGCTCCCCGACGCGGGCCTGCAGGGGTTGGTGGTCGTACTGCGAGGCGACTCCGTTGAACACGACGGCGTCCGGCCGCTCGCCCACGACCGCCTCCGCGTCGACCTCGCGCACGTCCTCGCCGATGCCCGGTCCGTCGAGGTAGACCTCGGACTGGACGAGGAGGTACGAGCGGTCCACGGGAGGCAGGTCCGCGGGCTCGATGACAACGGCTCCGTGCATGCCGGCCGCGATGTGCGCGGACATCGGCATCGTCGAGCAGTGGTACATCCAGATCCCCGCGCGCGTCGCCGTGAACCGGTAGA
>JBAUUB010000425.1:0-24531 GCA_049582485.1 Dermatophilaceae bacterium
ATCGCCAGGACCATGCCCGCCAGCCCGGCCAGCAGGACCATTGCGGCAGGGCACCCGAGTCGCTGCCGTTCCGCACGGACGGCTGCACTCACGGCAGGCCGACCCACTCGTCGGAGCCGTCGGTGAAACCCTGGTGCTTCCAGATCGGCACCGTGCCCTTGAGGTCGTCGATGAGCTCACGCGCCGCCGCGAACGCCTCGCCGCGATGGGCCGATCCCACGGCGAGGACGACGGCGAGGTCGCCGAGATCCAGCCGGCCGGTCCGGTGCACGACGGCCAGCACCGTGTCGGGGTGGCCGTCCGCCACCCGGACGCACGCCTCGGCGAGTCGCTCACGGGCCGACGGGTGCGCGGAGTAGTCCAGTCCGGTCACGCCCCGCTCCCCGTCGTGGTCGCGGACGACGCCGGTGAAGGTGACGACCGCCCCATGGCCGGGTCGCCCGACGGCGGCGACGACCTCGTCGAGAGAGAGAGGAACGTCGCGGATGTCGACGAGAGCGACTCGCGGGTGGGTCGGTGACACCGTGTTCTCCTTCGTCGTTCTCCCCTCTCGGGTGGGGCCGGCCGCCCATTATCCATGGGTGCACCGGAAGAACCGCTCCGTCCGGATGCCCGGCGGTCGGCGCCCGTGCAGGCGGTGGGCGCGCACCCGCAGGCTCGCGACCAGGTGGTCGGCACGAGCAGGGGCCACGCGCCGACACCTCGGGTGAACGCACCAGGGACCGGACGGGGTTCCGGTGGACCCGCCGTGTTCCGTGTCGACCGGCCCGCGCGCATCGGACCGGGCCCCGAGGGACCGAATGCGAGCCGCCGTCAGCTGTGGGCGACGCCGACGAGCCGGTGGGGGACAATGGACGAGTGCCCGACGACATTGAGCCGCACCGCCCCGACGACGACGACCCGACCGGTCAGCAACCCGGTGAGGGATCGGAGAGCTCCGGCCTGCCGCCGGAGCTCGAGAAGATGTTCGAGAGCCTGACCGGCGGGCCCGTCCCGCCCGAGATGGCCGGCCTGCTGAGCAACCTCGGACTGGACCGGATGGACCCTGAGGTCATCCAGCAGGCGTTGAGCCAGGTCCAGTCGATGATGACCGGCGGAGGTGCGGGCATGCTCGGTGACCTCTTCGGCGGGGCAGCCGGTCCCGTCGGCGGAGGGGTGGACCAGAACGCTGCTCTGACCGCTGCGCGCGCCGTCGCTGCGGGCTCCAGCGGCGCCTCACCGGCGGCCGGCTTCGGCTCCGGTCCGGGACGCGCCGTCGAGGAGGTCGACGACAGTGCTGCACGCGCGGTCGCCGAGGCGGTCCGGATCGCCTCACTGTGGGTCGACGAGGCGACCACCCTGCCCCCGCATACGGCCTGGGCACATGCGTGGACCCCGCTGGACTGGACCGAGGAGACCATGCCGCTGTGGAGCGAGCTGGTCGGACCCGTCGCGACCGGCCTGTCGACGGCGATGTCGCAGGCCTCGAGCAGTCAGCTGGACCGGCTCACCGGAGGAGCCGGCGAGCTGCCCCCCGAGCTGCAGGGCATGCTCCCTCCCGGAATGGACCCCGCCATGGTCATGGGTCAGGTCCAGGGCATGTTGGAGCGGATGAGCGCCGGAATGTTCTCGGCCCAGCTCGGACAGGCGATCGGCACGCTGAGTCGTGAGGTCCTGACCGGGAGCGACGTGGGGCTCCCCCTCGTCCCCGACGACCACGTCGTCCTGCTCCCCGCCGCGATCGACGAGCTCGCCGCGGGGCTGTCCGTCGACGTGGCCGAGGTGCGCCTCTACCTCGCCGTCCGCGAGGTCGCCCGCACGCGCCTCTTCGCGCAGGTGCCCTGGCTCGGTCCGCAGGTCCTGGCGGCGGTCCGCGACTACGCGGCCGACATCGCCTTCGACCTCGACGCGATCGAGGCCCAGCTCCGCGACGTGGACCTGCAGGACCCGAGCGCGCTGCAGTCCGCTCTCAGCGGCTCGATGTTCGCCCCGACCCCGAGCCCGGCCCAGGCGCGGGCGCTCGACCGGCTCGAGACCTCGCTGGCGCTCATCGAGGGATGGGTCGACGTCGTCGCCGAGGCGGCGACCGCGACCACCCTTCCTCACGGTGCCGCCCTCGGCGAGGCGATCCGCCGGCGACGGGCCACCGGTGGACCGGCCGAGAAGGTCTTCCGCGGACTGGTCGGACTCGACCTGCGTCCCCGACGTCTGCGCGATGCCGCCAACCTCTTCCGCGCCATGGAGGACCGCCACGGTCGGGCCGCCCGCGACGACGTCTGGAAGCATCCGGATGTCGCACCCCAGTCGGGTGACCTGGACGACCCTCTGGGCTATGTCGAACGGTTCGGCGCGACGGGGGCCGACGACTTCGACGCCGAGCTCGCCCGTCTGCTCGACCCGTCCGCTGGCGATGGGTCCGCGGAGGTCGAGCCGGACGGTCCGCCGGACGTGGAGCCGGGCGAGCACGGTCCGCCCGACGGCGATCGTCGCGACGGGTGAGCGACGCGGCGACGTTCCCGGACACCGCGCCCCGGCGGTCACCGGTCTGGCGCGACGCCGTCCGCACACTTCGCCGCTATGCACCCGGGGATCCGGGTCAGGAGCGGCTGCGGACCGCATACCTGCAGGCCCTCGAGGACGACACCGCCGTCTTCAAGACCGGTCCCCCCGTGCACCTGACGACGTCGTGCCTGGTCTTCGACCACACCGGGGAGCAGGTGTTGCTGACCCTGCACACCAAGGCGCGGGCCTGGCTCCAGCTCGGCGGCCATGTCGAGCCCGGCGACCCGAGCCTTCTCGCCGCCGTGCACCGGGAGGTGCGCGAGGAGTCGGGCATCGACTCCGTGCGGATCGGGCCGGTGCCGGCCGAGCTGCACCGCCACGGGCTCGGTGCGCGGTTCGGCCGATGTGCCGAGCACCTCGACGTCCGCTTCGTCGGCTGGGCCCCTCACGAGTCCGAGGCGGCTCGGAGTCCGGAGTCGCTCGACCTGCGCTGGTGGCCGGTGGACGGACTGCCGCCGGGAACGGTCGCAGATCTGGCCTCACTCATCACCCGAGGTCAGGAGGCTCGTCGCGACCTGCGGGAAGTCCCTCTCGAGCCAACCTGACCGCCGCTCCACGAAACCCCTGTGGGGATTGTGTCTCGTGTGACAGGAGTGACGTGTCATGCGGCGCGCCGTGCGGGGATTGGCTGGACTCGAGCACAGGCTCGTTTATGGTCGTACGCAGCCCCTTCACGGCACAGGCGGAATCCACGCCTGCGGCCGCAAGGGTTCGACCGAAGGAGAAGCCATGGCTGACGAGACCTACAAGGGCGAGTTCTACTGCGTCAAGTGCAAGGAGAAGAAGGAGGCCGAGGGCAAGGTCGTCGTCTCCGACAACGGCCGCCGGATGGCCAAGGGAAAGTGCCCCGACTGCGGCACCAACCTCAACCGCATTCTCGGCAAGGCCTGAGAGAACGGACCCGACACCCGTCCAGGGGTGTCCACCGGGCGGGCGGGACCACTGTGGTCCCGCCCGCCCGGCCGTTGGGCCGGGCCGGGCCCCGTTGTGGATGACGCACAGCGCACCGGTCAGGGAGGAGGTTGACTTCTCACCATGCACCTGCCTCGGTCGATCCGGCACGCTCGTCCCCTGCTGGCCGGCCTGACCCCGCGGATCCTGGCGGACGGGACCATCGCCCTCGGCGGCGACCCGGTCCACGGGGTGGTCCTGACCGGCGCGACACTCGCCGAGACCTCAAGGCTGTTCCGCCTTCTCACCAGGCTCGCGAGCCTCAGTGGGCCGATGCCTTCCGAGGAGCTGGCCGTCGCCACCGGTCTGCCCGTGGAGCGGGTCGTCGAGCTGTGCGAGGCGCTCGACCGGGCGGGTCTGACCACGCACCACCCCCTCCAGTTCGCCGGTGCCGAAGCGGCCGCCTGGTCCGTTGCGCGTCGGCTGACGGGCGGCGAGTCGATCCTCAGCGGCCCCGCGCCGCTGCCGTTGCGCACACGGCGATCCGCGTCCAGGGTCCTAGTCGACGGGCGCGGCGCCCTCGTCCACGAGATCGCGCGGCTGCTCCGGTCGGCCGGCGTCGGCGAGGTGCGGGCTGGTTGGTACGCCGCATCGGCGGACGACCACGACGCCGACACGGCCGACCCGGCACTCGTCATCAGTGTCGCGCCACGACTTCCCCGAGAACGCTCCCGCGACTGGTCGCGGCGGGACGTGACGCACCTACCCGTTCTCACCCGACCCGGGTCGGTCGACATCGGCCCGCTCGTCGTCCCCGGACGGGGACCCTGTCTCGACTGCGTCGTGCTGTCCGATGGTGGTGCGACGCCGACCTCGGAGGCACTGCCGGACCTCGTCGGCGACGGCCAGGGCGAGGCCGTCACGGTCGAAGACACCCTTGCGGCGCTGGCTGCGGGCACCGTCGCGATGCTCGCACTGGGGGTGACCGACGCATACCCTCCGCCGACCGGCATGCGGTGGCACACGGCACTTCCGCTACCCTCCCTCGCCACGTCGCAGTGGTCGGTTCATCCACGGTGCCCGTCCTCGGGACACCGACGCGGGAGCGCGGGACGCGCACCGTCGCCGCCGGCGAGCCACCCGGCCACGTCCGTGCAGGGTGGGAGAATGGTCAGGTGACCGACCTCCCGTTCCGCGGCGTGACCCGCACGGCCAAGCTCGCGACCCTTCCGCTGGGCTTCGCCGGTCGCACCGCCTGGGCGGTCGGCAAGCGGGTCGGTGGCCGGCCGGCCGAGATGGTCGCCCTCGAGGTCCAGGCCCGCACGGCCGAGCAGCTCTTCTCCGTGCTGGGTGAGCTCAAGGGCGGGGCGATGAAGGTCGGCCAGGCGCTCTCGATCATGGAGGCCGCGCTCCCTGAGGAGATGGCCGCACCGTATCGGGCCACGTTGACCAAGCTTCAGGACGCAGCGCCGCCCATGCCGGCCGGGCGGGTCCACGCCATCCTGGCGGACCAGCTCGGACCGCGTTGGCGCAGCGCCAAGTTCGCCGAGTTCGACGACACCCCCGCCGCCGCCGCGTCGATCGGCCAGGTGCACCGTGCCGTCTGGCGGGACGGGCGGGAGGTCGCCGTCAAGATCCAGTACCCGGGTGTCGCGAAGGCGCTGATGAGTGACCTCAACCAGATGAGCCGGGTCGCCAAGCTCGCCGGAGGGCTCGTGCCGGGCATCGACATGGCGCCGATCATGGCCGAGCTCAAGGAGCGGATGTCCGAGGAGCTCGACTACTCACTCGAAGCGACGCACCAGAAGGCCTTCGCCCGCGCCTTCCGCGGACACCCCCACATCCTGGTCCCGGATGTGCTCGCCCAGTCCGAGCGGGTGCTGGTGACCGAATGGGTCGACGGCCGCCCTCTGGCCGACATCATCAAGGTCGGCACCCCGCAGGAGCGGGACGACGCCGCCCGCCTGTACCTCGAGTTCCTGCTCAGCGGGCCCGGCCGGGTGCACCTGCTCCACGCCGACCCGCACCCGGGCAACTACCGAATCACCCCGGACGGCCGGCTCGTCGTCTTCGACTTCGGCGCGGTGAACAGGCTGCCCGACGGACTGCCCCCGGCTCTCGGCGAGATCCTGTCCCTCGCCATGCGCGAGGACGCGCCCGCTCTCGTGCGACGCCTCAGGGATGCCGGCTTCATCCGGGAGGGGATCTCGGTCGACCCCGAGCAGGTTCTGGGCTACCTCGCACCGTTCATCGAGCCGCTGCGAGAGCCGGAGTTCACCTTCACCCGCGACTGGCTTCGCGGCGTCGGCGCCCGGATCAACGACCCACGCAACCCCAACTGGATCGTCGGGACGAAGCTCAACCTGCCGCCGGACTACCTCCTCATCCACCGGGTGTGGCTCGGTGGCATCGGCGTGCTCTGTCAGATCGGCGGCACCGTGCCCGGCCGGTCGCTGGCCGAGCAGCACATCCCCGGGGCGGACTTCCCTGCGGTGGCGATGGCCGTCGAGAGCGACGACGGCGAAGAGTTCATCTGACCCTTTCGCCGGCACCTCGCCGGGACCGGGTCGCCTCGCTCACCTCTTGGCCGCCGCCTTGGCCTGCTTCTTGAAGTCGCGCACCTTCTGCAGGGACTCTGGATCGACGACGTCGGCGACCGAGCGGAACGAACCCTCCTGCGCATACGGGCCGATCGTCTCCCGCCAGCCGTCGCCACGCACCCCCAGCTGCTTGCCGAGCAGGGCCGCGAAGATGCGGGCCTTCTGCTCGCCGAACCCGGGGAGCCCCTGGAGCCGGGCGAGCAGGTCCGCGGTCGAGGTCGCCCCCTCCCAGATCCGTGACGCCCGCCCGTCGTAGTCGTCGACGACCACGCGGGCGAGCGCCTGGATGCGCCCTGCCATCGACCGTCCGTAGCGGTGGATCGCCGGCGGGGTGGCGCACAGGTCCGCGAACGCGTCAGGGTCGGCCTCGGCGATCCGGACCGGGTCCAGGGTCCCGAAACGGTCCAGGATCTTGGCCGGTCCGGCGAAGGCGCGCTCCATCGGGAACTGCTGGTCGAGCAGCATCCCGACGAGCAGCCCGAAGGCATCTGTGCTGAGCACCTCGTCGGCGTGGGGGTCCTGGGCGATCTGCAGGCGCGTCATGGCTCCTCAGCCTACGGCGCGCTCGCCTCGAGGACCCCCACCTCGATCGGAGGGGCGTCCTTGCGTGGCCGGCCGCGCGGGCGCTTGCGCGCCACGACGGCACCGCCGACGAAGAGCTGACCGCCCCAGACACCCCACGGCTCCCGCCGTTGCAGAGCGCCCGCCAAGCACGCCCGTTGGACGGGGCAGGTCCCGCAGAGGGCCTTGGCGAACTCGACGTCGTCGGGTGCCTCGGCGAACCACAGCTCCGGGTCCTCCTGCTGGCAGGGGACGTCCGCACCGACGGCCGTGGTGAAGGCCTCGGAGTCGAGCAACGCGGTGAGGGTCATCTCGGCCGCCTCCTTCTCTCGGTGGTGGGTTTGCTCTGGTTGCGTCTGCTGTGGCTGCGTCCGCTCTCGCTGGGCCGGTTGCGGACCGGTGTGGTGGGACTGGGTCCGCTGCGCACCGGCCGGTCTGAGCAGGGTGTGCTCCGCACCGGACCGCGACCCGGTATGCGGTGGATGGGTCGACGAGCTGGCCGCCGGATGGACGAGGGTCATGATGTGCTCCCTGGTTGCCGTGGGTGTCGGCGTGAGGTCGGTCTGTCGGAGCGGGACCGACCCGGTCGGGGTCGGGTCCCGGATGGGGATACGAAAAGGCCGCGGATCCCGGTGCTGGGTCCGCGGCCTTGAGTCAGGTCGTGTGGTGCGACAGATCTTCTATCCGTCGGCACCTCCAGGGCGGACGTGCACAGGGGTCGGGACGTCGACGGCGTCACGGGCGGACGTGGTCACACGCGTAGCCACGGCACCGAGGTGTCCCCCGGCGACACGGACGCGCGCTCCCGCGACGGAGGCCGCGTCGAGGCAGCCGGGCAGGACGAACGCGCCGGTGGCACCGGTCGTGGTCATGTTCGTCAGCTTCACCGGAGCCTCCTCTCGCTCGTGGTTCCCGGTGGGTGTGGCAGGTCAGGGCGCGCGGCCCCTCCCTCCAGACCGCCCTGATCTGCAGGGCGTCCGGCCAGCGTAGAGCCACGTCCGCACCGGGCGCAATGCCTTTTCCCGGAACCGGTCCGATCGGTGCGCCCTGGCCCCACTCCGGCCGTTCCCACGAGGGCGGCCGCGTCTCCCCCGCGCCTCAGGAGCGGGCCGGCGCGTCCGCGATCACGGCGAGGATCTCGGCTCCGTATGCCTCGACCTTGCGTTCGGCGATCCCGGGAATGGCGAGCAGGTCCTCGGCTTTGCGGGGCAGCCGTTCGGCGAGCGCCGTCAGGGTCACGTCGGTGAGCACGACATAGGCCGGAACCTTGTCCCGGCCCGCCCGCTCGGTGCGCCATGCTCGCAGCGCGGCCACCAGGGTCGCGTCGGCCGTCGACTCACAGCTCTCGCAGCGACCCAGGGTCCGGGCCGCGCTCGTTGAGAGCGCGGCGCCGCACACCCGGCACGGTGGGACTGGAGTGCGGCCACGACCGGACTTCTTCCGCCTCGGGCCGCCACCGGAGCCCGCCGCGCCGCGGCCACCCCGCGGCACCGGGGTGGGGCTGTCCAGCGCGCCGTCCAGGCCGAGAAGGAACCGTGACAGGCGGCGACCGCCACGCGAGGACCCCCTGCCGAGGGCGTAGGTGAGGTCGAGGCTCCGCCGGGCTCGGGTGATGCCGACGTACAGCAGCCGACGTTCCTCCTCGACTGCAGCGGGCGTGTCCGCGAGGCTGATCGGGATCAGCCCCTCGCTGCACCCCACGATGTGGACGTGGTCCCACTCCAACCCCTTGGCGGCGTGCAGTGATGCGAGCGTGACGCCCGCCGCAGCGGGCGCGTGCTGGGCGGCGGCGCGCTCGTCGAGCTCGGCGACGAAGTCGCCCATCCCGGCCTCGGGCCGAGCGCGGGTGAGGTCGTCCGCGAGCGCGACGATCGCCGACAGGCTCTCCCAGCGTTCTCGGGCCGCCCCCCGCACGCCCGGTGCACTCGGGCTCCAGCCCGCACCGGCCAGGACGGCCCCGACGAGCTCCGGCAGCGCCACGTCTGCGGCATCGGTGCGGGCCGCTCCGCGGAGCAGGACGAGGGCTTGGCGCACCTCCGCCCGGCTGAAGAACCGCTCCCCCCCACGGACCAGGTAGGGAACGCCCTCCTCGGCCAGAGCGGCCTCGAGGACCTCGGTCTGTCCGTTGGTGCGCATGAGTACGGCGACGTCACCTGGCGCCGCGCCGGCATCCAGACGCTCCCGGATGGACCTCGCCACGGCGCTCGCCTCAGCGGCGTCGTCGGGGTGCTCGCGCAGCGTCGGGAGGGGGCCCGAGGGCCGTTGCGCGAGCAGCCTGACGGCCCCTCGCCGCGGCGCCATCGGCCCTGAGACGACGCGGTTGGCGACCTCGAGCACCTCGGGGGTGGACCGGTAGTTGCGCACGAGCCGGACCGTGCTCGCCCCTGGGTAGCGCGCGCTGAAGCCGAGGAGGTGACGGTCACTGGCCCCGGTGAACGAGTAGATGGTCTGCGCCGGGTCCCCCACGACGCACACGTCACGACGGTCCCCGAGCCAGGCGTCGAGGAGCCGTTGCTGCAGGGTGCTGACGTCCTGGTACTCGTCCACGACGAAGGCGCGGTACTGGCGGCGCACGGCTGCGGCGATGTCCTCGCGGTCCTCCAGGATGCCCACGGTGAGCAGCAGCACATCCTCGAAGTCGATGACACCGCGGTCGGACTTGCAGGCCTCGTAGGCGTCCAGGACCTTGGCCATCGCGCTGTGGTCCATCCCAGGCGCCTCGCGCCGGGCCGCTCGGGCGCCCGCCGCATACCCCTCCGCCGTCAGCATCGACACCTTGGCCCACTCGATCTCGGCCGCCACGTCCCGCAGCACGGTCCGGTCGACCTCCAGGCGCAGCCGACCGAGGGCCTCCGCGACCACAGGAGCCTTGTGGGAGAGCACCTGCGGCGCTCCGCCGCCGATGGCCTGCGGCCAGAAGTAGTGCAGCTGGCGAAGCGCCGCCGCATGGAAGGTGCGAGCCTGCGCGCCCTCGACCCCGAGCAGTCTCAGTCGGCTGCGCATCTCTCCGGCTGCCCGGGCGGTGAAGGTCACCGCCAGGACCTGCGTCGGGGCCAGCACGCCCGTGTGGACGGCGTAGGCGACCCGGTGGGTGATGGCGCGGGTCTTGCCGGTGCCCGCCCCGGCGAGGACGACCATCGGCCCCAGGGGGGCCGACGCGACCGCTCGCTGCTCGGGGTCCAAGGCGGCGAGGATCGCCTCAGGGTCGGGCGCGACGACGGGCTCACTCATGACGCCGGACAGTCTCTCACCCCGCTCCGACGAGGCGGTCGGTCGGCACGGACGCCGGCCCGGGGCGCGCGTCGGATACCGTCGACCCATGGAGAGTCCGACCGCTCAGTACGTCCCCGGCGAGGGGTCGGTCACCCTGCTCACGACCGGATGGTGCGGTTTCTGCCGTCGGCTCAGGGCGATGCTGGACCGTGAGGGCGTCGCCTACACCGACGTCGACATCGAGGCCGTCCCGGACGCCGCTGAGGCCGTCATGGCCGTCAACGCAGGTGACCGTACCGTGCCGACGGTCGTCTTCCCCGATGGTTCGACAGCCACCAACCCGTCGGTGTACGAGGTCATGGCCCGGTTGGGGCGCTAGGGAGCGGCCCGCCGAACCAGTCCTCGACGAGCGCCCGGGAGATGGAGAACCCGGGACTCGGGCGGTACTCCCCGCGGGCGATGAGACTGCGCACGTCCTCGCGACTCACCCAGCGGGCCTCGGCGATCTCCACCCGGTCGAGGACGAGGTCGGTCTGGACCGCGTGGGCCGTGAAGCCGATCATGAGCGAGGACGGGAAGGGCCACGGCTGGTCGGCGACGTACTGCACGTCCCGCACCTCGATCCCGACCTCCTCACGCACCTCCCGCGCGACGGCCTGCTCGAGTGTCTCGCCCGGTTCGACGAAGCCGGCGAGGACGGACATCCGGCCGGGCGGCCACGCCGGGGCGCGCGCCAGCAGGAGGCGGTCCGCCCCGTCCGTGACCGCCATGATGACGGCGATGTCGGTCCGGGGGTAGTGGTCGCTCCCGTCCTCAGGACAGCGCCGGATCCAGCCCGCAAGCACCGGTTCGGTGGGTGCGCCGCACCGGCTGCAGCGCTGGTGGCTGAGGTGCCAGTTGGCCAGGCCGAGCGACGTCGCCACGAGCGCCGCCATGTCGGGATCGAGAGTCCCGGCGAGATCGCGCAGTCCGGCGCGCAGTCCCTGTGCCGGGGGCGGCACGGGGGCGGTTCGAGAGGGAACGACGAGGAGGTATGCGGTGCTCGCCCCAGCCGCTCCGCCCACCCCGGTGGAGAGCATCTCGCCGAGGAACACGACCAGCTCGGCGTCGGCGTCGCCGGGGCGGGGCGCTCGAACCGCGAGCTCCCCTCGGTCCGTCAGGGTGAACTCGTCGCCCACGAGCTCGATGACGCGGGTGGACGGGTCGGTCAGGAGGCTGCGGAGCAACCCGGGATCGCTGCGGCGGTGGGCCGCCCGGTCGATCTCGCCGCCGGTGAAGGCGACGGCGTTCAGGCGACTCACAGCCGCGAGCCTAGCCCGGCGCGCGTCCAATCGTCCGCGGGCGGGGTGTCCCTCACCGCTTCGGCGCGGTCGACGGCATACGGTGGGCGTGTGGACCGCTCCCTACGCCTCGCCGCCCTGGCGAGCGCGGCCGTGCCGGGACTGGACCCGATAGCGGTGCAGGAGGTCGTGTCCGGCGACGATGAGCATTTCGACGTCGCCTTCATCCAGGACACCCAGCAGCGGCGCTGGGTGATCCGGGCCCCTCGGGACGAGGTCTCCGCCGCTCGCATGGACGCCAGCCTGGCCATGCTGGCGTTGCTGCACCGACGGGTGCCGTTCGCCGTTCCGGCCGCCAAGGGCTTCGCGCCGATCGCCAAGATCGGCCGAGCCGCCGTCCATACGTACATCCCGGGACACCCGCTTGATCTCGCAGCGCTCCGGCCGGGTCACCCCGTGAGCGCCGAGCTCGGTCGGACCATCGCCCTGATCCACAACGTCGACCGAGCGTTGTTCGACGAGGCGGGGCTCGCGTCCTACGACGCGGAGACGTACCGCCGGAGGCATCTCGCCGAGATCGACCGGGGAGCCGCCACCGGCCGGGTGCCCGCCGGCTTGCTGTCGCGGTGGGAGGAGGCGTTGGACGACGTGCGCCTGTGGCGGTTCGCACCGACGCCGGTGCATGGCGCCCTCGCCGGCTCTGACGTGCTCGTGACCTTCCCGGACCCGACCGACCCGTCGAGGGCGACGATCCGAGGCGTCACCGGCTGGGAGGACGCCAAGGTCGCCGACCCGGCGGACGACTTCGCCGCACTCGTCACCGCGGCGGCGCCGGAGGTCGTGGATGCCGTTCTGACCGCCTATGCGCACGTGCGTGTCGAGCGTCCCGACGAGCACCTGCTGGCGCGGGCACGCCTGGTCAGCGAGCTGGGTCTGCTCGCGACCCTGCTCCGCGCTGTGAAGTCTCGCGACGAGGTGACCACCGAGGCGACGACGGCTCGGTTGCGCCGGCTCGACGATGCCGTGCACAGCGAGACCCAGGCGCGGCGGCTGCGAATCGTGCCCCCCGGCGGTCCAGGCCCGGACCCGACCGACTCCGACAAGACCGGCTCCGACGAGGCCGGTCCCAATCCGACCGACTCCAATCCGACCGACTCCAACAAGACCGACTCCAACCCGACTGGCTCTGACTCGTCCGGTGCCGGACCGACCGCCGACTCTTCACCCACGGACACACGGGGCGCAGTATCTGCGGCCGTCGACGACGACGCCACGGACGTCATCGACATCGTCGAGGCCTCCCCGGCAGAGCCCGTCGGGTCATCCTCCGACGGGCACGCCGGGGCTGCGGCGTCCGACGACAACGCGCCCGACGCTGAGGGCATGTCGCCTGCCGCCGAACGAGTCCCGGACGACTCGCACTCCGTCGTGGAGGACGCCGACCCGGGCGAGCCTGGTCGCGCCTCCGGCTGAGCCATCCCACGCCGGCCCGCGGGACGGGGAATGCCTCAGTCGCCGTCGGCAGACGACCGAGCCGCGCGTGTCACCTCGTCCAGCACCGCGATGATCTCCAGCTCGTCGGGCACCGGCGGTCGCACCGTGCGGCCGGTGGCCGCGAAGTAGAAAGCCACGTCGACGGAACCGCGGGCGAGGCCGTGGATCCGTTCCCAGGCCAGGGCGTAGACGCCGAGCTGGATGGCGCGCGCAGCGAGATCGCTGTCGCGTCCCGCGTCGCCCGTCTTCCAGTCGACGATCGTGTGCCCTCCGTTCGCGTCGGGGAACACCGCGTCGATGCGGCCGCGCACCGAGATCGGGCCCGCTGCGGTGGGCAACACCGTCTCGACGTCGGTCTCGACGGCGAGCGGCCTCCGGTCCGCCCACTCGCTGTCGAGGAACCGCGCCTTCATGGCAGCCAGGTCGTCCTCCGCGGGACGGTCCGCGGCCGCATCCGCACTGCCGGGCAGCTCGTCCCAGTCGAGCATGGCCGCTCGGCCGTAGTGCTGCTCGACGAACGCATGGAACCGCGTGCCGCGACGGGCGGCGCGGTTCGGTGCCGTGGGCATGGGTCGCCGCAGGTCGAGTGCATACGCCCTCGGTGAGCGTGCGGCCGCCACGACTCCGGAGGCGGAGATCGTCTCGAGCGACGGCACGGCACCCGCACCGTCGCGCTGATGCTCTGCCTGGGCGAGGATGCGGCGGACCAGGTCACTCACCGGGTCCGACAGATGGTCGTCGGCCCAGCACCCTTCCTCGGCAACGCGTCGCCGCACCGCCCGCGCCCCCTCCTCGAGATGCAGTCGGTGCGTCAGCGGCGCGCCAGACGGCCAGAGCATCTCCCGCTGGGTGGTCGTGTCGGGCCGTTCAGCGGACTCCACCGAGGGCATCTGTGCCCAGGTCAGGACGGTGACCGGACCGTCCGCCCCCAGCGGGAGATCTCCCTCGTCGAGCCGTGCCCACCGATCGTCGGAGTCTGCGCCCAGGAGGCCGGCCCCGGCGAGTGCGTCGACGAGGAACCGTGAGGTGATGCGGGGAGTCTTCTGCGGGCCCCAGACCGAGCAGCTGAGGAGCAGCTGGTCGCGCGCGCGGGTCACGGCGACGTAGGCCAGGCGGCGCTCCTCGTCCATCGCGTGACGACCCATGGCTGCGGTGAAGTCGGACCAGGCGGACTTGGCGGTGGCCGTGTCAGGTAGGGATCGCCAGTCCAGGTCCGGGAGCGCCGCTCGGTCTCCGCGCAGGGCGTGCGGGATTCCGGACGCCGTGACCGCACCGAGCCAGCCCTTGCCGGTCTGCTCACCGATCCGCCACCGGCCGTCCCTGACCGACGACGACGTCGAGCCGTGGCTGGGAAAGGTCGCCTCGACCATCCCGGGCACCACCACGAGGTCCCACTCCAGCCCCTTGGCCGCGTGCACGGTCATGATCGCGACCGGACCCACGGCACTGTCGCCGGCCCGCGTCTCGAGTCCCCGCTCATGCTCCTCGGCGGCGTCCAGCCACGCGAGGAACGCGCCGAGGGTGGCATGGTCGGCGCCGGCCGAGAAGTCGGCGGCCACGTCGACGAAGGCGTCCAGGTGGGCGCGTGCCGCCGACAGGTAGTACCCGGGCCGGGCCGCGACCTCGATATCGACCCCCAGCGCCTGTTCGGCGAATGCCACCAGGTCGGGCAACGGCAGGGTCGTGGCGCGTCGCACTGACCGGAGCATCTCACTCAGGGCGGCGAGCCGGCCCAACGCCATGGGTGACACGTGCTCTCCGCGGGGCCCACGCCAGTCCGGCTCCGGAAGGTCCTCCACGGCCTCGGCCAGCGTTGCGGTGTCCACGGTGTCGCGAGCCTGGTCCCGAACTGTCTCGAGGCCGGCCCGGAGCTGTTGCCGGCGCCGGGCATGAGCCCACAGCCCGTCCAGGTCGGCCGGGCCGATCCGCACTAGGGGACCGAGGAGCAGGCGCATCAGGTGATCGCCACGAGTGGGATCGTGCACCACGTTCAGCAGGGCCACGACGTCCTCGACCTCCGGAGTGAGGAGCAGCCCCCCGAGACCGACCACCTCATACGGAACCCCTGCGGCCTCGAGCGCCTCCATGATCGGCCGGAACTGACGCCGCTTGCGGCACAGGACGGCTGCCGACACCTCGGGCGAGCCGGCCCCACGCTCCCGCAGCCAGCTCGCGACGGCACGCGCCTCATCGGCGTCGGTCTCGAGCCGCATCGCGAACACCCGACCGACGGGCGCCCCGGGCCGGGGACTCAGCTCGGTGACCGGGACGGTGGTCCGCTCCCGAAGCGGCGCGGACACCGCGTTGGCAACCGCGAGCACCCGCTCGGCGTTGCGCCAGCTCGTGGCGAGCGGCAGGGCTGCGACCTCCGCAGCACTCTGGTCGTGATCGATGTCGTCGGCCGAGCGCCGCGCGAAAGACCGCTGGAAGGCAGCCAGCGTCGTCGCGCTCGCCCCCCGCCAGCCGTAGATCGACTGGTGCGGGTCTCCGACCGCGGTCACGGCGGTGGAGGGGAACAGTGATCGGAGCAGCTCGAGCTGGGCATGTGAGGTGTCCTGGAACTCGTCGAGGAGAACCGCCCGGAACCGCTGCTGCTCAATGTCGGCGATGTCCGGGAACCGCTCGGCGAGCCGCGCTGCGAGAGCCATCTGATCGGCGAAGTCCATGGCGTCCCGCTCACGCTTGAGGCCCGCGTAGCGTCGCGCGACGTCCACGGCGACGCAGCGCGCCCGCAGGGACGCCACCGCGGACCTCACCTCGGATGGCACGGTCTTGGACCGTCCGACGAGGGGCAGCCCCTCGAGCGCTGCCGAGCAGGTCCTGAAGTAGTCCTCGACCTCATCGAGGTCGACGAGGTGCTCGGCCAGCTCACCCGACAGGGTGAGGGCGGCACCTGCGAGCGAGCCCTCTGCGAGCTCGAACGCCGAGACGTCTCCGTCATAGCGGAACGCTGCCTCGTAGGCCAGCTGCCAGGTGGCCGCCTCGGTCATCAGCCGCACCGTCGGTTCGACCCCGACCCTCAGGCCGAAGTCGGCGACGATCGACCCGGCATAGGAGTGATAGGTGGAGATCGCGGGTCGTCCTGCGAGCGGGTCCTCGGACACTGCCGCGGTGAGGCCCTCAGACGCTCCCCCGCTGAGGCCCTCGGCCGTGGTCGGCGGGGCCCAGAGACCGACCTCTCGGAGCGTGCGCAGGCGCCGGTCCACCCGGGCCGACAGCTCGCTGGCCGCCTTGCGGGTGAACGTCAGGCCCAACACCTGCTCCGGTTCGACCAGCCCGTTGGCGACCAGCCACACGACGCGCGACGCCATGGTCTCGGTCTTGCCCGACCCCGCACCGGCGACGACGAGCAAGGGCTCCAACGGCGCCTCGATGACCGCAGCCTGCTCGGCCGTCGGATCGTGCGGCTGGCCCAGGGCGCGAGCCAGCTCGACCGCCGACAACAACGACCTGCCGTCGCTGCCACCGCCGTCCGGCATCGGCGGGGAGGGGGCTCCACCCGCAGGGGTGGCCCCTCCACCGGACACACCACCTGAGACACCGTCTCGGCTCTCGCGCAGGTCCACCGTCCTCATGCCAGAGACGCTCCCTCGGGCTGAGCCGGGCAGGCGCGCCGCACGGGACACCGTTGACACCGCTGCTCCTCCGGACGGGCGGTGAAGGTCGCTGCCGCCATCCCGACCGCCGTCGCCTCGATCAGCGCGTGCGCCCATCGCGGGTCCGGGTCGTCCTCGAGCCGGCCCTGCTCCTCGAGGCTCGCCCCATGCCGGCCGGCGGCCTTTCCGAGCTGCAACAGGGCCGCGCCGGCGGACTCCGGGCCGCTCGCCCCGACGGCGACTCCGGCCTCGGCGAGACGGTCATTGAAGGCCCCCTCGCGCAGCGCCACCTGATAGGCGCCGAGCTGGGCATGCCGCGGCAGGTCGGCCTTGCGCGTCGAAGTCGAACCGGTCTTGTAGTCGATGATGCGGACCGTGCCGTGCTCGTCCGCCTCGATCCGGTCGACCTGACCGCGCAGGACAGCGCGATCCAGGGCCACGCGCATCGAGACCTCCGCCCCGATCGCCGCCCAACCCTGCGAACGCGCTCGCTCGACATACGAACCGAGCCGCTCGACCATTTCGTGGGCGAGAGCGCGGGTCCGGTCGCTCACCCATCCGGGAGGGAGCCCGAGCTGCCCCCACCGGGAGTCCACCTCGGCGATCATCCGCTCGGTCGGCGCGTCGCCGAGATCACGTGCGATGTCGTGCACCAGCGTGCCCAGGGCCGAGGAACCCACCGGTGGGCCGTCTCCGCCCCGGCTGCTCAGGAGCCACCGGAGCGGGCAGTCCTCGAAGGCCTGGATGCGCGACGGCGAGACGTCGACGGCCGCATCGTCGGGAAGGAGTGCCCGCGTGCTCGTCGTGTCACGCAGCGCCCACCACTGGCCGGGATCGGCTCCCGGGACACCGGCCCTCGCCAGCCGGGCCAGCCCGGCTGTGACCGCCGGGTCCGGGTCCCCTGCCGGAGCCTCCGCGAGGTTCTGCCTCAGCCAGGCGACCAGCTCGCGCGATGTCGTAGGACGGGTCACCTCGGTGAGCTCACGGTCCTGCACCGTCCCGGAGCCGTCGAGGAGGTCGAGATACGGGGAGGGTTGCTCGGTCTCGTCCCGGACGGCGGTGACGACCAGATGCTCGGTGGCGCGGGTCACGGCCACGTGGAACAGGCGGGTCTCGTCGTGTCGGACAGCGGCAGCCGCCGAGCGCCATGACCAGTCCCTGCCGCGCAGTCGGTCGACCAGCTCGGTGCTGCGCAGGAGCTGCCCGCGCAGCCGGGTGTCGGGCCACACGCCGTCCTGGACTCCCGCCACGATGACGAACGGCCATGATCGTCCGGCTGCCCCGGCCGGGGTCAGCACCGAGACGGAGTCCCCCGCGGGCGACCGGACCGCGAGCGTGTCTCCCGGGAGCTCCTGTTCCTCCACGTGCTCGAGGAAGGCCCCGGGGTCGGCGTGAAGGAGACGGTCCGAGAACCGGGTGGCGGCGTCGAAGAGCGCCAGGACCGCGTCGAGGTCGCGGTCGGCCCGTGCTCCGCCGGCGCCGCCCGCCAGCGCCGCCGCACGCCATCTCGCGGCCAGACCCAGCGCGGACCAGATCGACCACAGCACATCCTCGACGAGCACCCCCTGACGCGCGACCGGCCGCCCCTCGTCGTCGAGTGCGGCCACGGCGCGCAAGCCAGCAGCGTAGGCGTCGGCCACCCGGCGCGCACCGGCCGCCTCGGGTCCGACATCCTGCAGGACGATGGGGTGGCGGATCGCCTCGACGAGCAGATCGTCGCTCGGTCGACCGCCGCCACCGGCCAGCTCGATGCGACGCAGACCGCGTCGGAGCCGCCGCAGCTGCACGGAGTCGGTGCCGCCGACCCGTGAGCCGAGAACCTCCATGACGAGGGTGGGAGTCAGCCCGCCCCCGTCATCGCCGCCCGCCGCACGGAGCACGGCACGGAGCAGCAGCAGCACCGGACGCACAGCCGGCTCGTCGCGCACCGGGACCTCCGCGACGTCGGCGGACACCGGCACGTCGGCCCGGGCCAGGGCGCGGCGGATCGAGTCGCTGCGCCTGCCGCCCCTGACGATGACCGCGATGTCCCCCCAGCGCCGTCCATCGAGGAGGACGGCGTCCCTGACCCGTGCGGCGACATAGGCGGCCTCAGCCGACGGGGTTCGCAGCAGGTGCGTCTCCACCGCGCCCTCCGCCCGCGGGTCCGCCGGCCGGGGGTCCCGGTGTGCGACCTCCCCCACGCTGCCCACGGCGGCGGCCACCCGGCGACCCGCGGCCAGGAGGGCAGCCGGACGGTATGCGGTGCGCAGTCGCAGGGTCCGCGCCGCTCCGGTGCGTGACAGCATGGTCCAGTCCAACGGGGCATCGGCGCCACCGGCCAGGATGGCGGGATCGGCTCCCCGGAAGGACTGCACGCCCGCATCGGGATCCCCGAGCAGGACGATGTCGAGAGGGTGCGATGACGCGAGTCCGGCGAGCGTGGCGAGCAGGCCGGCCGCCCCGGGCGTGAGCTCCTGGGAGTCGTCCACGACGACGAGCCGCACCCCGGCCCGGACCTGGGCCGCGAGGGCGACATCGGCGCGCAACGCCTCGGCCGCGGCCGCGACGATCCACGCCGGGTCGTAGGCCCCCGGACTCGCGAGGGCCGTGACCCGGTCGTACTCCTCGAGCAGATGGGCGGCCGCGCGCCACTCGGGAACGTCGTGGCGGTCGGCCAGCTCGAGCAGGTCCGCGGCCCCGAGTGAGTTCTCCACGGCTCGCATCAGCAGATCACGGACCTCGGTGCGGAAGGCCCGGGTGGGCAGGGCCCCCAGGACGCTGTCCGGCCAGGACGGTCCGGCCACGTCGCCCGCTGCGTGTCCGGCGAGAAGGTCCCGGATGACGATGTCCTGCTCCGGTCCGTTGAGCAGCCGCGGCGGGGGGTCACCGACGAGGGCGGCGCCGGCTCGCAGGATGCCGAAGCCGAGCGAGGCGGCGGTCCGGGCGACGGGCGCTGTCGCCGTCCCGCCCAGCTCGGTCATGATCCTGCGCCGCAGCCCCGCTGCGGCCTGTCGCGTCGCGGCGAGGACGAGCACCTGGTCGGTCGCCATCTCTCCGCGTCGGATGCGGTCCACGACGATCGCCGCCGCCGTCTCCGTCTTGCCGGTGCGTGGCCCCCCGAGCACCCGCAGCACACCACCGCGATGGTCGATCGCTGCTCGTTGCTCGTCGGACGGGACGGGGAAGGACATGACTCCAGATCCCATCACGGCGCTCCGACAGTCCCCGACCACGTCCGTGCCGAGGAGGTCGTCGTCACCGCCGTCCGACCGCCGGCGCACCCTCGCCAACGGCGCCGTCACGCCGACCGGCATCGAGGTCCCAGGCGAGGATCCCACCGTCGAGCGACTCGACGCTCTCGAGGCCGGCAGCAAGCAGATAGGCGGCCGCCTGGCCGCTGCGCACCCCGCTGCGGCAGTAGGCGACGACGCGGACACGCTCCACACGCCACCGCTCCACCAGGTCCGCGGCGTCGCCGGCCACGAGGTCGTCGAGCGGCACGTGGACCGACGGCTCGATCCGGCCTTCGGCGCGCTCCTGCGCCTGGCGAACGTCGACGAGCACCTGCTGGGCGGTTCCCCGCTCCTCACCAGCGAGCCGAGCGCTGAGCTCCACGACGCTCACGAGCGGGACCGAGGCTGGCTCCTCGTGCGGGCGGACCTCGGTGATGCTCGGGCGGTCACCGCACAGGGGACAGTCGGGCCGCGCGCGCACCGGCACCTCGTCCCAGGTGCCCTCGAGCGCGTCGTGCAGGACGATGCGCCCGACGGCGGGTCGGCCCGTGCCCGTGATCAGCTTGACGGCCTCGGTCGCCTGGAGCGCCCCCATGACCCCGGGCAGCGCGCCCAGGACCCCGGTCTCCGCGCAGGAGGCGACCGACCCGGGAGGCGGTGGATCCGGGAAGACGCAGCGGTAGCACGGCCCGCGTCCGGCCCACCAGACACTCAGCTGGCCCGCGAAGGCGTTGATCGAGGCCCACACGTGAGGCACCCCGGCCAGCGCGCACGCGTCCGTGACGAGGTACCGCGCGGCGAAGTTGTCCGCGCCGTCCACGACGAGGTCGTATGCGGTGAGCAGCTCCCGCGCGCCGTCCGCCGAGAAGCGGTGCGGGTGGGTCCGGACGGTCACGTGCGGATTGACCTGACGCAGCCGGTCGGCGGCGGAGTCGACCTTCGGACGACCGACGTCGGCGTCCGAGTGGAGGGGCTGGCGGTGCAGGTTCGAGGTCTCCACCACATCGTCGTCGATGACGCCGATCGTGCCGACACCCGCTGCCGCGAGGTACGTCAACGCCGGTGAGCCGAGCCCTCCCGCCCCGACGACGAGGACCCTCGCGGCGGCCAGCCGTCGCTGACCGACCTCACCGATCTCCGGCAACCTGGTGTGCCGCGCATAGCGCCGTCGCTCGGCCTCGCCCAGCGGCGGACCCGGTTCGACGAGCGGCGCGAACTGCATACGGTGCACGATAGTCGCGTCCGACGCGCCTAGAGTGGGCCACGCGACGGAGCCGGACGAGCGAGCAGGAGAGCGATGAGCACGACCCAGGCCACGACCGGTCAGCGGGGGCAGCGACTACCCCGGTCCGCCCGTCGCGCGCAGCTGCTCGAGGCGGCGCAGGCGGTGTTCGCAGCCGCCGGCTACCACGCCGCGGCCATGGACGACATCGCCGACCGCGCGGGCGTCTCCAAACCCGTCCTGTACCAGCACTTCCCGGGCAAGCTGGACCTCTACCTCGCCCTGCTTGACCAGCACTGCACCACCCTCGAGAGCCTGGTTCGGGACGCCCTGCACGCTCCGGCCGAGTCCGCGAGAACCAAGGTCTTCGCAGCCATCGAGGCCTACTTCGACTTCGTCGCCCGCGAGGACGCCGCGTTCCGGATGGTCTTCGAGTCCGACCTGACGAGCGAGCCGCAGGTGCGCCAGCGGATCGACGCAGTCACCGACACGTGCGCGGTGGCTATCGCGCAGGCCATCGTCGAGGACACCGCCGGCGGCCTCGACGACGAGCAGGCGCTCCTGATGGCCGTCGGACTGGCCGGCCTGTCCCAGGTCTCCGCTCGCCACTGGCTGGCCCAGGGTGCCACGATCCCGAAGGAGGAGGCGGCCCGGCTCGTCGGACAGCTCGCCTGGCGCGGCGTCACAGGCTTTCCCACCGGTCACGCCGAGGACCCGCTCCCGCCGCCGAGCGGGGAAGAACCGGGCGACGCAGCGGGTTAGCCTAGGCACGAACCCCGTCCCCTCGGACGCACCCCACCCGCCCCACGGCCACGATTGCGTGCCCGCCGGGACTGAAAGGAAGTCACCAGTGGAGGTCAAGATCGGCGTCCAGAACGTCGCGCGCGAGCTGAGCATCGAAACCGACCAGTCGGCCGAGGAGGTCACGGCGGCCGTCCGGTCGGCCGTGAGCGAACCGGGCGGCCTCCTCGGTCTCACCGACTCGAAAGGCCGCGAGATCCTCGTGCCCGTCGCGGCACTCGCCTACGTCCAGGTGGGCGACTCCGAGAAGGGCCGCGTCGGCTTCGGCACCGTGCCCCTGCCGCGCTAGGCACTCCGTCGCTAGGCACCCCGCGGCTAGGCAACTCCGGTCCGGCGGCCTTCCCTAGGCTCCGGCGGTACTTCAGAGAGGGAGATCGGCAGTGCTCCTCACCATCCTCAGCGCGATCGTGCTCGGTGCCGTCATCGGCGCGCTGGCCCGCCTGATCCTCCCCGGACGGCAGAGCATTTCGCTCCTGGTCACCGTGATCCTGGGCATCCTCGGCTCGCTGGTCGGCAGCTGGGTCGTCTACCAGTTCGGATACGAGGGCTCGGGCGGGTTCGAGGCGATGCCGTTCGTCGCGGGCGTGGTCGCCGCGGCCCTGCTCATCGTGGGCTACGGCCTCCTCACCGGGCGTCGGCAGATCTGACCCGGCCCATCCCCTTCGGCGGATGTCCGCGTGCAGCTCAGGCCGACAGACCCATCCGAGCCATCCGGTCGGTGTGTCGCTCGGTGACCCTGCGCAGGATCGCGCCGATCTCCCCGAGATCGGCGCCGGGGCGCTCGGGCGTGCCGACGAGCAGACCGCCCATCGCCTCCCGGTCCGCGGCGACCTGCTGGGCCTGGGTCAGGGCCTCTCCCACCAGCCGTCGTCCCCACAGGGAGAGCCGGCTCGCCTCGGGTGATCCGGGCGTGACCGACTCGCGCACCACCGAGACGAGGTAGGCGCGCTTGGCGTCGTCCGCGACGACCTGCTCGACGACCTCGCGCGTGCGGGGGTCGACCAGCCTGGCCATCTCCCGGTAGAAGTCGACGATGATGCCGTCGGCGACACTCGCCTTGACCAGTCCCTCGAGCCAGGTCTGGGCCCGGGTGCGACGGTTGAGGTCGTCGATGACGGTCGTGAAGGGGGCTATCGCGTCCTCGAGTGTCGAGCCCAGCTCGGCCAGGCGCCCCTCGAGGCGACGGACATGCTCGAAGTCGGCCGCCGCATACCGACACAACGCGACCCGGGAGGCCAGGTCCGGGGCGGAGAACGCGTGCACTGCCAGCGACTGGTACGTCGTGAGCTCGCCGTAGGCGAGAACCCCGAGCAGGTCCACCGCACCGGCCACGTAGTCCGCGTCGAGACCCCCGGCGCCGCCGGAGGACGGGTATGCGTCGGTCACGCTCACACCGATGGAGCCTAGTCGTCGCACCGGTCCCCGCGGGGGAGGCGGCCGGCCCGCAAGAACGGTGTCGGCGACGGATGTGGCCGAGCGGGGCCCAGCCGGTAGACTCGCGGACGTACCGGTGCCCGGTCGGCACACGGATGACCATCGCAGACTGTGTGTGACTCCTCGGTGAGCGCCTCCCGCGGCTCCCTCTCGACTTCCTCCGATCGGCCCAGTTCCCGGCGCGCACACCGCGTTCCGGTCCGTGGCACGACGCCCCGCCGCTCGGAGGAGCGGCCGGCGTCTCGATCGAAAGAGACCGACCAGACCTATGAGCACCCAGTCCTTCGCCGACTTCGGCGTCCACGCCGACATCGTCGAGTCCCTCGCCGACGTGGGCATCACCGCCCCGTTCCCGATCCAGTCGATGACGCTACCGGTGGCGCTCGGTGGACACGACATCATCGGCCAGGCCAAGACCGGCACGGGCAAGACGCTGGGTTTCGGCGTGCCGATGCTCGACCGGGTCGTCTCCCCCGCCGACCCGGAGTTCGCCACCCTGTCGTACGCCGGCCGCCCGCAGGCCCTCGCCGTCGCGCCGACCCGTGAGCTGGCGGTCCAGGTCGCCAGCGATCTGGAGAAGGCCGGCCGCCGTCGCGGTGTGCGTGTCCTGACCGTCTACGGTGGTCGCGCCTACGAGCCTCAGATCGAGGCCCTGAAGCGGGGCGTCGAGGTCGTCGTCGGCACACCGGGCCGGCTCATCGACCTCGCGAAGCAGGGCCACCTCAACCTGTCCTCGATCAAGACGCTCGTCCTCGACGAGGCCGACGAGATGCTGGACCTCGGCTTCCTGCCCGACGTCGAGCGCATTCTCGCGCTCACCCCGGCGTCGCGCCAGACCATGCTGTTCTCGGCCACCATGCCCGGACCCGTCGTGGCGCTCGCACGCCGCTACATGCGTCAGCCGACGCACATCCGGGCGATGACCGAGGACGGCGTCAGCGACAGCCAGCTGGTCGCCGCGACGACGCAGTTCGCCTACCGCGCCCACGCGATGGACAAGACCGAGATGCTGGCCCGCATCCTGCAGGCCGAGGGCCGGGGCCTGACCATCATCTTCAGTCGGACCAAGCGCACGGCCGCCAAGGTGGCGGACGAGCTCGTCGACCGTGGCTTCGCCGCCGCAGCGATCCACGGCGACCTCGGCCAGGGCGCACGTGAGCAGGCGCTGCGGGCCTTCCGCAGCGGCAAGGTCGACGTGCTGGTCGCCACCGACGTCGCGGCCCGTGGCATCGACGTCGAGAACGTCACGCACGTCATCAACTTCCAGTGCCCCGAGGACGACAAGACCTATGTGCACCGGATCGGGCGGACCGGGCGCGCGGGCAACACGGGAACGGCGATCACGTTCGTCGACTGGGACGACCTGCCCCGGTGGGGGCTGATCAGCAAGAGCCTCGACCTCGGCATCCCGGAGCCCGTGGAGACCTACTCGTCGTCACCGCACCTCTACGCCGACCTCGGAATCCGGGAGGGCGTCAAGGGCCGGCTGCCGAAGTCGCAGCAGACCCGCGCCGGCCTCGACGCCGAGGTGCTCGAGGACCTCGGCGAGACGGGCAAGGCCGGCGGTCGCCGGCCGAGCTCGGGTCCCGGTGGATCGGGGCGCTCCGCTGACGGCCGTTCGGCCGAGGGGCGTTCGGGCGGACGGCGGGCCGGCGACCGGCGCGGCGGATCGGGTTCCGGTCC
>JBAUUB010000426.1:0-2043 GCA_049582485.1 Dermatophilaceae bacterium
CCCGAGGGCCGGCGGGTGCCGGCCCTGGACGACATGTTCACCATCGGTGGGTCTGAGCAGGCGCGATGCGGCTAGGATGCGCAGAGTTGTGTGGGCCGGCGACTCCTCCCGCCGGCACCGACGCGAGGAGAATGATGGCACTGCGACTCGACGCGGCAGTCGCCCCATGTGGTGGCGAGCGAGCGTCAGCATGAGGATCGCCTTCATCACCCAGTGGTTCCCCCCGGAGGTGGGTTCCCTCATCCCGGAGAGCATCGCGGTCGGACTCGCTGAACGGGGCCACGACGTCCATGTCCTGACGGCGTTCCCCAACTACCCCACCGGCGAGATCTACCCGGGGTGGCGTCAGCAGCCGTACCTACGCGAGACGCACTCCCTTGGTGTGACCGTTCATCGCACACCGGTCTATGCCACCCACGACAGAAATGCCGTCCGTCGCGCGGCCAACTACCTCAGCCACGCAGCGACCGCGACTCTGGGGACGCTCCGAGTCCCGCGCCCCGACGTCTGGCTGGTGTACTCCTCTCCTGCGACCTCCGCGCTACCGGCTCAGCTGGCGCCCCCGGCGAAGCGTGCACCGGTGTGTCTTCTCATCCAGGATCTCTGGCCCGACAGTGTCACCGGCAGCGGGATGGTGCCGGGACGAGTGGGCCACCTGATCGAACACGTGCTGAGCGCATACACACGCTTCTCCTATCGTCATGCGGCCCGAATCGGCGTCACCTCGCCCGGCATCCGCGAGATCCTCCAAGCCAGGGGCGTGCCCCAACACAAGATTGCCTGGACCCCGAACTGGCTCACTCATCCGCCGTTGCCGGATGAGTCAGGCGACGGGCCCGTTCTGGGATCGGGGCAGCGCACCTTTCTCTATGCCGGCAATCTCGGAGCCATGCAGGGTCTGCATGAACTGGTCGACGCCTTCGCTCTCGTTCCCGAGGCGGACCTGGTCCTCATGGGACATGGCGTCGAACGAGAGTCTCTCGTGCGTCAGGCGCAGGGTTACTCGAACGTCACCGTGCTGCCACCGGTTCCCCATGAGATGGCCGGTCGTTACCTTGCTGCTGCGGACGTCCTCGTCGTCTCACTGCGAGACAGTCCCCTGCTGCGTGCCACGATGCCGAGCAAGGTCCAAGCGTACTTGCGGGCCGGCAAGCCGATTCTTGCGCACGCCTCGGGCGACGTCGCCTCGATCGTCACTCAGCACGGGATCGGGGCCTCGTGCACACCCGGAGATGTCACAGACACCATCGGTGCCATACACCAGCTGACGTCGACGACCCCAGAAGGCTTGGTGGCCATGGGAGCCGCCGCGCGAATGACCTACGAGTCGTCCTTCACCATGGAGATCGGGGTCTGCCGTCTCGAAGCTCTGCTCATCGAGGCTCAGGAGGCTTGGGCACAGGAACACTCGAACCGTCGCGACGGCGGTCGTTCTCGGAGGAGCACGGCCCCTCGGAGGAGCAGCCGTGGGCCATACCCGCCGGAGGGCGGGAAGCATGCACGGCGTTCTGATGCCGATGGGGCGGAGCGCGAGATGATGTCGGAAGTGAGGCGCGGGCGGTGGCTCTCGACACGTACCGGCATGACGCGCTGAGAGGGGCGACCGGAGACACCGCAGCAGAGCAGCGGCGATCCGACCACAGGTTCCCCCTGCATGTCCGAGTCCTCGCCTATGCCTACCTGGTCTCGGTTCCCTTCGAGATCGACTTCGTTCTGGGTGGTCGCTCGCTGACGTTCTGGTTGGCCGCCTCTCTGGTGTTCGCGGTCCTCGTCCAACTGCCGCGGCTGGCCGCCAGGAGGACGGCGCTGAACGGCAGGCTCCTGCTCCCAGTGGTCTTGGTGGTCGGCTTCGGTTGGCTCAGCTACTTCTGGTCGATACACCCTGAGGCCACCCTCGCGGCCTCACTCATCCTTCTCAGCACTGCCATCACCTGGTTGGTGCTCGCCATGGTGATCGCGGACTCCCTCGGGGCGGCACTCGCCGCGTTCATCACGGGCACCTCTCTGATGTCGGTGAATCTCATCACGAGCGAGGTCAACATC
>JBAUUB010000427.1:0-7406 GCA_049582485.1 Dermatophilaceae bacterium
CCAGCCACGGCATACCGATCCTGCCGTTCCGGGTCGAGGATGTGCTGCCGGCTCCGTCGGTGGAGTACTTCATCTCGGATGCGCACTGGCTGGATGCGATGACTCCGCCGTTGGAGCAACACCTGGAGCATCTGGCCGGCACGGTGCGTCTGCTGCTGGACCGGCAGGTGGCCTCCGGCCCCTCCGAGACCGCAGCGGCCGGTGGTGACAGCGAGCGCCCGGTCACCCGCCTTCCTGACATCCCCGAACCCAAGCGGCCGCCCCGCACGCTCCTGTATGCGGCACTCGCCGGCGTCTTCATCCTCGCCGCCGTCGCCGCCCTCGTCATCGCCCTCACCGGCGGCGATCCGGGCGGCCAGGCCGATGTCCAGGGCACCGCGGCGGCAACCCAGCCCGCTCAGACGACGCCTCCGCAACCGGACCCCGGGACGGACGTTGCTCCCACTCCGGTCACGATCGAGTTCGACGACGGCCTCGGGGAAGGCTGGACGTGGGAGAACGAGGACCCGCAGACGTGGTCGGTTGAGGACGGCGGCCTGCGGATCGAGATTCTGCGCAGCCCTCCGATCCGCAACGCTCTCCTGCGCGACCTGCCCGAGGGTGACGCCGTCGTCCAGACCCGCATCGACTTCGACCCGGTCGCTCCGGCTCACGCGGCCGGGCTGGCGCTCGTCGGCGAGGACCTCGGCGACCGGGTGGAGCTGTCCTGGACGACCGAGGGCCTGTCCGTGCAGACCTTCCAGAACGACACGATGATGGACGCCATCGAGATCGCTCCCGACCAGTTGGCCGATAAGGAATGGGTCGGGGCCGAACTGAGCTTCGAGATCGCCTCGGGGTTCTACACCGCCGCTTTCCAGTCCGAGGTGACACCGGACTGGCAGATCCACACCGCACCGGTGCCCGACTTCGTCACCCGGGTGGGGCTCATCGCGTACACGACGGAGGAGGCGGGCGGAGAGACCGCCATCTTCACCCGCTTCGTCCTCCAGTGAGGGAGCGCTAGCCGACGGGTCGTCTAGGGTTGTGCCGTGCTCAGGACCACCGCGGCAGTCATCGCCGGCAAGGCCGCTCGCGCGGCCTCCCGAGTGCGTGGCGGCGGTGGGTCGGCGTTCCCCGGGCTGGTCGCCGAGCGGGTCGACCCGCGGTTCCTCGAGCACGCCCTCGCAGACGTCCGAGACGGCATCGTCGTCGTCACCGGCACCAACGGCAAGACCACGACGACCCGGATGCTCGTGGCCCTGCTGCGCGCGCACGGCAAACGGGTGCTCACCAACCCGACCGGGAGCAACTTCACCCGTGGGGTGATCTCGTCGATGCTCAAGGACCTGCCGCTGTCGGGCCGCGCCAAGGCCGACATCGCCGTCCTCGAGCTCGACGAGGCCCACGCGCTGAAGTTCGCCGAGGTGGTCGCTCCCACGCATGCCCTGCTCCTCAACGTCGCCCGTGACCAGCTCGACCGGTTCGCCGAGATCGACCACACGGCGCGACTCCTCGAGCGTCTCGCCGCTCAGGCGACGGAGGGGGTGGTCCTCAACATCGACGACCCCTACGTCGCCCGGTCGCGCGAGGTCATCCCCGAGGGCGTGACCGTCCGGTACTTCGGTCTCGACTCCTCGATCGCCCACCGCCTCCCGGAGATCCTCGAGACCGACGTGCGCTTCGCGGAGGAGTATGCGCCGCCCCAGTCGGGCGACGACGCGGGGTTCCTGCGTCCCAGGGACGAGCGGGAGTTCGACATCGTCGTGCGTGGCGGTGAGGACGTCGGCCCGGTCACGCTGCAGCAGCGGGGACTGGCCGCGATGATCAACGCCACGGCTGCCACGACGACCGCTCGCATGGTTCTCGGCGACGCGTTCGCGCCCGCGACGGCTGCCCGGGCCCTCGCCGAGGTGCGACCCCCGTTCGGTCGGGGTGAGGTCGTCGACGTGGGTGGGCAGCCGCTCGAGCTCGTCCTCGTCAAGAACCCCGCCGGTTTCACCGTCGCCCTCTCGACCTACGGGTCGGAGCCGGTGGCCACGATGATCGCGATCAACGACGACTACGCCGACGGCCGGGACGTCTCCTGGCTCTACGACGTCAGCTTCGAGTCCCTCCGGGAGAGGGGGGTCGCGATGACCAGCGGGGTGCGCGCATACGACATGGCTCTTCGGTTGCAGTACGACGACGTCCACGTCGACGGCATCGAGCCCGCCCTGGTCCCCGCCCTGGACCGCTTCCTCGCCGCCCATCCGGACGAGCCGAAGCGGCTGTTCTGCACCTACACGGCCATGATGTCGCTCCGCCGTACCCTCGCGGCGCGGTACGACCTGGCGGAGTTCGGCGAGGAGGCCGTCGATGTCTGAGACCAAGGGGACCATCCGGGTCGTCCACCTCTACCCGCGCGAGATGAGCATCTACGGCGACCTCGGCAACACCCGCTGTCTCGAGAAGCGCATCCAGCGACACGGCTACACCGCCGAGGTCGTGGGGCACGGTCCGGGTGAGCCCTTCCCGCAGGACGGCCATCTCTTCGTGGGCGGTGGCGGCCAGGACTCCGGCCAGGTGCGCGTCGAGGACGACCTCGAGCACAATGCGGACACGATCCGAGCCCTTGCGTCGGACGGCACGCCGATGCTCATGATCTGCGGGATGTACCAGCTGTTCGGCAATGCCTTCATCACGGTCGAGGGCAACCGGCTGCCGGGCCTCGGCATCCTCGACGTGACGACCCAGGGCAATGCGAAGCGGATGATCGGCCCGGTCGTGCTCGAGACCGTCGTCGGCAAGGTCGTCGGATATGAGAACCACTCCGGCTCGACGACGCTCGGTCAGGGGCAGGAGCCCTTCGGCACCGTTCTGCACGGCTTCGGCAACAACGGAACGGACCGCACCGAGGGCGCCCGCACCCGCAATGTCTTCGGCTCATACCTGCACGGCCCGATCCTGCCAGCCAACCCAGGACTGGCCGACCTGCTCATCGGACTGGCCGCCGCCAGGGCGACCGGGCGGCCGTTCGAGCCCGAGCCGCTCATCGACGGTGTCGCCCACGAGGCGCGGGGTCGTCAGGTGCGGCGGCTGCTCGGCGCCGCATCCTGAGGTTCGCTGTCGCGGGGACCGAACCGCGTCCGCGGGTCGATGCTCCACAGCACCCACGAGAGCACCCCGAAGGGGATCTCGGCGAGATTGGTGAAGATCGACATGAGGATCACCGCTGCCGCCGAGAGCGCGGGATCCGCTCCGAAGGCCACCAGGGCCGCAGCGGTGCCGGTCTCGGTGATCCCGATCCCGCCGGGGGTCAGGCCCACCGCGGTGAGCAGACGGCCGATGGCGAAGGCGGCGAACGCTGACGCGAAGGCCAGCTCGATGCCGGTCACGTGCAGCGCGATGAGGAAGATGCCGAGCTGGGCGGCGAAGAACCCCACCATTCCGAGGGTGAGCGGCACCCACGCCACCTGAACCCGCTCGAGGATGCGGGACCGGGTGTCGCGCATGGCGGCCCGCGCCCGTCCTCGTCGGCGTCTCCTGGGGCGCAGTCGCTGCGCCACTGTGTCGACCGCACGCCCGACGACGTCCGCGACCCGTTCCGAGGCGATGACCCCGACGAAGACGGCCAGGATGGCCAGGCCGGAGATCGCCGCACCCCACGCCGCCTGCCGCAACAGCCCGGGCATGTCCGTATGACTGATCGCCAGCAGGCCGATCGCCAGGACCGGGAGAGCGACCCGGGTCAAGGTGTTCCAGACCCCGGTGACCACGGCCGACGTCGTCACGGCGCGAAGCGAGAACCCCCAGGACCGGCAGAGCATGAAGGTCGCCGCCAGACCGACCGCTCCACCCCCCGGGAAGAGCTTGGAGACCGTGGTGCCGGCCGTGTTGACGATCAGGGCCCTGCCGATGGTCAGACCCGGCAGGGACGCACGCAGCGTGAATGCATACGAGAACAGGAATGCCATGGTGAGCGCGAAGCAGGCGGCCAGCGCTGAGCCCGGCACGCTGCCCAGGATCTCGATGATCGAGGACCAGGTCGTGTCGGTGACCCTGGGGAGCGCCCAGCCGAGCAGTGCGGCCGCTACGCCGAGGCTGAAGCCCAGCCGGAGGACCGAGCTCAGGGTGGGTCGCGGCAGCGTCATCGGTGCGTGCGGGTCGGACATCACCTGCCATCCTCCCCCATGCGACGCTGTACGGCGTGAAGGTAGCGCTGATCTCCGACTGTTACCCGCCCCGAGTCGGGGGAATCGAGTCGCAGGTGCGGGACCTCGCCCGGCGGCTCGTCGACGCAGGTCACGATGTCGAGGTGCTGACCGCGACCAACGGCACAGCCGGCGCGACGCAGGGCGCCTGCGAGGTCGTCGACGGGGTCACGGTGCACCGGCTCGGCACCCGCGTCCCGTTCGGGCTGCCGGTCAACCCCGGCGGACGGGGCCTGCTGCGGGAGCGGCTCGAGGCCGGCGGGTTCGACGTCGCACACGCCCACGTCGGCGTCATCAGCCCGTTCGCGGTCGACGGCGCGGACGCCGCACTCGAGCTGGGCATCCCGCTCGCGGTCACGTGGCACTGCGTGCTCGGCGCCTGGGAGCCGGTCGTGCGGCGCCTGGGCCATGCCGAGCGGTGGGCCACGGCGGGAGCCGCGCTGCACGGCGTGTCCGAGATGGCTGCCGAGCAGGTGCGCTCCCTCGCTCCCGGCGCACCGGTCACGGTGCTGCACAACGGCATCGACGCCGGTGCCTGGCGGGCCCACGGCGGCGCAGCGGCCCCGGCGGGGCGACCACCGCATACGACCGAACCGCTGGACATCGAACTCAGGGACACCGAACCCCAGAGCTCCGAACCCCAGCCGCTGCGAGTGGTGCTGGCGATGCGCTTCACGCCGCGCAAGCGCCCGCTGTCGGTCATCGGGATCGTTCGCCGCGCCCGGGAGCGGGCCGAGGTCCCCATCACCCTCGAGATCTGCGGCGGCGGGCCGCTGCTGGAACCCGTCCGGGCCGTCGTCCGGCGCCGGGGGTGGGCGGACTGGGTGTCGCTGCCCGGCCGCATCGACCGCCCGAGCCTGGTCGCGCACTACCGGGCGGCCGACGTCTATCTCGCGTCCTCGCGCTTCGAGTCGTTCGGGATCGCGGCTCTCGAGGGCCGCACCGTCGGCCTGCCGGTCCTCGCGTTGCGCGGGAGCGGCGCGGAGGACTTCGTGTCGGAAGGGACCACGGGTCTGGTGCGCGACGGCGACGACGGACTCGTGAGCGGCCTGGTCGAGCTCGCTCACGACCGTGACCTCCTGGCCCGGCTCCGGGCCCACAACGAGCGGGTGCCGCCCGAGCAGGACTGGTCGCGGGTCGTCCGCGACGTCGAGCGGGAGTATGCGCGGGCCCGGCGGCTGCTCGCCGGCGGCACCGAGGGTCGACACACCGAGACGGTCAACCACTGGCTCGTCCGCATCGAAGCCGTGGACGCAGTCGGCCGGACCGTGCTCGCCATGCCGCTCGGGCACGGGGCCGATCCCGTGGCGGTGCTGAGGACGAGGGGTTGGGCGGTCCTCGGCGGGGTCGAGGTCCGTCAGGAGGACCGCACCGTCGTCATCGTGCTGCGGGTCGAGCCCGCGGACGGATCGCGCGAAGCCGCTGAGGTGACCGGCGCCCCACAGGGCCGACCCGTCGAGGACGGGCTCACCCCGGCCGAGATCGCGTCCGCGACGCCGTACCAGCGGGTCGCGGTCTATGCCTTCGTCGAGAGCGAGCACGGACTTCTCCTCACCGAGCTGTCGGACCGGACCTGGCGTCCGGGGGAGTGGACTCTCCCCGGCGGCGGCATCGACCCTGGTGAGTCGGCGCTCGGGGCGCTCCACCGGGAGGTATGGGAGGAGACCGACCAGGTCATCGAGGACGTCGAGTTCCTCGGGGTGCTCTCGTCCCACTGGATCGGTCGCGCGCCCGGCGGTCGCGTCGAGGACTTCCACGCCGTGCGGTTGTACTACCGCGCGCGATGTCGTCATCCGTCCGCTCCCGTCGTCCATGACACCGACGGGTCGACGGCGTCCGCTGCGTGGGTGCCGCGGACGAGGCTCGAGGGCGTCCCCGTGTCCTCGAGCCTCGCCCCGGCGCTGGCTCAGTGGCTGGACTGAGCCGGGCCGTCCTCCATCGACGTGCCCGAGGGGGCTGGAGGTGGCGGTGTGTCGTCAGCCGCGGCGCTAGGGCGTGGTCCCGATTGCGGTGCGGACGGCTCGGTCGGCATGTCCAGTGGGCTGCTGCCGACGGGCGGCGGTGGTGGGGCGGCGGGGGAGTGGGCACTCGGTGACGGAGCACCCGAGGACGCCGTGATCTGGGCCGGGCCAGGCGTCCGGTTCCGGTCCGCCGTGCCCCTGCGCCCGGAGCGGATGACGACGATCAGGCCGACGAGGAGGATGAGGACGCCGACGACGATGACGGCGCCCGGCCCGGCCGTGCGGAACGGGATGGACAGGTCGGCGATCTCGGTGAGGCCCACGAGGATGGCGAGGCCGAGGGCGATCATCCCGGCGATCGTCGTCCCCCAAGCGATGGTGCGCGGTCGGGTGGTCGTCTCGCTCTGGGCGGGTGAATGGGTCTGGGCGGTTGTCGGGATGTCACTCATGGTGTCTGGCTCCTGTGTGCTCGACGTCTGTCGATGGTGGGACCGGTGTGGCGGCACCGGATGGCGCGGATGCCGCTCATCCCTGCTCGCTCGGGCCGACGATGCGGATCGAGCCGAGCCGGACGGTGGCGTTGACGGTCAGGTCGGGCTCGCCGACTCCGAAGACGTGCTCCGCGTCCACCGATGGGCCGCCCTGGTTCTGCTCCCCGAAGCTGGGGTCGGCGCCCTGCACGGTCACCGAGCCCAGCTCCGCGGACGAGACGATCCGAGTCGTGATCCCCTCCGGGACGTAGATCACGAGCTCGCCGAGACTGACGTCTGCGTTGATCTCGTCCTGAGCCGGCGGAGCGGTGATCTGACGCAGGTCGAGGGTGGCCTGCCCGGCGTTCCACGAGTAGGTGGAGGTCTGGGAATCGACGCTCGGAACCCACCTCGTGCTGCCGCCGCCCTCGGGGGCGGTGGTCACGCCCCACGTCCCGACGAGCGAGACGGCGAGGATGATCGAGAGCAGGCTGGTCAGGGCCGAGCGGCGGCCGAGCAGGCCGAGCACGACCGTGGCCAGGCCACCCGCCGCTGTCGCGAAGAGCATGGCCACGAGGTCGGCCGAGGCGCCGCCCAGCGGGCCGACCAGCTGACCGATGCCGTAGCCGACGATCGCCGCTCCGAGGGCGAGCAGGAACCCGGCGAAGCCGCCTCGCGGAGCCTTCGGCCGGTCGTATGCGGTGCTCGCCGCCGCCGGAGCGTGCGGGCGTGCGGGGGGCGGCTCGTAACCCTGGGGGGTGGCGCTCGCCGGCGCCCACACGGGCTCCGGTCGCCCGGTGGGC
>JBAUUB010000428.1:0-10761 GCA_049582485.1 Dermatophilaceae bacterium
GGTGCAGGGCCGACGACACCTCGAGGTGGCGCTGACCGAGCATCCCGAGCTTGAGCAGATCGTCGTGCACGACCACCATCCCGAGGCCGTGCAGGCCATCCACGAAGCCGCGCCCGAGCGGGAGGTCCGCGCCGCTCCGACGCCGGAGGAGTGCGTCGAGGGCGCCGACCTCGTCATCACGACGGTGTCGGTGCCGCTCGAGCCGCGGCTCGACTGCCGGAACACCGCCGCCGACGCACTGCTGCTGCCGGTGGACTACGGCGACGCGATAGGCGCGGTCGCGGCGCAGGAGTCTGCGGTCTTCGCGGTCGACGACCTCGGCCAGTACGCCTCAGTGGCCGGGGTGAACCACTTCGTCGACTTCCCCGAGCCGCACACCGACCTCGCGTCGATCGTCACCGGAGCCGCACCGGCGCCTTCCGAGGGTCGACGGATGGTCCTCAACATGGGCATCGCGATGGACGACATCGCGCTGGCGTCCCTCGTGCTGCGGGTCGCGTCGGAGCGCGGCGTGGGTGAGCGAATCGAGTTCCCCTAGCGCTCAGTCCGTTCAGTCCGTTCAGTCCATGAGCGTCGGGTCGGCGATGAGCCGCTTCATCCCGGCGACCATCTCGCCCGCGTGTGAACCGTCGCCGAGCCGGTGGTCCGCCGTGGCGACGAGCACGGTGGTAGGTCGCACGACGATCTCGCCGTCGATGACGAGGGCGCGCTCGCGAATGGCCCCGACCGCGAGATAGACCGGCGTGCGGGCGAACGGCAGCGGAGCGAGGAAGGCCTCGTCCAGCCCGACCGTCCCGACGTTGGAGACGAAGGCCGTTCCGAGCGGGAACCCGGGCTGACCGAACGCGGGCTTGCCGAGCCCGCCGGAGATGACGCTCGACATCGCGAGGACCGGGCGGATCGCCCAGGCCGGGGCGATCTCGACCAGGCGCGAGGTCTTCCCGTATGCCTCGTCGCGACCGGCGCGCAGCCGTTCGGCGCCGCGGTGCAGGGCACGGGCGATCTCTACGGGGGTGAGCGTGTCGGCCTTACGGACCTTGATGGGTGCGAGGTCGGAACCGCCGTCGATGTCCACGGCGAACGCGATGTCGCACTGCTCGAGCGGCACGACCCGACCGAAGACCATCCGCGCGCGGAACTCCGGGACCTCACGCAGCACCCGGGCCAGGGCGGCCCCCACGACATGGGTGACGGTGACCGACACTCCAGCCTCCTCGGACACCCGCCGGCAGTACTCGCGGGCGGGCCCGACGTCGACCTCGAGCCGGGCGTAGATCCGCCCGTCCCGCGACGCCCGCCAGGTCGCCGCCGCGATCTTGCGGCGGACGTCGGTGCGGCGCCAGCTCATCGGCTGACCGTCCGCGCCAGTGCGTGCGGGGTCCCGGTGAGCGCGACGGCAGCCAGCTCCCGCGGCGCCTGGGTGAGCAGCGCATACGGGATCGCCCGACGCGGGAGACGCAGGTGGCGACGGTTGCGCTCGAGCGCGTCGCAGACCGCCTCGGCGGCCCGTCGCGCCGTGATCATGCTGAGCAGGCGGGTCCGGAGCAGTCGGGCGAAGGCCGCGTCCGTCGGGGGGTATGCGCGGGCCCGGTCGATCATCGGCGACCGGATCGGCCCGAGCTCGACGAGCAACGTGCGCACCCCCGTGCCCCGCAGGTCGGCCTGCAGGCCCGAGGTGAAGTGGCTCAGGCCGGCCTTGGTGGCCGCGTAGGTCGCCATGCCGGGCACCGAGCTGACCGCGCTCAGACTGGAGATGTTGACGATCGTGCCACGGTCGCGCGCGAGCATGCCCTCCAGGGCCGTGCGACACAGATCGATCGGGGCGTGCAGGTTGAGCGTCACCGCCCGGTGCACCGACCCGGCATCCTCGTCCGCGACGTGCTGGGAGGTCTCGACACCGGCGTTGTTGACGAGCACGTCGAGCGGGCCGCCCAGCTCCTCCGCGCGCTCGACGAGGTCCGCTCGGCGGTCGGCGTCGAGAAGGTCCGCCGGCAGGGCCCGGCCGCCGGTCTCACAGGTCAGTGCGGTCAGGTCCGGCTCGCTGCGCGCCACGAGGGTGAGCCGGGCTCCGCGTCCCGCCAGCGAGTGTGCGAGGGCACGGCCGACCTCGCCGGTCGCCCCGGTGAGCAGCACGTGCGCACCCCTCAGCTCCATCGGTCCATCACCCCGCAAGTGTGCACCCGTCGAACCTTCGCCGCCTCCCTAGGATGGACCGATGACCAGCGACGACACGGCGGACGACACGGCGACAGACCCGACCACGGCACACGTCGCCCCGACACCCCGCGAGCTCGCCGATGCCTATGTGCGCGACCTCGCCCAGCTCAACCCGATCCTCTCCACGGCGCTGGGGATGCGCCCGCACGAGGACCGGGTGCCCGACCTGTCGCCCGCCGGATACGCGGCGAACCGCGACCTCGCCGAGCGCACGCTCGCGGCCCTCGACGCGCTGCCGCCGACCGACCCAGGACTCGACTCGGAGCTGGAGGCCCGGTGCGCGACGTTGCTGCGCGACCGGCTCGGCGTCGCCATCGAGGCGCACGAGGCGGGCGACCACCTGCGCGAGATCCGCAACATCTTCGGCCCGCCGCAGTCGTTGCGCAGCGCCTTCATGCTCATGCCGGCCGCGACCGACGAGGACTGGGCCGCGATCGGGCGCCGGATGGCGCGGGTCGGCGAGGCTTACGAGGCCTGGACGCAGACCCTCGACGAGGGCCGCTCGCGCGGTCTGCTCGCCGCGCCGCGTCAGGTGCGCGAGCTGGCGGCCCTTCTCGAGGAATGGGTGAGCAGCGACTGGTTCGCCGACTTCGTTCGCAAGGGTCCGAAGGGGCAGGCCGAGTCGCTCGGCCGGGTGGCGCAGTCGGCGACGTCGGCCACCTCGGCGCTGCGCGCATACCTGCTCGATGTCTATCTGCCCGATGCCGAAGGCACCCCGGACGCGGTCGGCGAGGAGCGTTACCGACGGTCCGCCCGCCAGGTGATCGGCGCCGACGTGGACCCGCACGAGGCGTATGCGTGGGGCTGGTCCGAGTACCTGCGCATCCGGGCCGAGATGGAGACGCTGGCGGAGCGGATCCTGCCCGGGTCGACGCCGGTGGAGGCGATGCGCCACCTCGACGAGCACGGCACCCTGGTGCACGGCGTCGAGGAGGTGCGGGTCTGGCTGCAGGACATGATGGACCAGGCCATCCGTGACCTCGACGGCACGCACTTCGACATCGCCGAGCCGATCCGCACGGTGGAAGCGATGATCGCGCCCGCCGGCTCGGCCGCGGCGCCGTACTACACGCGGCCGTCGATGGACTTCAGCCGGCCAGGTCGGACGTGGCTGCCGACACTCGGGCGGACCTCCTTCCCGGTCTATGACCTCGTGAGCACGTGGTACCACGAGGGCGTCCCGGGGCATCACCTCCAGCTCGCCCAGTGGGTGCACGTCGCGCCGCAGCTCTCGGTGTTCCAGACCTCGGTCGGTTCCACGAGTGGGGCGACCGAGGGCTGGGCGCTCTATGCCGAGCGGCTCATGGACGAGCTCGGCTACCTCGACGACGAGACGCGGATCGGCTACCTCGACGCGCAGATCATGCGTGCGATCAGGGTCGTCATCGATGTGGGCATGCACCTCGAGCTCCCGATTCCGGACGACTCGCCGCTGGCCCCCGGGCAGGTGTGGACCCCCGAGCTCGGCGAGGAGTTCTTCGCCATGCACTCCGGCCGGCCTGCGGACTTCATCCGCTCCGAGATCGTCCGCTACCTCGGCTGGCCGGCGCAGGCGATCAGCTACAAGCTCGGGGAACGGGTCTGGCTCGAGGGGCGCGAGGCGGCCCGTCGGGCGCATTCGGCGCGAGGGGAGGCCTTCGACCTCAAGGAGTGGCACATGAAGGCGCTCAGCCTCGGCGCGCTCGGGCTCGACGACCTCGCGACCGAGCTCGCGCGCTTGTAGACCTCGCTCAGCCGACCTCGTCGCGGGCGGTGATGAAGGCGTCGACGCACGCGCGCACGTCCTCTTCGCTGTGCGCGGCGGACAGCTGGACCCGGATCCGGGCCTGGCCGCGGGGCACGACGGGGAAGCTGAAGGCGATGACATAGACCCCGCGCGCCAGCATCGCGTCGGCGACCTGCGAGGCGCGACGGGCGCCGTCCTCGCCTGGGAACATCACCGGAACGATCGGGTGCGACCCGGGCAGCAGGTCGAAGCCGGCCTCGGTCATCAGCGTCCGGAACAGCTCGGCGTTCGCGCGCAGCCGGTCGCGCTGCTCGCTGCTCTCCTTCGCCAGGCGCAGTGCCTCGAGCGAGCCCGCGACGACGGCCGGCGCGACCGCGTTGGAGAACAGGTAGGGACGGGCGCGCTGCTTGAGCAGGTCGATGATCTCCTGGTGCCCCGCGACGTAGCCGCCGCTGCCGCCGCCGAGAGCCTTGCCCAGCGTGCCGGTGATGATGTCGACCCGGTTGTCGACTCCGTCGAAGACCCCGCAGTGCTCGTGGGTCCCGCGGCCGTGTTCGCCGACGAAGCCGACCGCGTGCGAGTCGTCGACCATGACGAGAGCGCCGAACTCGTCGGCCAGGTCGCAGATCTGCTCCAGGGGCGCGTAGTAGCCGTCCATGGAGAACACGCCGTCGGTGACGATGACGACCCGTCGGGCTCCGGCGTCCCTGGCCGCCTCGAGCTGGGCGCGCAGGTCGCCCATGTCCCGGTTGGCGTAGCGGAAACGCTGCGCCTTCGACAGACGCACCCCGTCGATGATCGACGCGTGGTTGAGCGCGTCGGAGATGATCGCGTCCTCGGGGCCGAACAGCACCTCGAAGATGCCGCCGTTGGCGTCGAAGCAGGACGGGAACAGGATCGCGTCGTCCATCCCGCTGAAGTCGGCGATCTCGCGCTCGAGCTCGCGGTGCTGGGTCTGCGTTCCACAGATGAAGCGGACCGAGGCCATGCCGAAGCCCCAGTCGTCGAGCGCCCGGTGCGCGGCAGCGACGATCTGCGGATGGTCCGCGAGACCGAGGTAGTTGTTCGCGCAGAAGTTGAGCGCCGGCCCCGCTGTCGTGGCGATGTGAGCCGACTGGGGCGTCGTGATCTGCCGCTCGTTCTTGAACAGGCCGGCATCCTCGATCGACGCCAGCTCGGCGGCGATCTGCTCACCGATCCGCGCATACACCATCTGTCTCTCCTCAGCCTCGGTCCGACTCAGCTCCAGTCCATGATGACCTTGCCGCCCTCGCCCGAGCGGGCGGCCTCGAAGGCGTCCTCCCAGCGGTCGGCGGGGAAGCGGTCGGTGATGACCGACCGGATCCGGTCGCGCAGCAGCTCGGAGGTCTGCAGCATGAACGTCATCTTGTACCAGGTGTCGTACATCTCCCGGCCGTAGATGCCCTTGAGCGTGAGCATGTGCGTGATGACCTTGGCGCCGTCGATCTCGAACGGGCCGGACGGCAGGCCCAGCAGCGCGACCTTGGCCCCGTGGTTGCAGTTCTCGATGAGCTCGGCGACGGCGCTCGGGCTGCCGGACATCTCGAGCGCGATGTCGAAGCCCTCGACCATGCCGAGCTCGGCCTGCGCGGCCGCGATCCGCTCGCGGGTGACATTGACGACCCGGTCCGCCCCGCACTCCAGGGCCAGGTCCAGGCGGGCGTCGGAGACGTCGGTGACGACCACGTGGCGGGCCCCCACGTGCCTGGCGATCGCCGTCGCCATGACGCCGATCGGCCCGGCCCCCGTGATGAGGACGTCCTCGCCGGCGAGCGGGAAGGACAGCGCCGTGTGCACCGCGTTGCCGAGGGGGTCGAAGATCGCGCCGAGGTCGGGGTCGATGAGCTCGGGCTGGACCCACACGTTGGTGTGGGGGACGACGACGTAGTCCGCGAAGGCACCGTCACGGTTGACCCCGAGGTTGTTGGTCGACACGCACATCTGGCGTCGGCCCGCGCGGCAGTTGCGGCAGGTTCCGCAGACGACGTGGCCCTCGACCGAGACGCGTTGCCCGACGCGCAGTCCATAGCGGTCGTCGGTCGGGACGGCATCGCCGATCTCGACGATCTCCCCGTAGAACTCGTGTCCGACGACCAGCGGCGGTCGCAGCATCTCCGCAGCCCAGTCGTCCCAGGACTGGATGTGCAGGTCGGTGCCGCACAGGCCGGCACGCAGGACCCGGATCTTCACCTCGTCGGGGCCGGGGTCCGGCTCCGGGACGTCGATGAGCTCGAGGCCCGGACCGGCGCTGGTCTTGACGAGGGCTCGCATAGGCCCAGCCTGCCACGCCCGGGACGATCAGGGCGTTCGTCCGGCAGGATGGCGGTATGGATGTCGATCGCGCTGGGTCTGACCGGGCTGACGCCCTCGTGCTCTTCGGTGCCACCGGTGACCTCGCCCGCAAGAAGCTGTTCCCCGCGCTGTTCCACCTGGCCGAGAACGGTGGGTTGGACATGCCGGTGGTCGGGGTCGCCCGCTCGCAGTGGGACGACGAGAAGCTGCGCGAGTATGCGGCGGAGGCTGTGCGCGAGAGCGTCGGCCGGGTGAGCAGGAAGCGGTTGACGACGTTCGTCGAGCGACTGCGCTACGTCCAGGGAGACTACGGCGAGCTCGCCACGCACAAGGCCCTCGCCGACATCCTCGCCGAGCGTGAGCTGCCGGTGATCTACCTCGCGATCCCGCCGTCGATCTTCCCCGCCGTCGTCCAGGGCCTGCAGAAGGTCGGCCTCGCCGAGCGGGGACGGGTCGTCGTGGAGAAGCCGTTCGGCCGCGACCGGACCTCCGCGCAGGAGCTCAACGCGTGCCTGTCCGCGGCGTTCGACCAGGACTCGATCTTCCGGATCGACCACTATCTCGGCAAGGAGTCGGTCGAGGGTCTGCTCGCGTTCCGGTTCGCCAACACTCTGCTCGAGCCGATCTGGAACCGGCGCTACGTCGCCAACGTCCAGGTGACGTTCGCGGAGGCGTTCGGCACAGAGGGCCGCGCCGGGTTCTTCGACGACGTGGGGACGGTCCGCGACGTCGTGCAGAACCACCTGCTCCAGACGGTCGCGCTGCTCGCGATGGAGCCGCCGATCTCGGACACCGCCGACGCCTACCGCGACGAGGAGGTGCGGGTCCTGCGCCAGGTCGAGCCGATGGACCCGTCCACCACCGTCGTGGGCCAGTACGTCGGGTATCTCGACGAGCACGGCGTGCGGCCGGAGTCGACGACCGAGACCTTCGTCGCCACCCGGTTGCTCGTCGACTCATGGCGGTGGGCCGGGGTGCCGTTCTACCTGCGCGCCGGCAAGTACCTGCCGGGCAGCGCGACCGAGGCGGTCATCGAGCTGCACCGACCTCCGCGGCTGCTCTTCGCCGGTCAGCGCGCGGGCGTGCCCGAGGCGAACCGGCTGCACCTGCGTCTCGGTCACGGCGACGGGGTCACCCTCTCCATGCAGGCCAAGGTGCCCGGGCCTGAGATGGTGACCCAGGAGGTCGCCCTCGACGTCGACTTCGAGGACGCCCTCGGTCTGCGGCGCGAGGCCTACGAGCGGCTGCTGCGCGATGCGATCATCGGGCTCCGGCACCGGTTCGCCCGTGAGGACACCATCGACGAGGAGTGGCGCATCGTCGACCCGATCCTCGACCGCGATGACCGGCCGCACCCGTACTACAAGGGCACGTGGGGTCCCGAGGGCGTCGACGGCATCGCCGGCGGCCACTGGCACACCGTGTCGCTGAAGAAGTAGGCGGCGGTCAACCGTCGCACTCCCGCGACCCGGCCGCACGTGGGCGGTCATGGCGCTCTCAGTCACGTTGGTCGTTGTGGGTGCCAGCACCGATGCGTACGGTGCGGCACCGCCGAGCGAGCGTTACCTCTCCGGTCCGTGTCGGTCGGCACCGCGTCTCGTAGCGTGACCATTATCTTGACTCACTCAAGTTTATGGGGTTGGCTGGGGCGTGATGGAGAACCATGCTGTGTCCGCCGCCGCGGGGGAGGCGTCCGCCGCCGAGCAGCTGCGCGCTGCCGGACTGCGCGTGACCAAGCCGCGGCTGGCCGTCCTGCGCGCCCTGAGCGAGCGGCCGCACTCCGACACCGCCGCCGTCATCGACGTCGTCCGCGGCCGGCTCGACGTCTCCCACCAGGCCGTGTACGACGTGCTGAACGCGCTCACCGACGCCGGTCTGGTGCGTCGCATCCAGCCCGCAGGCTCACTCGCCCGCTACGAGATCCGCCGCGGCGACAACCACCACCACATCGTCTGCCGCTCGTGCGGGAGCGTCGCCGACGTCCCCTGCGCGGTCGGGGCCGCTCCCTGCCTCGACGCGCAGGAGGACCACGGCTACGCGATCGACGAGGCCGAGGTCATCTACTGGGGCCTCTGCCCGACCTGCGCGGCCCAGCCCGAGAACGTCCCCCAGACCACGTCATCCGTCACCTAACCACCGGTTCAAGCGAAAGGAACCAGTATGTCGATCAACGAAGAGACCTCCGCCAACGAGGTCGTGGGCGACCAGGTCGAGGACAACACGACCGAGCTCGCCGACGTCAACGAGGACGCGCCGAAGTGCCCGGTCATGCACGGCGACCAGGTGCACCCCACGCAGGGCGACGCCAACTCCAACTGGTGGCCGAACCGCCTCAACCTCAAGATCCTCGCCAAGAACCCCGCGGTCATCAACCCGCTCGGTGAGGACTTCGACTACGCCGCGGCCTTCGAGGCGCTCGATCTCGCCGAGGTCAAGCGTGACATCGAAGAGGTCCTCACGACCTCGCAGGACTGGTGGCCGGCCGACTGGGGCCACTACGGCCCGTTCATGATCCGCATGGCATGGCACAGCGCCGGCACCTACCGCGTGCAGGACGGCCGCGGGGGCGGCGGCACCGGGCAGCAGCGGTTCGCCCCGCTGAACTCCTGGCCGGACAACGTCAACCTCGACAAGGCCCGCAAGCTGCTCTGGCCGGTCAAGAAGAAGTACGGCAAGTCGCTCTCCTGGGCCGACCTGATGATCCTCGCCGGCAACGTCTCACTCGAGTCCATGGGCTTCAAGACCTTCGGCTTCGCCGGTGGCCGCGAGGACGCGTGGGAGCCGGACGCCGACGTGTACTGGGGCCCGGAGACCGAGTGGCTCGCCGACGCCCGCTATGAGGGCGAGCGCGAGCTCGACAACCCGCTCGCCGCCGTCCAGATGGGCCTGATCTACGTCAACCCGGAGGGACCGCTCGGCGAGCCCGACCCGATGAAGTCGGCCCGGGACATCCGCGACACCTTCGGCCGGATGGCCATGAACGACGAGGAGACCGTTGCCCTCATCGCCGGCGGGCACACCTTCGGCAAGACCCACGGCGCGGCCGACCCGGACAAGTACATGGGTCCCGAGCCCGAGGGCGCTCCGATCGAGGAGCAGGGCACCGGCTGGAAGGTCGGCTACGGCACCGGCCACGGCAACGACACGATCACCAGCGGCATCGAGGTGATCTGGAACAACACCCCGATCACCTGGGACAACAACTACTTCTGGACCCTGTTCGGGTACGAGTGGGAGCTGACCAAGAGCCCGGCCGGTGCCAGCCAGTGGCAGCCCAAGGGCGGTGCCGGCGCCAACACGGTCAAGGACCCGCACGGCACCGAGCGCAACCGCACGCCGAACATGCTGACCAGTGACATCGCGCTGCGGGTCGACCCGGCGTACGAGAAGATCTCGCGCCGGTTCCTCGAGAACCCGCAGGAGTTCGCCGACGCCTTCGCCCGCGCGTGGTTCAAGCTGACCCACCGCGACATGGGTCCCATCTCGCGCTATGTCGGCCCCGAGGTGCCGGGCGAGGAGCTCCTCTGGCAGGACCCCATCCCGGCCAACGAGCTCGGCACAACGGAGGCGGACATCGCCGCCGCGAAGGAGAAGATCGCCGGTCTCGGCCTGTCGGTGCAGCAGCTCGTCAAGACCGCGTGGGCGGCGGCGTCCAGCTACCGCGACAGCGACAAGCGCGGTGGCGCCAACGGCGGCCGCATCCGGCTCGAGCCGCAGCGCAGCTGGGAGGCCAACGACCCGGCCGAGCTCGCCACCGTCATCGAGGCGCTCGAGTCGATCCAGGGCCAGACCAACCTGTCCTTCGCCGACCTCGTCGTCCTCGCAGGCAACGTGGGCGTCGAGCAGGCCGCCAAGGCCGCCGGCTACGACGTGACCGTGCCGTTCACCCCCGGACGCGGTGACGCGACCCAGGAGCAGACCGACGTCGAGTCGTTCGCGTGGCTCGAGCCGAAGTGGGATGGCTTCCGCAACTACGAGCGGCCGGACAACCGACTCCCGGCCGAGTACCTCCTCGTCGACAAGGCCAACCTGCTCGGCCTCTCGGCGCCGCAGCTGACCGTCCTCGTCGGCGGCATGCGGGCGCTGGGCGCCAACAGCGGCGGCTCCGACATCGGCGTCCTCACCGACCGGGTCGGCACGCTGACGAACGACTTCTTCGTCAACCTGCTCGACCTCCGCACGACCTGGACGCCCAAGGACGGCGGCTCCGACTTCTTCGAGGGCCACGGACCGGAGGGTCAGGTCTGGACCGGCAGCCGTGCGGACCTGGTCTTCGGCTCCAACTCCGAGCTCAAGGCCGTCGCCGAGGTCTACGCCTCCGACGACGCCGCGGAGAAGTTCGTCCACGACTTCGTGGCCGCGTGGGCCACGGTCATGGACAACGACCGCTTCGACGTCAAGCGCTGACCTGCCTGACGCGTCGCGCAGTGCCCCCGCCCTCGAGGGCGGGGGCACTGCGCGACGCGTCAGGCAGGTCAGCGCTTGACGTCGAAGCGGTCGTTGTC
>JBAUUB010000429.1:0-2906 GCA_049582485.1 Dermatophilaceae bacterium
GAGTAGAAGTGCTGCATCCGTGCCGGATGCTCGGCGAACCAGCGGCCCAGGTCCGCCCGCGACGTCAGGAAGCCGGGCGACTCCAGGACATCCTCGTCGCGCAGGCCCAGGCCCGCGTCGGCCAGCGCCTGACGCAGATCGCGCTCGAGCCAGTCGTCGACGACGTCGACCACACTCACCCGGTCGGGTTCGGCGTCCTTCAGGTATGCGGTGAGCAGCTCCACCGTCGACCGCTGCGGATCCGTGCGGATCAGATGGGTCCCGAACCCGGCATCCTCGAGCCGCTCGGCGAAGGCCGCCATCGACGCCCTGTGCAGTACCAGCTTGTGCGAGTGGAAACGGTACTGCCGGAACAGCAGGTCGTCCTCGACGAGGACGAAGCGGGTGCCCGTCTCGGCATCGAGGTGCGCCTCGAAGAGCTGATGCGGGTAGACGACCCGGATCGCGGCCTCGCTCACCGGCCCGACGATAGGCGGTGTGCGCACTGGGAGGATGACGGCATGCCCATCGGCCTTCGTCTGACCCTCGCCGCCTCGTGGATCGTCGTGCCCATCTGGATTCTGGTCTCCCGTTGGGACGTCCTCATCGCCGGCCACCCGGCGTACCTAGTGCTGACCCTCGCCGTGCTGCTCGTCGGGATCGTTCTCGCGGTGCGGGCTCGCAAGCCGCACGCCCCTCGGGCCGGTGCGCGCCGCATACTCCTCGGTCTTGGTGCGGTCCTCGCGACGGTGATCGTCGTGGGCGCCGTCGCATGGCTGCGACCCTTCCCGGCGGATCCCGCCGCCGTCGACGCCATGGCCGGCACCGAGGCGGTCGCAGTGACCGACTCGACCCGCTCCATCACACTGATCCCGCGAGAGGGCGAACCGACCCTCGGCGTCGTCGTCCAGCCTGGCGCACGGGTCGACCCGCGGGCCTACGTGCCGCTCTGGGAGCGGGTCAGCGCTCAGGGGTATCTCGTCGTGATCGTCAAGCAGCCGCTGAACATCGGCTTCCTGGCGATCGGAGCACCCGGAGGAATCATCGACGAGCACCCCGCCGTCGAGGCGTGGGCCCTCTCCGGGCACAGTCTCGGCGGCGTCGCCGCGTCCGAGTACGCCGTCGATGACCCCGAGCGCATCGACGGGCTCGTCCTGCACGCGAGCTACCCGCTCGGCTCACTCGCCGACCGGGACGACCTCGTCGCCGCCTCGATCTCCGGCAGCGAGGACGGCCTGTCGACACCGGAGGACATCGAGGCGAGCCGGCCGGACCTACCGGCCGACACCGTCTTCACCGAGGTCGAGGGAGCCGTGCACGCATTCTTCGGCGACTACGGCGGGCAACCCGGCGATGGTGTCGCGACCATCGGCCGCGAGGAGGCTCAGGCGCAGATCGTGAGGGCCACTCTGGCGGCGCTGGGCCGGATCAGCTGACGGGACCGCGCAACAGCGCCCGGTAGTCGGGGTGCCGGTCGATCCAGGCCTTGATGAACGGACACCTCGGCACCACCCGTCGCTCACCCGCGTCACGGACTGCGTCCAGGGCCTGCCGGGCCAGCGCGCTGCCGACGCCGCGCCCTTCGTACGCGTCGTCCACCTCCGTGTGGGTGAAGACGATGACCCCCTCGCGCAGGCTGTACTCCGCGAAGCCGGCGAGCTCACCGTCGACGTGTGCCTCGAAACGGTGCTCGTCGGGGTTGTCGGTCACGGTCACTGTCGTGTCGTCACTCGTGTCGTCGCTCATGCACCGATCCTGTCATCCTTCGAGCCGGCGTTCGAGGCCGTCGAGGATGATCTCCAAACCGAACTCGAACTCGTCCGCGAACTCGAAGCCGGCGCCGATCACCTGCTCGCGGAGCGTCTCCGCAAGGTGCGGATAGCGGTCGGCGGGCAGCTGGTCCTCGATGCCCACCGCATACGCCTGCTCCTGCCCCGCCGCGAACGGCACCGTCTGCTCGGTGAGGACGAAGCCATAGACGTATGCGTCGATCGCCGAGAAGGCGTGCGTCGCCATGACGACGGTGAAGCCGTTGGCGCGCAGGCAGCCGAGCACGGCGTCGTGATGGCCGAGCAGCGCGGGCCCCGGTGTGCGCGACTCGATGAGGCCGAGCGCCCACGGGTGGGCGCCCAGGACCCGGCGCGCCGAGCCGGCCCGCTCGCGCATGGCCTCCCGCCACGGATCCTCCGCCGCCGGAAGCTCGATCCGGGTGAACACCCAGTCGGCGAGTGCGTCGAGCAACGACTCCTTGTTCGCGACGTGGTGGTAGAGCGACATCGCCTCGACCCCGAGCTCGGCGGCGACGTTGCGCATGCTGACCCGCGCCAGACCGCCGTCGTCGGCGACCCGCACCGCGGCATCCACGACGCGGTGGGCGCTCAGCGCCGGACGCGAGCTCGACTGCCCTGCGCTCCTCCTGCTCGCCATGCCCAGACCTTCTCACGCGGCCGCTGCTCGTATGGTTGGCGGGTGCAGCTGACGTTCTCCGGCGAGGTGTTCCACTGGCGTGGCCCGGCGCCCCGCCCGGCCGCGGGGATCGAGCTCGGCGACACGATCGAGGTCAGCGTGGAGATCGGCGGGTGAGCGGACTACGCCGCGGCACGCTACTCGTCACCGGCTGCCTGATCCTCGGTTTCGGCGTCGCACTGCTCCTCGTCGCCGACCTCGGGTCCGACGGCTTCTCGACCCTCGTCAACGGCCTGGCGATCGCGACTGGGCTGCCGTTCTTCGTCGCCAACACCGTCGTCTCCGGTGGGTTCCTCGTGCTCGCGGCGATGCGCCGGGTGCTGCCCGGCATCGGAACCCTCGTCCAGATCGTCCTGGTGGGGGCGACGGTCTCGGTCATCTTCGAGTACATGGGGACGCCGGACGGCCTCGCCGCCCGAATCGGACTCGTCGTCGTCGCGATGCCCGTCCTGGCGGTGGGC
>JBAUUB010000430.1:0-3752 GCA_049582485.1 Dermatophilaceae bacterium
GTCCACGGGTGGGGCGGCCGGGACGTTCGTCAGGCCGGCTCCGAGGCGGGCGGCCCGCATCCGCTCGCTGCCGCTGCGGACCCGCTTGGTGACGCCGGAGTCCTTGGCGCGGGCCGAGCCGATGGCGGCCGAGCCGATGCCCGCGGCGGTCGCGACGGACACCTCTCCGGACATCGGGCTGTGCTCGTGCGGCGCAGCCGTCGAGGACTCGAGGGGGTCGGACCCGGCCGGCGCGCCGCAGACGGTGCAGTATCCGTCGGCGATCCGCCCCGAGCAGCCGGGCTGGGTGCAGGGCGCACCGGGGCCGGCCATGGCGGTCGGGATCTCGGCGGGTACCTGCGTGGCGACCGTCTCCGACTGCTCATCCGCCGGGGCCTCCCCCGGCATGCCGCAGACCATGCAGTAGCCGTCGACGACCTCCCCGGAGCAGCCGGGCTGCCGGCAGCGCGTCATGCCGTCTCCCTTCCTCGGGTCCGCGGGATCGGTGCGGTGTCGGTCCACGACTGGTAGGTGGTCACGAGCTGGCGGGCCAACGGCATCGGGCACGGCTCGCGGCCGAGGACCGAGCGGGCCTGCTGTTCGGCCAGGCGCACGTCCTCCTGGTCGGCGACACCGATCGCGCGCGCCTTGACGACGAGAGCCTCGAGCAGGGCCAGCAGGTCGTCGTGCTCGTCGAGCGCCTCGGCGTACTCCTTCTCGGCGAAGCCGATGGCCCGCGAGACACGCTCCAGGCGGTCGAGGTATGCGGTGATCGCCGCGGGCGTCGACGGCACCGGGCCGAGGGCGGCCACGTCCGGGACGGCGTAGCGCGGCGCGGGCTGGACGGTGCGGACGGTGCGCTCGACGAGCTCGGCGAGGTCGGCCTGTCGCTTCTCCAGGCGGGCGCGCATCCGGCGGGCGGTGGCGAGGGCGTCCCGGGCCTCGCGACGCTGGGCGTTGCCGACGATGAGGTCACGCTCCATCCGCGCGAGCTCGTGCTCCAGCGGGGCGATGAGACCGCCGACGTCCGCCCCGCGCTGGGCCCGGGCACCGATGTCGGCGACCCGGGTGGCCAGGGCCTTCCACTTCTCGGCGGCGCGTTCGCGGGCGCCGGCCGGCTCGAGGAGGATCTGGTCGCGGAGTCGCTCGATCGCCGCGCGCGCGGACTTGACGCGCGCGATCTGGGCGTCGGCGGCCGGGTCGAGTGCGAGCTTGACCCGCACCTGGCTCGCGAGGGCGTCCGAGAGCCGACAGGCCTCGGGCAGGGAGACCGTCAGCCCGCCCGCTGCGGCGGTGTCGAGGCGGCCCCACAGCAGCGAGGACAGCTGCTCACGCTCGGTGAGTCCGACCCGGCCCCCGTCCCAGACCTCGAGCAGGCGCCGGTTGCGCTCGGAGACCGCCTGCCACAGGGCCATCGACAGCGTCATGTCGCTGGTCAGCTCGGCTCGTCGCTCGGAGCCCAGGGCGGCGGCGTCGAGCTCGTCGAGCTCGCTGCGGCGGGCCCGAAGCCACTCGTCGAGCAGCTGCAGGTAGGCCTGCATCGCCTGCGGCTCGACGGGTTCGCCGAGCCGCCCGGGCGCATGAGGCGCCCGGACCGAGCTGATCGACGGGGACATGGCTCAGCCCCGTCCGTAGACCGGAGTGGGCGCTCCGGTGCCCTCGCCGAGAGTGGGGGCGAGCCAGCGGTCGTAGGCGGCTTGCCAGCGGCCGTCCGCCCGCATCTGCTCCAGGACCCCGTTGACGAAGGCGACCAGGTCGGTGTCCTCGGCGGCCACGCCGATGCCGTACGGCTCCTCGGTGAAGGCGTCGCCCGCCAGGACCACCGCATACGGGTCCTGGGCGGCCAGGCCGGCGAGCACGGTGTCGTCGCCGGTGATCGCGTCCACCTCGCCGCGCTGGAACAGCACGAGGCAGCCGGTGTGGTTGGACGACCCGACCGGCACCGCGTCCGGTGCCAGGCGCATGAGGTTCTCCATGCTCGAGGTCGCGTTGGGCGCGCAGACCCGCCGGTCGGCGAGGCTCTCCAGGCCGGTGATGTCGGAGCCCTGCCGGACCAGGATCTTCTGCCCGGAACGGTAGTACTCCGCGGAGAACGCGATCTGCTCCCACCGGGAGCAGGTCATGGTCATGTTGCGCACGACGATGTCGACCTCGCCGCTCTCGAGCACGGGGATCCGGTCGGCGGCGGTGATGACTGTGAGCTGGATCCGATCGGGGTCGCCGAAGATCGCGTCGGCGACCGCGCGGGCGATGTCGATGTCGAAGCCCTCGATGTCGCCGGTCTGCGGGTTGCGGGAGCCGAGCAGGAACGTGTCGGCGGAGACGCCGACGATGAGTCGGCCGCGCTCCTGGATCTCGGCCATCGTCGTGCCGTCCGGCATCGCCCCGGGAGCCGGCAGGGGGCTGAGCGGGTCGTAGGACTGCGTCGCGTTGTCGCACGTCGGCGCGGCCGGGGGCGACGGTGCGGAGGTGGCCGCGGTGGTCGGCTCGGCTGTCGGGACCGGGGTCGGTTCGTAGCCGCAGGCGGTCGCGAGCAGCACCGACGCCGCCGCGGCCGCGGCGGCGAGCGGGCGGGCGATCCTCATCCGAACTCCTTCCGGCGGGCGAGCATGCCCCACGCCAGCGCGGCGATGGCCGACGCCGCCGCGAGGACCGTGCCGAGCGCGGTGGCCACGATGCGCCAGCCTCCGGAGGTCAGGTCGTCGCGGACGTTCTCGCTCGCCTCGACGACCACGGCCTCGGCGCGCTCGTCGAAGTCCGCGAAGAGCGCGGAGGCCGACCCCCCGTCGGTGGAGACCGCCTGCTGGACCGCCCCGTCCCAGTCGCCGGCCTCGTCGGCCGCCACGATGTCCAGGTGCGCGTTCCGGTACGCCTCCCACGCCACGGTGAGATCGCGATCGTCGGCGACGAGATCGGTCACCCGGGCGTCGGCCTCGGCCCAGGCCTCCTCGAAGGCGGCTCCGGAGCCACGCGAGATCAGCCGCAGGCTCTCGTTGGACTTCGCGTCGTTGGCCGCCGTCTTGGCGGCGGAGGTCTCGACCGCGGTGGCGAAGTCACCCTCGCGGAGCCGGTCGGCTTCGTTCGCCAGCGACCAGGTCACCGCTGTGGCGATGATGGTCAGCAGCCCGACGACGGCTGCCGCGCCGACGAGCCCGACGTTGAACCGGCGCCGGAAGACATGCGCCAGACGCTGGTTGAACCACCCGAGGAACAGCAGGACGATCACACCGGGCAGCGCGACGAGGATGAACTGGTGGGCGCCGAACGCGCTCGTCGCGCGCTCCTCGTTGGCCGTGATCAGGGCGTCCAGGACCGGAAGGGTGTCCGAGCGCAGCAGGGCGCTGGCCTCGCGGAGGTACTGGGCCCCGACCGGCAGACCCTGACGGTTGTTGGCCCGGGCCTGCTGCATCTGCTCGGCGTAGCGCAGCACCTGCGTGTTCAGGACCGCCAAGGCCTCCCGGTCGGCCGGCTGGGCGTCGGCCGACGCGATGATCAGGCCGCTGACCTCCTCGAGTGCGGCGTCGTACGCGGCGCGCTGCTCGGCGGGCTCCAGACCCCCGACCAGGAAGGCGTTGGTCGCGATCGCGTCGGCCCGGAACAGGTTCGACTCGATCGCGTTGATGCGGGTCAGCTGCGCCGTGTTCGCCGCACCGGCCCGGCCGGCCTGGAAGCTGCCGGCGAGGAGCGCGACGGTGACCAGGGCCCAGACGGTGACCAGGACGATGAGCCCGGCCTGCCACCGCGCCAGGGCGGTCGGCACGTCGGACCCGCCC
>JBAUUB010000431.1:0-5677 GCA_049582485.1 Dermatophilaceae bacterium
GGACCCAGCTTGGTGTCGCGCGCGTCGACCTCGTGCTCCTCGATGTGGATCGAGGACAGCACGTCGTCCTGCACGAGCCGCTGCGAGAGGATGATCGCGTCCTCGAAGTTGTAGCCCTCCCACGGCATGAACGCGACGAGGAGGTTGCGGCCGAGCGCGATCTCGCCGCCGTCCGTGGCGGGTCCGTCGGCGATGAGCTTCCCCTGCTCGACCCGGTCGCCCTCGGCGACCACGACGCGCTGGTTGTAGGAGTTGCCCTGGTTGGACCGGGTGAACTTGTTGATCCGGTAGGTCCGGGTCGTGCCGTCATCGGCGGCGACCGTCACCAGGTCCGCGGACACCTCGGTGACGACACCGGCCTTCTCGGCCGTCACGACGTCACCGCTGTCCATCGCGACGCGGTACTCCATCCCGGTGCCGACGAGCGGCGCCTCGGAACGCACAAGCGGGACCGCCTGACGCTGCATGTTCGAGCCCATGAGGGCACGGTTGGCGTCGTCGTGCTCGAGGAAGGGGATCAGTGCGGTGGCGGCGGAGACCATCTGGCGTGCGGAGACGTCGATGTAGTCGACCTCCTCGCGCGGGATGTACTCGACCTCGCCACCCTTGACGCGCACGAGCACCCGCTCATGGGCGAAGCCGCGGCCGTCGTCGGTGAGGGTGGCGTTGGCCTGGGCGATGACGTGCTCGTCCTCCTCGTCGGCGGACAGGTAGACGACCTCGTCGGAGATGACGCCCTGGTGGACCTTGCGGTACGGCGTCTCGATGAACCCGAACGGGTTGATCCGGCCGTACGAGGCCAGCGACCCGATGAGACCGATGTTCGGGCCCTCAGGGGTCTCGATCGGGCACATGCGGCCGTAGTGCGACGGGTGGACGTCGCGGACCTCCATGCCGGCGCGGTCGCGGGAGAGGCCGCCAGGGCCGAGTGCGGAGAGGCGGCGCTTGTGGGTCAGTCCGGCCAGCGGGTTGTTCTGGTCCATGAACTGCGACAGCTGGCTGGTGCCGAAGAACTCCTTGATGGAGGCGACGACGGGCCGGATGTTGATCAGCGTCTGCGGCGTGATGGCCTCGACGTCCTGGGTGGTCATCCGCTCACGGACGACCCGCTCCATCCTCGACAGACCCGTGCGGACCTGGTTCTGGATCAGTTCGCCGACGTTGCGCAGCCGGCGGTTGCCGAAGTGGTCGATGTCGTCGACCTCGACGCGCACCTCGACGTCGGCACCGTCCCGGACACCGGCCATGGTGGTGTCGTTGTTGTGCAGCGCACACAGGTAGCGGATCGTGGCCACGATGTCGTCGACCGAGAGCACCGACTCGCTGAGCGGCACGTCGAGACCGAGCTTCTTGTCGATCTTGTAGCGACCGACCTTGGCGAGGTCGTAGCGCTTGCCGTTGAAGTACAGGTTGTCGAGCAGGTTGCGCGCGGCCTCCGTGGTCGGCGGCTCACCCGGGCGCAGCTTGCGGTACAGGTCCAGCAGCGCGGCGTCCTGGTCGGCGAGCGTGTCCTTCTCGAGGGTGAGCTCGATGGACTCGTAGGTGGCGCCCGATGCGTCCACGAAGGTCGAGCGGATCTCGGACTCGCTCAGGCCGAGGGCCTTCAGGAGGGTGGTCACCGGCTGCTTGCGCTTGCGGTCGACGCGCACTCCCACCATGTCGCGCTTGTCGATCTCGAACTCGAGCCAGGCACCCCGACTCGGGATGACCTTGCACGTATAGACGTCCTTGTCCGACGTCTTGTCGATGGCGCGCTCGAAGTACACGCCCGGGCTGCGGACGAGCTGGGAGACGACGACCCGCTCGGTGCCGTTGATGATGAAGGTGCCGCGCTCGGTCATGAGCGGGAAGTCGCCCATGAAGACGGTCTGGCTCTTGATCTCGCCGGTTGTCGTGTTCATGAACTCGGCGGTCACGAAGAGCGGGGCGGAGTACGTCTGGTCCCGCTCCTTGCACTCGTCGATCGAGTACTTGACCTCCTCGAACCGGTGGTCGCGGAAGCTGAGCGACATGGATCCGGTGAAGTCCTCGATCGGCGAGATCTCGTCGAAGATCTCCTCGAGGCCGGACCGCTCGGGGATGTCGGAGCGCCCTTCGGCCTTGGCCGCGGCCACCCGCTGTTGCCAGCGCTCGTTGCCGAGCAGCCAGTCGAAGCTCTCGGTCTGGAGAGCGAGGAGGTCGGGGACCTCGAGTGGTTCGCGGATCTTCGCGAAGGAGAGCCGGCCGGAGACCGTGCGGGCGGACGTCACGATGTTGGACGTACCGGTGGACTTACCAGTGGACGCGGTGCGCGAGGCAGCCAAGATTGGTCCTTCCTCAAGGCCGAAGAACGTCGTTGAGAGTCGTTGCGAGAACGAATGGAGTCTGCACCGCCCCCTCACCCCTGCAGCACGCAGCGGCGCTCACAGCGACAGATGTTCGCGCGCAGAGACGACCTGCGATGACGACATGCACTGAGGAGCTCACAGCAGCGGGAGAAGGGCATGGGCGGCGCAAGGGTCCACCCTATCGCAGGAAGGCATGGGAATCAACCGGTGTCAAGCCTCCGGCTCGATCCGGTCGCCTCCGGCTCGCGACCCGCAAGGCCGCAGTGTTCTCCGGAGTCCCTCACCGACCGGGGTCGGATCGGGCTGAAGCGTCGCCATGAGAATGACCAATCGGCGGCCAAACGTCAAGTAGGTCACACCAGGACGCGCGGTCCCAGCCTCCCTGAAGCGCCGTGCGACACCGTCGCGAGGCGGCCTAGGCCGAGGGCGCGACGACGAGCTCGTGGAACCCGCGCAGGACGAACGTCGAGCGTTGCCGGACGCGCCGCAGCTCCAGGCGCGGCCAGGTCTTGAACAGCTCCCGGCTCGCGATCTGGAGCTCGAGACGAGCCAGCGGCGCACCGAGACAGAAATGGATGCCGAGCCCGAATGCCAAGTGGTTGTTGGGATCTCGCGTCGGGTCGAACATGTCAGGGTCGGTGAACACAGCTGGGTCGCGGTTGGCCGCGCCGAGCAGGGCCGCGATCCTGTCCCCCGGCTCGAGGCGCACGCCCTCCACCTCGACCGGTGCGGTCGCGGTGCGATCGAAGAGGTGCAGCGGGCTGTCGTGACGCAGCATCTCCTCGACCAGCGGCGCCGGGTCCAAGGCCGACAGGTCGCTCTCACCGATCGGACCGGTGAGAATCGAGTGGAGGCCGTTGCCGAATCCGTTGACGCTCGCCTCGTGGCCGGCGTTGAGCAGCAGGACGGCGGTGGCGATGAGCTCGTGCGCCGAGAGCCGGTCCGAGCCGTCCCGGGCCTGGACGAGGTCTGTGAGCAGGTCCTCGCCGGGGTGCTGCGCCCGGTGGGCGGCGACCTCCTCGACGAGGGCCGCGAACTCGGCGCACGCCCGCTGCGCCTCGAGCTCCTGCTCCGCCGTGCGGTCGACCTCGTACATCTTCACGATCGCCTGGCTCCACGGCCGCAGCATCGGCAGCGCGCTGTCCGGGAAACCGAGCAGCTCGGCGATGACGAGCACCGGAAGGGGCTCCGCGAGGGTCTCGACGATGTCCACCTCTCCTGTCGCCTCGACCCGCTCGACGGCGTCGCGCAGCAGGGTCTCGACGAGCTCCTCGATGCGGGGCGCGAGCCGGGCCACGTGTCCGCGACCGAAGGCGCCGGCCACGAGGCGCCGCAGCCGGGTGTGCTTCGGCGGCTCCGAGTCGAGGATGGAGTCGGCATGGAGCCAGTTGAAGGTCTCCCAGTCCTCGACCGGCTCACGAGAAACGAAGATCCGACCGAGCCTCCGGTCGCGCAGCACCGTGCTGCAGGCTGCGTGCGACGTAGCGACATAGGTGCCCAGACCGCCGTGCCAGGCGACCGGCGCGAGGGAACGCGCCTCGGCGAGCGCCGCATACGGACTGCGGACGAAGTCCGGGTCGCCGAGGTCGAACAGCTCGGCGGCGTCGAAGGGGCTCATGCCCGCATTCTTCTCCACCGGGGGTATGCGCGGGCCACCCGTCCGGACCGAGCTCACCTTTGTTTTATTACACGGTCTCTGTAAATAATGGGCGTGGCGTGACCGCGCCACATCCCCTGCGAAAGGCCGACCATGACCCACTCCTCCACCGCCACGTCCGCCTCGGTCCCGACCGGGCCGACGGCCGGACCGGGTGAGCCGCTCCCCCTCGTGGGCGGCGGCACGCCCTCCTGCGGCTGCGGCTGCTCGGATGACGGCGTCCCGGAGCTCGACGTCCGCCCGATCCCGCACGCCATCCGTCACGCCACGGTCTTCGGAGCTCTCGGCGCGGTCCCCCGGGGCGGCGCGATAGTCCTCGTCGCCCCGCACGACCCCCGTCCGCTCCTCGCCCAGATCGCCGACCGGGAGTCCGGCGCGATCGAGGTCTCCTACCTGACCGAGGGACCGGACGCCTGGCGCCTGCTTCTGCGCCGCCGCGGCTGAGCCGGCGATGGACAACGCGACGACGGTCTCACCGCCCTCGGCCCGGACGCGACAGCCGTCCGGTCGTGGGCGGTGGCCGATGCGCGACCGGCCGGGCGTGCTCTGGCTGGGGCTCGCCGTCGTCGTCGCCCTCGTCCATCCCTTCGTCCCCGAGTCACGCTGGCTCATGGTGCATCTCGTCATGCTCGGGGCGGCGACGCACTCGGTCATGGTGTGGAGCACGCACTTCGCCCAGGCCCTGCTGAAGACCCCCGAGGCCCTCGACGACCGCCGGGCCCAGACGATCAGACTGACGACCCTGCTCGCCGGCACGTCCGCCGTCCTCGTCGGGGTGCCGACCGGGTGGTGGCCGCTCGTCGTCCTCGGAGCCACACTGGTCGCAGGGGCGGTCGCCTGGCACGCCGTCGCCCTCCTGCGCCGGCTGAGCCACGCGCTGCCCGGCCGGTTCCGGATCACCGTGCGGTACTATCTCGCCGCCGCCACGGCCATGGTCGCCGGCGCGACGTTCGGAACCCTCCTGGCCCGGGGCCCGGGCGAGGAGCAACACGCCCGGCTGCTGCTCGCGCACTCCCTCGTCATGGCGCTCGGCTGGCTGGGGCTCACGGTCACCGGCACCCTCGTCACGCTGTGGCCGACCATGCTCCGCACGGCCGTCCACCCGGCGGCCGAACGAACCGCCTCACGTGCCCTGGCGCCGCTCGTGGTGGCGTTGAGCACGGCCGTCGTGGGAGCCCTCATCGGGGAACCGCTAGTCCTCGTCATCGGCCTCGTCGGGTATGCGGTGGCCCTGATCGGCTGGGCCGTGCCGCTCGTGCGAACCGCCGTGACGGCCCCGCCGAGGCAGTTCTCCGGGTGGTCGGTCCTGACCGGGATGACCTGGCTCGTCGTCGGCGTCGGCGTGCTCGCGGTGCGGGCTGCGACCGAGCCGCTCACCGACCTGGCAGCCGGCTACGGCGCGGTGGCCGCGATCCTCGTCGTCGGGTTCCTCCTCCAGGTCCTCACCGGGGCGCTCGGGTATCTCGTGCCGACCGTCGTCGGTGGCGGCTCGCACGTCGTGCGGGCCGGCCGCGCGGTGCTCGAGCAGTGGGCCGCAGCTCGGGTCCTCGTCGTCAACGTCGGACTGGCGCTGTGCCTTCTTCCCGTCCCCAGCGTCGTCCGGGTCCCCGTGTCCGTCCTCGTGCTCGTCGCGCTGGCGTCGTTCATCCCGCTGCTGCTCATCGCGGTGCGATCGATGGTCCGCGAGCGCGTC
>JBAUUB010000432.1:0-17902 GCA_049582485.1 Dermatophilaceae bacterium
CGTGCCGCCGTTCACCGTGAGCGCCGACGCGGAGGCGAAGGCCAGCGTCGCGACCGCGGTGCCGCCCAGGACGGCGGTGAGCATCTTCTTCTTCATGTTCTCCCCTTCGAGAATCCCCCTGTGAGGCCCTTCCCCACCGGGCCCCCTCACCGTAGGCACCGTGGCTCGTCGCCCGAAATCAAAGGTCGCACACATCGGCCGAACGGTCGATGACCTGCGCAAACGTCGACCCCCGCGGCGACCGAGGATGAGGGCTGTGATACTGAGAGCGCTCTCTGCACTGCCTGACCCAGGGATGGACGACGATAAGCACGGTGACCCCTCCGACCCCTGGCGCAGGGACGTGACCGCCCGTCGCTCGCGGGCGCTCATCCTCCTCGCGATCGTCCTCGTCTCGTTCACCATGCGGGGCGCGATCGCCGCCGTCCCGCCACTCATCGGCGACATCTCGGACGAGCTGGGCCTGACCCAGGCGGGAGCCGCGCTCCTGACGAGCCTGCCGGTCCTGATGTTCGCCCTCGCCGCCCCGGTCGCCGCGGTGCTCGGACGACGCCTCGGAACCGGGCGGGCCGTCATCGTCGGTCTCGTCCTCATCGGGCTCGGCACCCTCGGCCGGGTCGTCGCGGGCGTGCCGACGCTGTTGGTCGGAACGGCGGTCATCGGCGTCGGCATCACGATCGCGAATGTGCTCGTCCCCGTCGTCATCAAGCGCGACTTCGGGTTGGCCGCCGGACGCGTCACCGGGTACTTCGTCGCGACGATGGCGATCGGGGCGACGGCGACCTCGGCGCTGTCCGTGCCCGCGGCCGAACTGCTCGGCTGGCGGGGGGCGCTCGCGATCTGGACCGTTCTCGTCCCGGCCGCGATGGTCGGCTGGTGGCTCCACGTCGCCAGACGTGAGCCGCGACCCCCGCTCCCCGGACGACCGCACGCCGAACAGCCGAGGCGACCAGCGCATACCGCCACCGTCGCGGAGCCGGCCCCGGCCCAGCGGGACGGCTTCGTCTGGCGGCTGCCCCTCGCCTGGGCCCTGGCGATCGCCTTCGGCAGCCAGTCGGCGCTGTACTACTCCCTGACCACCTGGCTGCCCTCGATCCTCGTCGACCGCGCCGGCGTCACCCCCGGCGTCGCGGGCGTGGCACTCGGGCTCTTCCAGCTCACCGCCATCCCGACCGCCCTGACCATCGCCGGACTGTCCCGGCTGCGGAGCAGCCAGGGCTGGATCGGCGCGACCATCGCGGTGGCCTGGAGCGCGTTCCTCGTCGGGCTGATCCTCGCGCCGGACCTGTGGCCGCTGTGGACGGTCCTCGGCGGACTCGGCCAGGGCGCCGGATTCACCTTCGTCCTCACCCTCATCGTCCTGCGCAGCGGGGACGAGCACGTCGTGCGCGCACTGGGCTCGATGGGCCAGTTCGTCGGCTACCTCATCGGCGCAGCCGGGCCGTTCCTCGTCGGCTGGCTGGCCCAGACCACGGGCGGGTGGACGGCCCCGGCCGCCTTCATGCTCGCCCTGGCGACCGCACTCGGCGTCGCGAGCCTGTTCGCCGGACGTGACGTGGTCGTGCACCGGCCTCAGCCCTGAGCGACACAACCCTGAGCGACACAGCCCTGAGCGCATTCGGCCTGATCCCATTTGGCCTGATCCCATTTGGTCTACGCCCCCGACGTCCGCAAGCATGGACGCGTGACCGACACCACTCTCAGCCCGAAGACCACGCTGCTGCACGCCGGACCTCCCATGGAGGGGACCGAGGCCGCCTGGTGGCGGACGGCCGTGATCTACCAGGTGTACCCACGTTCGTGGGCCGACAGTGACGGCGACGGCGTCGGCGACCTGCCCGGGATCATCGACCGACTGCCCTACCTGCGCGAGCTCGGCGTCGACGCCCTATGGCTGTCGCCGTTCTACGTCTCGCCCATGAACGACGCCGGCTACGACGTCGCCGACTACACGGACATCGACCCGTTGTTCGGAACGCTCGCCGACGCCGACCGGCTCATCGCGACCGCTCACGACCTCGGGCTGCGCGTCATCACCGACCTCGTCCCCAACCACTCCTCGAGCGAGCACCCGTGGTTCCAGGCTGCCCTCGCCGCCGGCCCGGGCAGCCCTGAGCGGGAGCGCTACATCTTCCGCGACGGCCTCGGCCCGGACGGCTCGGAGCCGCCTTCGGACTGGCTGTCGGTGTTCGGCGGACCCGGCTGGTCGAGGGTCACCGAACCCGATGGGTCGAAGGGCCAGTGGTACCTCCACCTCTTCGACGTCACGCAGCCCGACTTCAACTGGCACAACCCCGACGTCGTCGCCGCCTTCCACGGCCACCTGCGCTTCTGGCTCGACCGGGGCGTGGACGGGTTCCGGGTCGACGTCGCCCACGCCCTCTTCAAGGACATGACGTTCCCGAGCTGGCCGTACGGCGGCGAGATGCTCGTGCCGGAGCACATCCACGAGAGCACCGGCCCGATGTGGGACCTCGACCAGGTGCACGAGGTCTACCGCGGCTGGCGGGCGATCCTCGACGACTACGCCACCCCCGGTGACCCCTCGACGGACCGGATCCTGTGTGCCGAGGCGTGGGTGAGCCCCCCGTCGCGGCTGGCCCGCTACGTCCGCCCGGACGAGATGCACCAGGCCTTCAACTTCGACTTCCTCGAGGCCGGCTGGGACGCCGAGCGCCTCGGGCCGGTCATCGCCGACTCCTACGCGCGCAACGACGAGGTCGGGGCGCCGACGACGTGGGTGCTCTCCAACCACGACGTGGTGCGGCACGCCTCCCGCTTCGGGCTGCCGGACCCCACCCACCGGCCGCACGGCATCGGTCCGGACGATGTCCAGCCGGACGCCGCCCTGGGCCTGCGTCGAGCGCGGGCGGCGACCACGCTCATGCTCGGCCTCCCGGGCAGCGCCTACGTCTACCAGGGCGAGGAGCTCGGCCTGCCCGAGCACACCCGGCTGCCGGGCGAGGTGCGTCAGGACCCGACCTACCGCCGCACGCACCACGCCAAGCTGGGACGCGACGGTTGCCGTATCCCGATGCCGTGGACCGCGCAGGGTCCCAGCTTCGGCTTCGGCCCGAGCGGTGACACGTGGCTGCCGCAGCCGGCGGCCTACGGCGAGCTGGCCGTGGACCGTCAGGACGGCGTGCCCGGCTCGACGCTCGAGCTCTATCGCGCCCTGCTGCGGCTGCGCCGCGAACGGGACCTCGCTGCCGGGTCGATCGCCCAGGTCGAGACGCCGACCGGCGTGCTCGCGTATGTCGTGACCAGCCCGTCGGGGGCGCGGACCGGCCTGGTCCTCAACGAGAGCACCGAGCCGGTGACGGTGCCCTTCGAGGGTGAGCTGCTCGTGCACTCGGCTCCCGAGATCGACCTGACCACCGGGTCCGTCGACGTGCTGCCCGCTGACTCTGCGGCCTGGATCGCCCTGGGGTAGCGTCGGCTGCATGCCGAAGGGTGGGGAGCGGCTGTCGATTCGGGAGACCCGTGTCGTCGCCGGGCTGAGTGTGGCGTTGGTCGCCTTCGGCGCGTGGCGCGTGACGGTGGGCGCCGACTTCGGGGACGGAACCCACGTCGTCGCCCTGGCGATGCGCATGGCGCAGGGAGACCTGCCACTCGCGGACGAGATGAACCTGCAGGCCCTCGGTTCCATCACGGCCGTCCCGTTCACGTGGGTCTGGCTGCGGATCATCGGCGTCGAGGGCATCGTCCTGGCCGCCCGTCTGTGGTACGTCCTCGTCGCGGTCGGGTGCGCCGCCCTGGCCTACCGCGCCCTGCGCACGGCGGCCCGCCCGCTGCCGTCCCTGACGGCGGTGGTGTTCATGCTGCTGCCCACGCCCTACAACCTCCTCGTCACGAGCTACAACACGATGCCGGTGCTGGCGATGGGCGTGGCGACGTGCTGCGCGTTCGCGGCGCTACGAGGTGACGCCGCACGGGCCGGCCGCTGGGCGGCGGTGAGCGGCGCAGCACTCGCCGTCGCCGTCCTGTCCCATCCCACCTCGGTCGGTGCGGCGGTCACCCTCGGGGTGGCCGCCCTCCTGTTGGGCGGCGGCAGCGGCCCCCTCCGCCGCGGCCTCCTCGCCGGTGCCGCCGGGGTCTCGATCGTGGCTCTGGCGGTCGTGCTGGCGGCGATCGGACCAGACGCCGTGCGCCGAACCCTCGAGTACACCCTCGAGTACCAGGCGCAGCGCCTGTCCCCCGGCGAACGCCTCCTGGGCGCGCTGTCCCGGTACGGCGAGACCCTGGTCTCGTGGACCTACGCCCCGGCAGCGGTCCTGGCCCTTGTCGCAGCCCTCGTGCCGCGGCCGTGGCGCGCAGCGGTCGGATGTGCCGCGGTGAGCGCCGTCGTGCTCGGCGTCTTCCACACGGTCCTCGAGGCGCCGATGAGCACCTCGCCCTTCGGCGCCATCAGCCCTGCCTTCGGGATGCTCGTCATCCCGGTGCTCCTCGCACCCGTGCTCGTCTGGGCCGTCCGAGACGACGATGTCGATCTGGCCGTTCTGCTCTCCCTCACCGCCCCCGCCGCGCTCGTCGGCTACGCGGTCATGACGATGTCCAGCTCCGCGTCGACGAGGTGGGGCTCGGCCGCCGCGTCCTTCCTGCCCCTGCTCGGCATCCTCGCCTACGCGGTCGCCGACCAGGTCGGCGAGCGTCCTCGCGCCCCCACTGCTCCCCTGCGACCAGCGGCGGCAGCGGCTCTGGTGCTGATCCTCGCGCTCGTCGGCACGCACACACTGCGCACCTTCCGCGACCCGATCCCGTTCCAGCTGGACGACCGCATCGCAACGGGCCCACAGGCCGGACTCCTCACCCAGGAGCGGTTCGTGACCCGGGACTGCCTGCTCGAGGAAGTGACCGCCGCATCGCTCGGCCCCGGGGACGGCGTCCTGTTCTATGGGTTGCCCACCGGCTACGCCTACAGCGAGGCCGCCATGGACACCAACATCCTGTGGCTGTCGGCCTTCGGTGCGGCCAACGCCGCAACCCTCGAGTGGATCCGGGACAGCGGCCGGGCGCCGGAGGTTGTCATCGTCGGCCAGGGCACCGTGGACGCCGCCGGCGGCTGGGATCGGCTCGTCGCCGCGGACCCCTTCGTCGCGATGGTCGACGCCGGCTACGGCCCGCCGGTTCCCAGCGGCACCGGCTACTTCGTGCTCCGCCGGGACGGGACCCGGGCGATCCTCCCCGCGACGACGTGCACTCCTCCAGTGCGTTAGCGTCGGCACCATGGCGACCGCCGCCGAGTTCTCGTTCTTCTCCGGCCCGGGCCCCCTGGCCCTCGCGCACCGGGGCGGCACGCTGTACCCCCCGAACGCCGGGATCGAGAACTCGATGCGCGCGTTCCGCAACGCGCTCGCGCTCGGCTACCGACACCTCGAGACCGACGTCCACGCCACGGCCGACGGGGAGGTGGTCGCGTTCCACGATCCGCGGCTGGACCGCGTCACCGACGCGACCGGCGCGGTCGCCGAGCTGCCGTATGCGGTGGTCGCCCAGGCGCGGATCGGCGGCACCGAGCCGATCCCGACCCTCGTCGAGCTCCTCGAGGAGCTGCCCGAGGTCGCGCTCAACATCGACATCAAGGCCGACTCCGCGCTCGAACCGACCCTGGACATCCTGCGCCGCACGGGCGCCCTCGACCGGGTCTGCCTCGCGTCCTTCTCCGACAAGCGGATCCGCACGGTGCGCCGGCTGCTCGGCGGCCGGGTCGCCACCTCGGCCGGGCAGCGGGAGATCGTCCGGATGCGCCTGGCCCCCCGAATCGTGGCCCGCTGGCTGCAGAGCGACGCACCGGCCCTGCAGGTGCCGGCCCGGCACCGGATCCGCGGTCGCACCGTCGAGGTCGTCACACCAGGGATGGTCGACGTCGCGCACCGCTTCGGCAAGCACGTGCACGTGTGGTTCCACGGCTGGGACACCGAGGACGCGACCGAGCTGCACCGCCTGCTCGACCTCGGCGTCGACGGCATCGTCTCGGACCGGATCGACCTGCTCGCCGACGTCCTGGCCGAGCGCGGGCACGGGCTGCCGGGGGCATGACCACCCCCGGCACGTCCGACCGCGCAACCATCGGCCCACCCCCGGCGCGGGCCGATGGGCCCTTCGCCCCCGCATACCGGATCGTGACGATCTCGATCCTCGCGCTGGTGACGATGATCGCCTTCGAGTCCATGGCGGTCTCGACCGTCATGCCGGAGGTCGCGGCCGAGCTCGACGCGGTCCGCAGCTACGGGCTCGCGTTCTCGGTGCTGCTCACCGCCCAGCTCCTCGGCATCGTCCTCGCCGGCGTGTGGGTGGACCGGTCCGGCCCGCTGCCCGCGCTGTTCGCCGGTCAGGCACTCCTGGCGGCCGGCTCCCTGGTCTGCGGAGCCGCGAACAACCTCGGCACGCTGCTCGTCGGCCGCGCGGGTGCGGGACTCGGGGCCGGCCTGCTCGTCGTCGTCTTCTACGTCGTCATCGGCCGGGTCTTCGCTGAGAACGTCCGCCCCCGGCTGTTCGGCATGATCTCGGCCGCCTGGGTGCTGCCCAGCCTGGTCGGGCCCGCCCTCGCGGCCTGGATCGCCGGGGCCCTGTCGTGGCGCTGGGTGTTCTGGGTGGTCGTCGCGCCGATCGTCGTCATCGCGCCGCTGCTCGCGAGCCGCAGGCGGGTCATCTCGTCCGGCGGTCACCCGCCGGGCAAGGGTGGGGACCGGGCGGCCCAGGTCCGGACGGCCTGGCTCGGGCTGGCGCTGGCGCTCGCAGCCGGGGCGATGCAGCTCGGAACCTTCGAGCTGGAGCTGCAATGGTCGCCGCGGACCGTCGTCGGCCTGCTCGGGATCGTGGGCATCGCGGTCGTCGCGCCACTGCTCCTCCCGGCCGGCATGTGGGTGCTGCGGCGCGGGCTGCCGTCGGTCATGCTCGCGCGCTTGCTCTCGACGTTCGCCTTCTTCGGGACGACGTCGTTCGTGCCGCTGTTCCTCGTCAACGAGCGTGGGCTGAGCATCACCGTCGCCGGGCTCATCCTCGCGGTCGGCTCCGTCGGCTGGGCCACCGGGTCCTGGATCCAGGGCAACCCCCGGTTCGACGGCCACCGGGAGCAGCTCATCGTCCTCGGCGGCGCCGGCCTCGTCGTCGGCATCACGGCGTGTGTCGCCACCGCCTGGGCCGGCCTGCCGTACGGGGTGGTGCTCGCGGGCGTCACCGTGATGGGTCTCGGGATGGGTCTGACCACGGCGACGACGTCGGTGCTCATGCTCGCCCTCTCGACGCCCGCCGAGCACGGCACGTCGAGCACGTCGCTCAACCTCTCCGACGTCCTCGGCTCGATCCTCGGCATCGCGACCGGTGGCGCGGTCTTCGCGGCACTGCACACCGAGGCCGGCGCCGACGCGCCGGTGTTCGCCCTGATGTGGGCCGTGACCGCACTCGCGGCCGTGGTGCTCATGGCGGCCGGGGCGCGCAGCCGCCGTGTCTAGCTCTCGGGCCTGCCGCGTCGTCAGCGGGTGAGGACGTGGCCACCCGGGCCGCTGACGCGTGTCCAGCGGTTCGTCCGGTGCACCGTCACCTGTCGCCCGGGGCTGAGGAAGCCGAGGGCGTACGCGGCCAGCGCCACCCCCGACGGCAGCTCCACCGGAGGCTCGGCCCCGGAGTCTGCCTCCGCCGTGCTGTACGTGACCATCGCGTCCCACACCCGCTGCTTGGTCAGCCCGGCGGCGGCGCCGTGCTCCTTGACGGCGGCGGCCACCTCCTCCAGACCCGAGCGTGCGACGGCGGCGAGGTCGTCGCCGTCGGCGCGCCCCGCATACTCCCAGCCGCTGCGCGGCGGTGTGAGCGAGGCCCAGGTGGGGGTGAGGTGGACGGGCGGCAGCGGCAGGGTCGCCAGACCCGGGGTGTGCGCGGTGCGGTCGGTGATCGCGGCGGCGGGCACCGCGACGTCGACCTGGGTCGGGGTGGCGAGCGCGAACGTGCGCAGACCGAGGACGAGTCCCTCGCCGAGGAGTCCGCTGCCGGGCAGGACCCCGACCCAGGCGGCCAGGACGGTCCCGTCGGCCTGGAGCCGGACGGCGGCCTCCTCGTCGAGGGCGCGCGCCCGGCGTGCGTAGCGGCCGAGGTCGGCGAGCGACGCCGCGTCGTCGAAGGCGATGGTCGGCTCGGTGGGGTCACCGGGGTGGGCGCTCACCGGCGTCGCCACCGGAAGGGCACCTCGCCGCCGCCGAAGGAAAGCAGCTTGTCCTTGACCTCCGGCGCCATCCGGCGCGGCCGGGCGGACTGGAAGTCGTAGAGCACCAACGTGGTCTCGGCGCGGGCGTAGATGCGGTCCTGCGCGCCGTCGGGGGTGGCGGGCTCGCGCACCTCGTAGCCGACGTCGAAGCTCGCCGGCGTGATGCGCATCGTCCACATGCCGATGCGCACCGGGGCCTGGCGGAAGGTGAGCGGGGCGAGGTACTCGATCTCGTGGCGGGCGACGAGGACGCCCTCGTCGACCAGGGAGCGGTCCTGGCCGAACCAGTCCGAGAACGCCACGACCCGGGCGTCCTCGAGCAGGCGCAGGAACTGGACGTTGTTGACGTGGCCGTAGGCATCCATGTCGCTCCAGCGCAGCGGCACGTCGACGAAGTAGTCGCTCACGCCGGACAGTCTCTCAGGCGGAGCCTTCGGTCGGAGCCCTCGGTCGGAGCCGCTCAGGCGTCCGGCTCCCAGGCGGATGTGGACGACGTCGGGCGGACTGTCGGGGGGAGCGCATACGGTGGTGGGGATGACTTCGACACTCGAGCTGCCCGCCGACCCCACGACCGCCGACCTGCTCAGACACGCCCGTGCCGCGCTGCACCGGCTCGTCGGCGCCCCCGCGGGCACCGAGGTCGACTTCCGCGACGGCCAGGACGAGGCCGTGCTGGCGCTCGTGCGCGACCGGGCCCGGGTGCTCGTCGTGCAGCGGACCGGGTGGGGCAAGTCGGCTGTCTACTTCGTGACGACGGCGCTGCTGCGCGCCGCCGGCGCCGGGCCGACGGTCATCATCTCGCCGCTGCTCGCGCTGATGCGCGACCAGATCGCCGCCGCGGGCCGGGCCGGGATCCGGGCCGTCACGATGAACTCCGCCAACGCCCAGGACTGGGACGAGGTCCGCCGGGCCCTGGCCGCCGACGAGGTCGACGTCCTCCTCGTCAGTCCGGAGCGGCTGAACAACCCTCGGTTCCGCGAGGAGCAGCTGCCCGACCTCGCCGCCCGCGCCGGCCTCCTCGTCGTCGACGAGGCCCACTGCATCAGCGACTGGGGGCACGACTTCCGCCCCGACTACCGGCGGATCCGCGACCTGCTGACCGGACTCGACCCGGCCGTGCCGGTCCTCGCGACGACGGCGACCGCCAACGAGCGGGTCGTCACCGACGTCGTCGAGCAGCTCGGGGCCAGCGGTGACGGGGCAGCGCGCGACGTCCGAACCATCCGCGGTGGTCTCGCCCGCGACTCGCTCCGGCTCGGGGTGCTGTCGTCGATGTCCCCGGAGCAGCGGCTCGGCTGGCTGAGCGCCCACCTGGGCTCGCTGCCCGGCAGCGGCATCGTCTACACCCTCACCGTGTCCGCCGCCGAGGACATCGCCGCGGCGCTCACCGAGGCCGGCTATCCCGTGGCCGCCTACACCGGCCGGACGGACCCGGCGGACCGTGAGCGCCTCGAGGACGCGCTGCGCCGCAACGAGGTCAAGGCGCTGGTCGCGACCTCCGCGCTCGGGATGGGCTTCGACAAGCCCGACCTCGGCTTCGTCGTCCACGTCGGCGCCCCCTCCTCCCCCGTCGCGTACTACCAGCAGGTCGGCCGCGCCGGTCGGGCCACCGATCGTGCCGACGTCCTCCTCCTGCCCGGGCCGGAGGACAAGGACATCTGGACGTACTTCGCCTCGGTGTCGATGCCGCGCGAGGAGCAGGCCGAGGCCGTCATCCGGGCGCTCACCGAGGCCGGGCGTCCGCTGTCGACCGCGGCCCTGGAGACGATCGTCGACGTCCGGCGCACCCGCCTGGAGCTGCTGCTCAAGGTGCTCGACGTCGACGGCGCCGTCAGCCGGGTGAGCGGCGGCTGGACCGCGACCGGTCGGCCGTGGGTCTACGACGCCGAGCGGTATGCGCGGGTCACCGAGTGCCGCAAGAGCGAGCAGGACCTCATGGTCCTCTACGAACAGGGTCCGAACTGCCGGATGGCCTTCCTGCAGCGCTCGCTCGACGACGCCACGGCGCAGGACTGCGGCCGCTGCGACCGGTGCGCCGGGCCCTGGTACCCGACGGACGTGCCGGACGCCGCGATCGGCGCCGCCCGCACGCGACTGGCGCGCGCCGGTGTCGACGTCGACCCTCGCGCCCAGTGGCCGACCGGGATGGACCGGCTCGGCGTCCCGGTGCGCGGCCGGATCCCCGCGGACGAGGCGATGTCCCCCGGCCGCGCCCTGGCGCGGCTCTCGGACCTGGGCTGGGGCCAGCGGCTGCGCTCGGTGCTGGCCGAGGACGCTCCGGCCCCTCCAGAGCTGCTCCGCGCCGTCGTGCCGGTGCTCGCCGAGTGGGGCTGGACGGAGCGCCCGGTCGCCGTCGTCGCCGTGCCGTCCAGGCGCCGGCCACAGCTGGTCGAGTCGCTGGCGGCGGGCATCAGCGAGATCGGGCGACTGCCGTTCCTCGGCTCCCTCGAGCTCGCGCACGGCGGTCCGACCGGTGAGGCCGGGGGCAACAGCGCGTTCCGCCTGGCCGGCGTCTGGGAGCGCATCGTCATCGGTGCCGACCTGCGCGAGCGTCTCGACCGCATACCCGGTCCGGTGTTGCTCGTCGACGACGTCGTCGAATCCCGCTGGACCCTCACCGTCGCCGCCCGCGAGCTGCGTCTGGCGGGCGCCCCCGCCGTGCTGCCGCTCGCACTCGCGGTCGACGGCTGAGCTCGTCGCTAGGCTGGACCGGTGACCCGCTCCCCCGACGACGCCTTCCCCGACAGCCCCGCCCCCGGGCCCCTGGAGGACCTGCTCACCACCCTCGACCTCGAGGAGCTCGGCTCGGCCAAGGTGAGCGTGCAGCCCACCGAGCTGTCCGCGTCGATCACCGTGCCCGAGACCTTCGCCGAGGACATCACGCTGTTCCGCGGCAAGAGCCAGAAGATGCCGCACGGTCGTGTGTTCGGGGGCCAGGTGCTCGCCCAGGGCGTGATGGCCTGCGGTCGGACGGTCACCGAGTCCAACGGCGGCACCGAGCGTCGCCTGCACTCGATCCACGCCTACTTCATGCGTCCGGGTGACGACACCCAACCGATCACCTTCAGCGTCGAGCGGATGCGCGACGGGCGCTCCTTCTCGACCCGACGCGTGCACGCGATCCAGAACGGCGCCCCTATCCTGTCGATGAGCGCCTCGTTCCAGGACCCGGCGGGCGGGATGGACCACCAGGACGAGATGCCCGAGCTGCCCGGACCCCTCGAGGTCCCCTCGCTGAGCGACATCTACGGCGACCTCGACGACCCACGGGCCCGGCACATCGCCTGGTCGCGTCCGATCGAGCTGCGGCACGTCGAGGGCAACCTGTTCGTCATGCCCGGCCACGAGCGGGTCGCGCAGAACCACGTGTGGATGCGGGCCATCGGCTCGCTTCCCGACGACCCGCTCGTCCACGACGCCGTGCTCGCCTACGCCTCGGACTACTCCCTGCTCGAGTCGGTCCTGCGCCGGCACGGCCGGGCCTGGTCCAACGCCGGGTTGCGGGCGGCGAGCCTGGACCACGCGATGTGGTTCCACCGCCCGGCCCGGGCCGACGACTGGATCCTGTATGCCCAGCAGTCACCCTCCGCCCAGGGCGGCAGGGGGCTCTCGATCGGCCGGATGTTCACCGCCGACGGCTCACTCGTCGCGACGGTCGCCCAGGAGGGCATGCTCCGGCTCAAGGACCTGCCCTAGCGCGTCGACGGTCCGGGCGAGCGCCGCACGCCACTCGGTCGGGACCATCCCGAAGGTCTGCTGCGCGGCCGAGGAGTCGAGGACGAAGGGCCGCTCGAACTGGTGCCGGGTCTCGTCGAACTCGCGGATCGTCGGGGACAGCCGGGCCAGTCGCATCAGCCAGCGCGGGTAGGTCGTCACGCGCGGCACGGGCCGTCCGACGATGTCGGCGACGTCGGACGCGACCTGGCGCACCGAGCGCGGCTCGCTCGTCGGCACGTGCCAGACCCGCCCCCAGGACCGGTCGTCGCTCGCCAGCAGCGCGGCGAACCGGCCGACGTCCGGGACGTATGACCACGAGTGCGCGACGTCGATGCCGCCGATCGGCATGCGGACCGGCTTGCCGGCCGACGCCGGACCCACGACGTAGTCGTTGAGGAGGCTGACCCGGGCACTGGCGCCGGGGCCGACGTAGTCGGACGCGCGCAGCTCACAGGCCCGCACCCGGCCGGCCTCATGGGCCGCGAGCGCGTCGGCCCACATGCGCGCCCGGACCTCCCCCTTGCGCCCAGCCGGACGGACCGCGGTGGACTCGGTCATCGGGGCGTCGACGCGGCCGTAGGCGTACAGGTTGGAGACGGTGACCAGGCCCGCTCCGGTGGTCTCGGCCGCCGCGAGCAGGCTCGCGGCGACGGGCGGCCAGTCGCGCTCCCAGGTGTGGTACTGAGTCGGGTTGGCCGCGTTGATGATCGCGCTCGCCCCCGCGGCGATCCGCGTGATCCCCTCGCGGTCGGCGGCGTCGGCGGCAGCCGACGTGACTCCCGCAATGCCCGGGTCCGTGCCGCGGCGGCTGACGACCGTGACGTCGTGGCCGACCTCGGTCAGGGCGGTGGCGGCGTGCCTGGCGACACCGCCGGCGCCGATGATGACGAAGCGTGACATGTGGTGATCTCCTCATCGAAGTGCGAACGCTGTTCTCGTTCAGGAACAGTATTCACCCCGCTGACGGAAAAAGCAAGAGCATTGTTCTCGCATGCGTCTGTCGTTCTCGGATGTGGCAGAGTGCTCTCCATGAGCGTCGACGGAATCCGGGCCCGCAACCGTGCCGCGATCGAGGCCGAGATCCTCCGTGTCGCGGGTGAGCAGCTGGCCCACACCGGGGCGGCGGCCCTGTCCCTGCGCGCGGTCGCCCGCGAGCTGGGGATGACCCCGTCGGCGCTGTACCGCTATGTCGCCGACCGGGACGACCTGTTGACCCTGCTCATCATCGACTCCTACACCTCCCTCGCCGACTCGGTGGAGACGGCGCTGGACCGGGCCGGCGACGCCGCGCCGGTCGACCGCTTCCGCACCATCGGCCGAGCGACCCGCGCCTGGGCCCTGGAGCACCCCCACCGCTACGCCCTGATCTACGGCTCCCCCGTACCCGACTACCGGGCGCCGGCGGAGCGGACCACCGCCGCGGGCACGCGCGTGCCGATGATCCTCCTCGGGGTGCTGGCCGACCTGCCGGCCCCGCCCGAGGAGCCCGACTCCGACCGGGCCCTGGCCGGCATGCTCGCCGATCCCGCGATCGAGGCCCTCGGGCTCGGCGGCGCGATCCTCCGCCGGGGACTGACCGCGTGGATGCTCGTTCTCGGGGCGCTGTCGACCGAGCTGTTCGAGGGGTTCGGACCGGACGCCTTCCGCGAGCCGGAGCTCGTCTACGAGGGCGTCCTCGACACCGCCGTCGGCATCGTCCTCGGCTGAGCGGGCGGCCGGTCGGGGCGCGGTGTCCGAGAGTCAGGCCCGCCTCTAGGGTGGTACCCATGACCGGGATGTCGACCGAGCAGGTGCTCACCCTCCTGCAGGAGGTCGCGGCCGAGATCATCACGCCGCGGTTCAGGGCGCTGGCCGACCACCACGTCTCCGAGAAGGCTCCGGGCAGCCTCGTCACCATCGCCGACCACGAGGCCGAGGTGGCGATCACGGAGGCGCTGCGCACCGCATACCCGGAGGCGGTCGTCCTCGGTGAGGAGGCCTACGAGGCCGATGACTCGATCCTCGCGGACTACGTCGCCGCCGAGCACGCCTTCACCGTCGACCCGGTCGACGGCACCCGCAACTTCGTGCACGGGTCCGCCGACCACGCCGTCATGGTCGCCGAGCTCATCGGTGGCCGCACCGCTCGGGCCTGGATCTGGCAGCCCGAGCATGGCGTGGCCTGGACCGCCGAGCTGGGCGCGGGCACGTTCCGCAACGGCGAGCGGCAGCACCGCCGACCCGTCCCGTCCGGCACCCGGCCCGCCGGCGCCTCGAGCATGAAGTCGCTGCGCCGTCACCTCGGCGGCCGGGTGCGGCCCTCGTGGTTCTGTTGCGGCGTCGACTACCCCCGGCTCGTCGAGGGACGCGCGGACTTCCTCGTCTACAAGAAGTCCTTCCCCTGGGACCACGCCCCCGGCTCCCTCATCGTCAGCGAGGCCGGTGGCCGGGTCGGCTACGCGGACGGGACGGACTACGACCCGCGGTCCCTGCAGCCGGGCATCGTCGCCGCGAGCGACGCGGCGACCTACGAGGCCATCAGCGGGCTCGTCCACGGCAGTGGGCTCGTCCCATGAGATTCGGGGTCAGCGTCCCTCCGTTCACCGGCGCGGCGACCGTCGTCGACTGGGCCCGCCGGGCCGAGGAGGCCGGCTGGGACGGCGTGTTCGTCTGGGACCACGTGCAGTGGGACGGTCAGGTCGCCCCGCTCGACCCGTGGGTCGTCCTCGGCGCCATGGCCGTCCATACCGAGCGGGTCGTGCTCGGCACGATGGTCACGCCCCTCTCGCGGCGGCGACCCCACAGCGTCGCCAAGCAGCTCGTCACCCTCGACCACGTGAGCGGCGGTCGGGCGGTCCTCGCGGTCGGTCTCGGTGAGCCGCCGGACCGGGACTTCGCCGACCTCGGCGAGCAGGCCGACCCTCGCATCCGGGCGGCGATGCTCGACGAGTCTCTCGACGTGATCGACGCGCTCCTGCGTGGGCCGGTGTCCCACCACGGGCCTCACTACGACATCGAGGCGGACTTCAGGCCCGGGCCGCTCCAGCGACCGCGGCCGCCGATCTGGGTTGCCGGAGTCGTCCCCAACCGGCGTCCGCTGGCCCGGGCCCGGCGATGGGACGGCGTCGTCCCGATCGGCTCCTCCGCCGACTGCACACCCGAGGAGCTGTCGGCCTATCTGGCCTCGGACGGCGAGCCGCGCCGCGACGGCTGGGACGTCGTCGTGCACTGGAGCGAGGGCGTCCCGGCGCAGGAGTACGCCGACGCCGGGGCCACGTGGCTGGTCCGCTCGGCCTGGCCCGCCGCCGATGGCTGGGAAGACCTGCTGACCGAGACGATCAGCGCGGGTCCGCGCTGACCAGCCGGCCGTCGACGAGCTCGACCACGCGGTCGGCGAGGGCCAGCAGCGCCGGGTCGTGCGTGGTGACGACCGCCGTCATGCCGTCCTCGTGCACCAGGCGCGAGATGAGCTCCATGATCCCGCGCCCGGTCTCGCTGTCGAGCTGACCGGTCGGCTCGTCGGCGAGCAGCAGGCTCGGTCGGGCGACCAGGGCCCGAGCCAGCGCGACTCGCTGCTGCTGACCGCCGGACAGCTCGTCCGGACGCTGCCGGCTGTGGCCCGTCAGGCCGACGTGCTCGAGGGCCTCGGCCACCCGCTCGTCGCGCTCGGTCACCCCCGTCCCCCGCAGCCGCAGCGGCACCGAGACGTTCTCGGCGGCGGTGAGGATGGAGATCAGCCCGAAGCTCTGGAAGACGTAGGCGATCTCGTCGCGCCGCAGCGTGAGCAGCTCCTCCGCCGACAGCGTCGTGACCTCCCGCCCGTCGAGGACGATCGAGCCGGATGTCGGCCGGTCCAGACCGCCGAGCACCCCGAGCAGCGTCGTCTTGCCCGAGCCCGACCGGCCCCGGACGGCGAGCAGCTCGCCCCGGGCGACCTCGAAGGAGACGTCGCTCAGCGCGTGGACAGCGGTCTGCCCGCTCCCGTAGGTGCGGCTCACCCCGCTCACGACGAGGTATGCATCGGTCCTCACTCCGGCTCCCTCCCATCGTTCTGGGATCGGTGGTCGTGGTCGGGCTGGTCGTCGCCCGCCTGTGCCGGCCACACCCCGATGTGGTCGGTCTCGAGGTCGAGCCGGACGAGGTCGCGCAGGTGCAGGGCGCTGGTGAACTCCGCGGGGAGCTGGAGGCGTCCGGCCCGGTCGAGCACCGCATACTCCTCGGCGATGACCTCCTCGGTGCCGTGCTCGTCGACGGCCGTGCGTCGGCGCACCTCGGAGGAGGTGCGGCCGTCCCGGATGCCGACGGTGCGCTGCACCTGCTCGCTGACATGCGGGTCGTGCGTGACGACCAGGACGGTCGTGCCGAGCCGCTCGTTGGCGGCCCGCATGGCGGCGAACACCTCGTCGCCGCTGCGGGTGTCGAGCTCACCGGTGGGCTCGTCGGCGAGCAGCAGCTCCGGGCCGTTGGCGAGCGCGACCGCGAGGGCGACCCGCTGCTGCTGTCCGCCGGAGAGCTGTTCGACCCGCCGGTCCCCCACCTCGGGGACGCCCACGACGTCGAGCAGCTCCCCGCCGCGGGCCGAGCGCTCGGACGCCGACGACCCGGCGAGCGTCATGGGCAGCTCGACGTTCTCCCGGGCGGTCAGGTAGGGCAGCAGGTTGTGGCTGGCCTGCTGGTACAGGAAGCCGACGGTGTGCCGCCGGTAGCGCACCCGCTCGGCCCGGCCCATGCTCATCAGGTCGGACCCGGCCACCCGGACCGTGCCGGCACTGGGCACGTCGAGGGCGGACAGGATCGAGAGCAGGGTCGACTTGCCCGAGCCGGACGCGCCCACGATGGCGACGACCTCGCCCCGGTCGACGGTCAGGTCCAGGCCCTGGAGCGCGACGACCTCGACGCCCTCGCGCTTGAAGATCCGGACGAGCCCCTCGCAGCGGACGAGAGGCTCCGCTGTGCTGCGCGGTCGGGTTGCGGTCAGCCGCTCGGGTGCGGTCACGAGTGGTCTCCTTCGCGGAGGGTCGCGGTCAGGGGTCTGCGGTCCCGCACCCGGCGGTCGACGGCGAGTGCGGCCACGGTGAGCAGCACCGTGACCAGGCCGGTCAGCGCCGCGAGGAGCGGGCTGGGTGCGACGGTCCGGCCGGCCACGGTGCCGGTGAGAGCCGACAGGTCGATGGCCGGGCCGACGAGGCCGGGCAGGGCGCTGCCCACCAGAGCTCCGACCAGCGCCACGAGGAGCACGGCGGGCAGCAGCCCGAGGAGCTCGCTGCGGCGTCGGCCCGGACCGGACATGCCGAGGATGGCGGAGCGGTGGCCGAGCACCTGGCGCGTGGAGCGCGTGGCGAGCACGAGGAGGGCGACCGCGGAGACGACGAGCACCGCCCCGATGACCGCTGAGCCGACGAACGCCTGACGCACCAGCCGGGCCGTGGCGCGGTCGGCCGTCTGCGCGACGACGTGGTCGTGCGAGGCGCGCGAGGTCTCGAGCGGGAGCTCGGGCACGCCCGCGAGCGGGTCGGTGTCCGCGCCGTCGGCCGCCGAGACGAACACGGTGGTCGGCTGGACCCGGACCCGCTCGTTCAGCGCAGCAAGGTCGACGAGCGCCACGTCGACCTCGCGTCCGTCGACGACCCGGGTGAGCGCCGGGTCGACGGCCACGACATGCGCGGGTATGCGCTGCCCGCCGAGGCGGATCTCGATGGCGCGGTCCGGGAGCACCGGCCGGCTCAGCGCGATGGCCAGCGACTCCGGCGCACCGGTGGACGGTGCATCGCCCACGTCCGCGGCGGCACCGAGCTCGACGGGGGTGTCCTCGCGAACGGCCACGAGCGCGGGGACGTCGGCAGCGACGAGTTGGACCTCGGCGGTTCCGGCGGACCCGGCCAGTGTCGTTCCGGGGGCGACGTGCGCGGCCGTGACGGCAACGGCACCCTCACCGACACCGGCATCCGCACCGTCACCGACACCGTCACCGACACCGACCGAGCGCTGCACCGCCTCGATGTCGGC
>JBAUUB010000433.1:0-19341 GCA_049582485.1 Dermatophilaceae bacterium
ACCCCCGTGGCCCCCACCCCGGCCCGGGTGCGCACGCTCGCGGCGGGTGCGCAGGATCTGGCGGAACTGCAGGCCCGGGTCTCGGTGTGCCGGGCCTGCTCCCGGCTGGTCCGGTGGCGCGAGTCGGTGGCGCGGTCGGGGCGCCGGGCGTCCTTCGCGGACCAGCCGTACTGGGGTCGACCGGGGCCGGCGTTCGGCGACGCCGACGCGCCGATCCTCATCGTCGGTCTCGCTCCCGCCGCCAACGGCACGAACCGGACCGGGCGGATGTTCACCGGCGACGCCTCCGGCGACTTCCTGTATGCGGCGCTCCACCGAACGGGGTACGCGAACCAGCCGACGTCGGTCGCCTCGGGCGACGGGCTCGTCCTCACCGGCATCCGGATCGTCGCGACGGTGCGCTGCGCCCCACCGGCGAACAAGCCGACGGCACAGGAGAAGGCTGCGTGCCTGCCGTGGCTGCGGCGCGACCTCGAGCTGACGCCTCACCTGCACACCGTCCTCACGCTCGGCGCGATCGGGTGGGCCGGGGCGCTGGCCGCCGCGTCGGCGCTCGGATGGACGGTGCCGTCGCCGCTGCCGAAGTTCGGCCACGGCGTCCAGGCGCTGCTCGGGCGTCCCGAGGGCTCTCCGGTGCGACTGGTCGGCTGCTACCACGTCAGCCCGCACAACACGTTCACCAAGCGGCTGACGCCCGAGATGCTCGACGAGGTGCTGCTCGGCCTGCGCGAGCGCTGACCTCGCCGCGCTGTGGTCCTCCGGTGCGGTCGTACCGAGGTCGGTGACGGAGAAGTTCGACCTTGCACCGGGAGATTGCCACTGACGTGGCTATTGCCACGGCGGTGTCGAACTTCTCGGTCACGGGCGAACTTCTAGGTCACGGGCGAACTGCTCGGCCCGTGTCGAGGCTCCGCGCCGCGACGTGGATCGCAGACTCAGGCTCCGCAGGCTCAGCGGCCCTTCGGGTGCCAGACTGTCTTGGTCTCGAGCCAGGCCGTCATCCGGGTCAGCTCCGGGATCGCGGTGAGGTCCTCGGCCGCGGGGCGCCGGACCCGCTTGAGGTTGTCCGCCGCGGCCGCCTCCAGCGCAGCCCAGTCGAGATCACCGGCGCCGGTCAGGTCGATGCCGTTGACGTCGAGGTGCGACGCGAGCCACGGCGCCATCTCCGCCGCGTCGCCGGTGAGGACGTTGACGACGCCACCGGGGACGTCGGAGGTGGCCAGGCACTCGGCGAGGGTGATGGCCGGAAGCGGCATCGACTGCGAGGAGACGACAACGCACGTGTTGCCGGTGACGATGACGGGGGCGACGACCGACACGAGGCCGAGCAACGAGCTGTCCTGCGGTGCGAGCACGGCGACGACTCCGGTCGGCTCGGGTGCCGAGATGTTGAAGTACGGTCCGGCGACCGGGTTGAGGTTGCCCGTGATCTGGGCGATCTTGTCCGACCATCCGGCGTACCAGACCCACCGGTCGATGGCGGCGTCGACGGCCGCGCCGGCGCGGGCAGCGGTCAGGCCCTCGGCCGCCCGCACCTCGGCGACGAGCTGGTCACGCCGCGACTCCATCACCTCGGCGACCCGGTAGAGCACCTGGCCGCGGTTGAATGCGGTCGCCCCGGCCCAGCCACCGACCGCCTTGCGCGCGGCGACGACGGCGTTGCGGGCGTCCTTGCGCGAGGCCTTGGCCGCGTTGGCGAGGAAGGCGCGCGTGCCGCCCCGGCCGGGCGCCGCATACACCTCGTAGGAACGCCCCGACTCGCTGCGGGGGAACGCTCCGCCGATGAAGAGCTTGTAGGTCTTGCGCACGTCGACCCTCGATCCTGCCGTGCTCGAAGCGGTCGGGCTCACTGCTGGGTCCCCTTCCTCACGTAGGCGGCGAGGCCGTGCCGGCCACCCTCACGGCCGTAGCCGGACTCCTTGTACCCGCCGAACGGCGAGGACGGGTCGAACTGGTTGAACGTGTTGGCCCAGACGACACCGGCCTTGAGCTGGTCGGCCATCCACAGGATGCGGCTGCCCTTCTCGGTCCAGACGCCGGCGGAGAGGCCGTACGGGGTGTTGTTCGCCTTGGCCACCGCTTCGCCAGGGGTGCGGAAGGTGAGCACCGAGAGCACCGGCCCGAAGATCTCCTCCTGGGCGATCCGGTGGCTCTGGCTGACCTCCGTGAACAGCGTCGGCCGGAACCAGAAGCCGTTCTTCGGAAGCGGGCAGCCGGTATCCCACCGGACCGCTCCCTCGGCCTCGCCCGCCGCGCTGAGCTCGGTGATCCGGGCCAGCTGGCGCTCGCTGTTGATCGCTCCGACATCGGTGTTCTTGTCCAGCGGGTCACCGAGACGCAACGTCTCGAGGCGACGCTTGAGCCGGTCGACGACGTCGTCGACGATGTTCTCCTGGGCGAGGACGCGGCTGCCGGCGCAGCACACCTGACCCTGGTTGAAGAAGATCCCGCCGACGATGCCCTCGATGGCCTGGTCGAGCGGGGCGTCGTCGAAGACCACGTTGGCGGCCTTGCCGCCGAGCTCGAGCGTCGCGTGCTTCTCGCTGCCGGCGATCGAGCGGGCGATCATCTTGCCGACCGCGGTGCTGCCGGTGAACGCGATCTTGTCGATGCCCGGGTGGTCCACGATGGCCTGCCCGGTCGGGCCGGCGCCGGTGACGATGTTGACGACGCCGGGCGGCAGGTCGGCCTGCTGACAGATGTCGGCGAACAGCAGCGCCGCCAGCGGCGTGGTCTCGGCGGGCTTGAGGACGACCGTGTTGCCGCAGGCCAGCGCAGGCGCGATCTTCCACGCGAGCATGAGCAGCGGGAAGTTCCACGGGATGATCTGCCCCACGACGCCGTGCGGCTGCGGCCGTGTGCCGAGCCCCGCATAGTCCAGCTTGTCCGCCCAGCCGGCGTGGTAGAAGAAGTGCGCCGCGGCCGTCGGCACGTCGAAGTCGCGGGTCTCCTTGATCGGCTTGCCGTTGTCGAGCGTCTCGAGGACGGCCAGCTCGCGAGCGCGCTCCTGCATGATCCGCGCGATGCGGAACAGGTACTTGCCGCGGTCGGTCCCGCTCATCCGCGACCAGACCCGGGTGTATGCGGTGCGCGCCGCGCGCACGGCGGCGTCCACGTCGTCGGCGGTCGCCTCCGCGACGGTGGACAGCGTCTCCTCCGTTGCCGGGTTGATCGTCGGGAACGGCGTGCCCCTGCCCTCGACCCACTCCCCGCCGATCCACAGCCGGTAGCTGTCGGCGATGTCCACGATGGCCCGCGACTCGGGGGCCGGTGCGTACTCGAACGTCGGCATGTCTGCTGGTCTCCTGGTGTCCGTGGCTGTCGAGGCGTCAGTACGCGCTGGGGGCGTCGTCGGCGATGTAGTCGGCACCGGAGTAGACCCCGAGGGTCATCCGCTGGCGCTGGAGGATCAGGTCGTTGAGCAGGCTCGAGGCCCCGAAGCGGAACCACGTGTTGTCCAGCCATTCCTCGCCCGCGATCTCGTGGACCGCGACGAGGAAGCTGATCGCGTCCTTGCTCGTGCGGATCCCACCGGCAGGCTTGACCCCGACCATCTCCCCGGTCAGTGCACGCCAGTCGCGGACCGCCTCGAGCATGACGACGGTGACCGGCAAGGTGGCGGCCGGCGAGATCTTGCCGGTGCTCGTCTTGATGAAGTCGCCGCCGGCGAGCATCGACAGCCAGCTCGCGCGCCGGACGTTGTCATAGGTGACGAGCTCGCCGGTCTCCATGATGACCTTGAGCCGCGCGGCACTGCCGTCCGCGCGGGCGCAGGCGTCCTTGACCGCGACGATCTGGTCGTGGACGGTGAGGTAGTCGCCGGCGAGGAAGGCGCCGCGGTCGATGACCATGTCGATCTCGTCGGCCCCGGCCGCCACGGCCTCGCGGGTGTCGGCCAGCTTGACCTCGAGCGAGGCGCGCCCGCTCGGGAAGGCGGTGGCGACGGCGGCGACGCCGACGCCGCTCCCGCCGAGGGTCTCCTTGGCCACGGCCACCATGTCGCCGTAGACGCAGACGGCGGCCGGGCTCGGCGTCGAGAGGTCGCTCGGGTCGGGGACGAGGGCACGGGTCGCGAGGCCGCGCACCTTGCCCGGGGTGTCGGAGCCCTCGAGGGTCGTGAGGTCGATCATCGAGATCGCGAGGTCGATGGCCCAGCGCTTGCTGTCGGTCTTGATGCTGCGGGTCTTCAGTCCGGCGGCTCGGGCCTCGCAGCCCACCTGATCCACGCCGGGAAGTCCGTGCAGCCACGCCGTCAGCGCTCGGTTGGTCGGTCTGCTCACTCCGAGCAGGTCACGGGCTCGGGCCGTCCTGTCGGTCGTCGTCGGCGTGCTCACGTGCGGGAGTCTACGCGCGCCGGGGGACGGTGCGGTCGGTCCCGTCGAGCGGATGCCTCCGACGACGGATCGGTTCCCCTTCCCCGGGCGCGTCGGGCCCGGACCGGGTCTAGGCTCGAATGAGCCCTACCAAAGGAGGAAGAGCACGCCATGGATCTGATGACCCGTACCGAGTTCGAGGAGCTGGTGGGGGAGGGCGACGGGACCCGCGTGTCTCTCTTCGCGCCGACCCACCGCGTGCGCGGCGCGAAGGCCCGGGACGAGGATCGGATCCGATGGAAGAACCTGGTGACCGCGGTCGAGGAGACGTTGCGGGGCGACGGGTTCGGCGCCTCGGACATCGCCGAGATGATGGCGCCCGCGTGGGACCTCCACGGCGACGCCCTGGCCTGGAGCCACATGGCCGAGGGTCTGGCGATGTTCCTGCGCCCGGGGTGGCACGCCAGCTACCGCGTGCCCCTCGACCTGCCCGAGCTGGGTTCCGTCGGCCCGGGCTTCGTCCTCAGTCCGCTGCTGCCGCTGCTGGCCGACCGCAACTACGTCGTCCTGACGCTCAGCCAGCGGCGGGTGCGCGTCCTTCGGGGCAGCCGGGACCGGATCGGCGAGCTGGAGATGCCGTCGGTGCCGACCGCGTTCGAGGACGTCTTCGAGCCGGACGGGCCGCAGTCGGACTCGGTTCCGCGACCCAACGCCTCCGGACGTTCGGCCGGCGGTGGTGCGGTGTACTACGGGTCGAGCTCACTCGACAACGCGCACAAGGAGGAGGTCGTCGAGTTCTTCCGCGAGGTGGCCCGCGGGGTCGAGTCGCACCTCGCCGGCCGGACCATCCCGATGATCCTCGCCGGGCTGCCCGAGTGGGTCGCCGTCTACCGCGAGATCGGCTCGTACCCGCACCTGCTCGACGAGGCGATCGACCGCAACCCCGACGACATGGGTGACGACGACCTGCGGATGGCAGCCTGGGACCTGGTGTCCGCGCGGCTGGACGCCGAGACGACGCACCTGCTCGACCGGTTCCATGAGCAGCAGGCGCGCGGGTCGGGGGCTCTCGGCGCGGACCGGGTCCTGACGATGGCCAACGAGGGACGGGTCGACACGCTGCTCATGACGTCGCACGGGTGCTACGCCAACGGCACCGGCCGGCCGGAGGTCGTCCTCCCGCTGCGGGACCGTGAGGACCTCTGCGGGCTCGCCGACGCCGCCGCCCGGGCCACTCTGCGTTTCGGTGGGTCGGTCCGGATGCTCGACGACCTTCCCGGGGGTGCCCCGGTGGCGGCGCTGCTGCGGTACTGACGTCCGCGCTCCCGACGGCTTCGTATAGCTGTACCAGGCTAACCGGGGAGCGGCTCGTCCTCGACCACGACCCGCGCCCGCAACCGGCCCTCGCGGTCGAGACGTTCACCGTCCCGTCTGCGTCGGTCGGCGAGCACGGCCGCGAGGAACGTCTCCGGGTGGTGCCCCGGCGGGGGTGGCGGGGCGACGAACCGACCGACCTGCCTCGCCAGGTCCGTTCCGAGCGATGCTCGGGACTGCGGGGTCAGCGTCGGTGCCCGGTGCAGGAACTGGCGGGTGGCCAGCGCGAGCGAGTCGGGGAGGGCGGCGATGTCGGCTCCGGCGGCCCACGACGCGAGCTGGGGCGGCATCGCCGTCGGGACCGGCAGCCGGATCGTCTGTCGCTCGTTGATGACATAGGTGCCGGCAGCGAGGTCGCCCAGCCGTCGGTTGCGCGTCGTGAGCACGGCGGCGGCGAGGGCGATCGTCCCCTGCGCCAGATAGATCTCGACCCAGCCGATGAGGCCGCGGACCACGGCCTGACGGAAGCCGATCGGACCGCCGTCGTCCCGGACCGTGCGCAGGCCGGTCGTCAGCTTGCCGACGGTCTTGCCCCGGGTGATCGTCTCGGTCGTGATCGGGATGCCCAGAACCAGGAGGACCACGGTGACGACGAGCAGGGACTGGGCGATCGCGTTGCTCACCTCGGGGATGACCAGGCCGATGACGAGGCTGGCCAGGAACAGCGCCACGGCCAGGACGACGAGGTCGATCAGCGCCGAGAGGCACCGCTGCAGGACGCTCGCGACCGGCAGGTCGACCTCGACGGCCTCGCTGGTGACCGCGCCGTCCGTGTCGTACTCGCCGGTGCCGATGTGGACCCGCTGGTCGACGGCGGGAGCGGTCCAGGGCGCGGGTGCGGATCGCATACCGTCACTGTACGGACGTTCGGCCACCGCGCCGGTGGGCCGGTCGACGCGCCGGCGACCGAACGGAACAGCGAGGCATACTGGCGGCCATGGATCTCGACGCGTACGTGGGCGCCAGGCACGACGCCTGGCGTCGGCTCGAGGCCCTGGTCGGCCGGCGCCGGCTGTCCGGGGCGGAGTCGGATGAGCTGCTCCGCCTCTACACCGAGGTCTCGACGGACCTGTCGACGCTCCGCTCGGTCAACCCGGACCCCGAGCTGGTCCGGTACCTGTCCGGGCTCCTGAGCCGGGCCCGGATCCACACCGCCGGCTCACGGACCGGATCATGGAGCGCACTCGGCAGGTTCCTCGCCGTGACGTTCCCCGCCGCGTTGTACCGGCTGCGCTGGTGGTGGATCAGCGTCCTCGTTCTGAACGTCGCGTTCGCGTTCGCCGTCGGCTGGTACGCCCACGCCAACCCGGAGGTCTACACCTCCCAGCTGACGCCGGGGCAGATCGACGCCTATGTCAACACCGACTTCGAGAACTACTACTCGGAGTACCCGCATGGTGAGTTCGCCACCCTCGTGTGGACCAACAACGCGTGGGTGGCGGCGCAGGCGATCGCCTTCGGGGTCCTCGGGGCGCCGGTGATCTACGTCCTGTTCATGAACATGGTCAATGTGGGAGTCGCGGGCGCGCTGATGGCGACGTACGACCGCCTCGACCTGTTCTTCGGGCTGATCCTCCCGCACGGACTGCTCGAGCTGACCGCGATCTTCGTGGCCGGCGGAGTGGGGCTGCGGCTGTTCTGGTCGTGGATCGAGCCCGGTCCGATGACGCGGCTGCAGTCCTTCGCCCGGGAGGGACGCACGGCGATCGCCGTCGCGCTCGGACTCGTACTCGTCCTGCTGGTCAGCGGACTCATCGAGGGGTTCGTGACGCCGTCGGGCCTGCCGACGTGGGCCCGGATCTCGATCGGCATGGTCGCCGAGCTGGCGTTCTTCGCGTATGTCTTCGTCCTCGGCCGTCGCGCCGTGCGAGCGGGGGAGACCGGCGACATCGGCGTGGCCGAGCGCGGCGACTACGCGCCCGTCTCGGCCTGAGGGGCGCGGCTCTGCCTCACCCCGGAACAGCAGTTCGGCACGATCAGAGCCGGCCGTGGGCCTTGAGCAGCAGGTAGTAGTCGACGAGCTCGACCGGGAGGGTGTCGGCGTCGGCGTCGAGCACGTGCGCACCGAGCCTGCGCAGGGCGTCGGCCGTCTGCGCCCGCAGCGCGACCGTGCGTTCGGCGGCCGCGGCGGCGTAGGTGCTCTCGAGGTCGCCCCGCCGCTCCCGCAGCGCGGACACCGTCGGATCGGCCACCGACGCGACGACCACCTCGTGGTGGCGCGCCAGAGCGGGCATCGACGGCAGCAGGCCGAACTCGACCGCAGCCGACTCCAGTGGCGTGACGAGGACGACGAGCGCACGCCGGTTGCCCCGGGCGCTCACGGCGGACAGCAGGGTCGGCCAGTCGGCCTCGACCAGCTCGGGCTCGACGCCCGCGAAGGCCTCGACGATGTCCTTCAGCGACGCCGTGCCACGCGTGCCGCCGCCCACCCGGGCCCGGATCCGCCGGTCGCCGACGACCACCTCGACCCGATCGCGCGCGTGCTGCGCGAGCGCGGCGAGCAGGAGCGCGGCGTCCATCCCGGCGTCGAGTCGCGGTGCGTCGCCGACCCGCCCCGCCGAGGTGCGTGAGGAGTCGAGCACGATGACGATGCGGCGGTGCTGCTCGGGCTGCCAGGTGCGCACGACGAGGTGCTGGCGCCGAGCCGTCGCCCGCCAGTCGATGGAGCGGACGTCGTCGCCCTCGACGTAGTCGCGCAACGAGTCGAACTCGGTCCCCTGGCCCCGGGTGCGCACGGCCGAGCGTCCGTCGATCTCGCGCAGCTGTGCGAGCTTGCTCGGCAGGTGCTTGCGCGAGGCGAACGGGTGCAGCGCGCGGACCCTCCCCGGCACGACGAAGGACCGTTGCCGTGCGGCCAGCCCCAGTGGGCCGCGCAGCCGGATGGTCACCGCATCGGCGCTCCTGTCACCTCGCCTGGTCGGCGCGAGCCGGGTCACGAGCCGGACGCGCTGGCGCGGCACCAGGTCGACCGCGTGCCGGTCGCCGACTGCGCCGGCCGAGGGCTGCCAGGCATCCCGCAGCAGTCCTCGCACGCGCCGCGAGCCGGCGTTGGTCACGGTGAGGACGGACTCGCCGCTCTCACCGAGCCGGCGCGCCGGAATGGGTGCGCGTGCGACGCGCAGGTCGGCGGGCCGCGGGGCGAGCCAGGCGTCCAGGGCGAGCACGGCGAGCGAGGCCGCCGCCCAGATCCGCGCCGTCCCGGTCGACGGCCAGATCACGGCGGCGACGATGCCGAGCGGGACCAGCCAGAGGGCGCGGTGCGTCAGAGCCATAGGGCGTGGTCAGCGAGGGACGGGCACGGAGCCGAGCGCCGAGTCGAGCACGGCGGCGACGCCGACGCCCTCGAGCTCGGCCTCGGGCGTGAGGCTGAGGCGGTGGGCCAGCGTGGGCTGCGCGAGGGCCTTGACATCGTCGGGGGTGACGAAGGTCCGGCCCGACAGCCAGGCCCAGGCCCGCGCGGTCGTCAGCAGTGCCGTCGCCCCCCGGGGGCTCACGCCGAGCGACAGGGACGGGGAGGTCCGGGTGGCCCTGGCGATGTCGACGACGTAGGCGGCCACGTCGGGGCGGACCTCGACCTCGCGCACCGCAGCGGCTCCCGCGGCGAGGTCGTCGGCGCTGGCGGCGGGCCGCAGTCCGGCCGCCGCGAGGTCACGCGGGTCGAAGCCCGCGGCGTGCCGCCGCAGAACCTCGATCTCGTCCTCCCGGCCCGGCACCGAGAGCGTCAGCTTGAGCAGGAACCGGTCCACCTGCGCCTCGGGGAGCGGGTACGTGCCTTCGTACTCGATGGGGTTCTGGGTGGCCGCGACGAGGAACGGTGACGGCAGCCGCCGCGGAGCGCCGTCGACACTGACCTGGCGCTCCTCCATCGCCTCCAGCAGGGCGGACTGGGTCTTCGGCGGGGTCCGGTTGATCTCGTCGGCGAGCAGCAGGTTGGTGAACACCGGGCCCTCCCGGAAGACGAAGTCCGAGATCCGCGAGTCGAACACGAGCGATCCGGTCAGGTCGCCCGGCATCAGGTCGGGGGTGAACTGGACGCGCTTGGTCGTCACGTCGAGCGCGGCCGCGAGCGAGCGGATGAGCAGCGTCTTTGCCACGCCCGGCACCCCCTCGAGCAGCACGTGCCCGCGCGCGAGCAGCGCGACGATGAGCCCCGAGACCGCGCCCTCCTGCCCGACGACGGCCTTAGCGACCTCGTCGCGCACCGCGATCAGTGCGGCCCGGGCGCGGGTGCTCTCCGCAGACTCGGGCCTGGAGCCGGGCTGGGGCGGCCGGGCCGGCTCGCCCGGGTCGACCGGGGTGTGCTCCGGCACGGCGGGGGTCGGGTCGGTCATCTGAGCTGCACCTTTCGTTCGAGGTCGGCGAGGTCGGACCCGAGCGCGACGAGTTCGGCGTTCGTCGCAGGGACGTCGTCCCCCAGGATCCGCTGTATGCGGTCGCGTGGTTCTCCGGTAGCGGCGGCCACTGCGGTGGCCAGGTCGGTCGACGAGGCGCGCCGCTCGACGCCGAGGCGGCCCCGAAGGCGGGAGCGCGTTCCCTGCCTCAGGATGGCGGCGGTGCGGGCCCGGTCGCGCGAGCGGCGGTAGAGGTGGGCCCGGCTCTCGGTGGTCTCGGCGGCCCGGACGATGACGGGCAGTGGCTCCGGGACGAGCCGGCCGAGCCGACGGCCGCGCACGAGCGCGAGCAGCACCGTGCCCCCGGCGAGGACGAGAGCGACAGGGGTGGCCCAGGGCGGCCAGGGTGAGACGCGGTCCGAGCCCGCACCCGACGGCGCGTCGATTCCGGAGGGGATGAGCCAGACCAGGTCCGCGGACCCGCCGAGCATGCGCAGCGCGACCGCGGCGTTGTCCTCGCTCGTGATCCGCTCGTTGGTCAGACCGGGCGAGAAGCCGACGAGGAGTGTCTCCGGACTCTCCTGGGTGGCGGGCAGACGGGCGAGGAGACTGCCGCCGTCGGGGATCCCCCGCGCGGGCAGGCAGGTCGGCAGGGTGTCGTCGGCGCCCGCGCCGGCGGCTCCTCCGTCTCCGCCGGAGGCGAGCAGCATGACCGCGGCTCCGCTCACGACGTCTCCAGGCCGCACGGCCTCGACCGGGCAACCGGCGGCGGGACCGGAGACCGTGTCCGGGACGGAGAACGCGCCCAGTCCCGGTGCGAGCGCGGTCGCGAACCGAGGCGCCGTGAGCAGGACGACGAGGCGGTCGGCGTCGACGGCGTCCGCCGAGAGCTCGGCGAGCCGTTCGGACGAGAGCAGCCCGTCGGCGGTCACGACGACGGTCGTGCCGGCCAGCTCGCCCGAGGCGACCTCGGCGACGGTGCCGACCACCGAGACGTCGACGCCGCTCCGGCCGAGGACCTCGGCGATGGCCCGGCTGCCCTCGGGGGCCGGAGAGCGCGGGTCGAGCAGGCGGGCCTCGGGCCCGGACCGTGCTCCGAGCACGGCCAGGGCGAGCGCACCGAGCACGAGCAGGACGACCCATGGGACGATTCCGCGCACCCGGTGCGTGACGGCCGAGCGGGTCGGTCCGATCGCGTCGTAGGAGTCGGCGCGGCGCTCGAGGACGGGGGTGCTCATGCCGGCGTCCCGGTCGGCTCGGGTTCGGTGGACGGTGTGAGACCGACCAGCCGCTGCTCCAGCGCGAGCACCGCATCGGCATCGGCGAGCCCGGCACCGCGACCCCCGTAGCGGACCGCGTCGAAGGTGACCGCGGCACTCTCCAGGGTCTCGCGCTCGACGGGGAACGACGACTCCAGGGCCGTGGCGATCTCGCGGGCCGTCGCGCCGGGCAGGTCGTCGAGGACGAACCGCTCGACGGCCCCCGCCGCGATGGCCCGGAACCCGTCGAGAACCGCCGCGGCGTTGTCGCCGGCCGCCCGGGCCGCCCGGGCTCGCCGCCGGTACTCCGCCGCAGTGACGCCCGCCTCGTCGAAGACGCCGCCCGCGGAGGTTCGGCGGGCACGCCGGGCGGGCTCGAGCCGGATGACGGCCCACACGCCCAGAGCGAGGGCGCCGAGGACGGCGACCGCGACCACCGCATACCACCAGTAGGAGATCGGTCCGCCTGCGGCGCCGTCGAACAGCTCCGTGAACCACTCGACGACTGCGCGCACGGCCCGACGCAGCGGACTCTCGTCGCTGCCGTACTCGGGGCGGCTCAGCTCGTCGGCGAGCAGGCGCCGACCTTCGCTGGAGGACGGGTCCAGCGGTGGTGCATCGGCCGACGGCGGCACGGTCAGGCGGTGGGTCGGGCGAGGGGATCCGGCGCGGGCTGCCAGGGCAGTGCGGCGCGGCCCTCGACCGTCTGGATGAGATGGACGTCGAGCGCCTCGGTGCGCATCCGCTGGTCGACATAGAGCAGGGTGTCGACGGTGGCCGTGACCGGTGTCGTCGCAGCCGCCGAGACGAGCGTGACGAGCGCCCCGATGACGACCTGCATCGTCACCAGGCCGTCAGGACTCATCCCCCCGACGATGATCACGGCCGTCAGCGCCACGGTCAACGGGATGACGAGGATCTGGGCGATGATCGAGAGGAGGATCGTCGTGAGGATGCGGATCCCGAGCAGGCGCCAGAAGCCGGGGAACCGGGTCAGCTGCCAGGACCGGCGGATCGACTGCCCGATGCCGACACTCTCGAGGACGACCGCGGGCCCGACGAAGGCGAACTTCGTCCACAGGAACAGCATGGTCGGGATCAGGAGCAGCCCGAGCCCGAGCAGGGCGACGAGGCCGCCGACGACCAGCCCGTCGTCGCCGCCGGTCGCGCCGATGATCATCAGGACGATGCCCGGCGTGAGGAAGGCCGCGGCGACGACGAACACGACGAGCGAGACGAGCAGGGACACACCGATGACCCGCAGCAGGTGCGGGCGGGTGCCCCGCCAGGCCTCGGGCAGCTTGACCTTCCGGCCGAGCACCGCCTGACCGGTGACGTAGGCGATGAACCCGGCCAGGGCCACGGTGGCGAGCGAGCCGGCGATGGTGGGGATGTACTGACCGGCCGTGACGAGGATGACGTCGGCTCCGGTGCCCTCGTCGACCTGCGCTGTTGGGTCGAGCCAGTCGCTCGAGCCCTGGCGAGCCACCCATAGCCCGAGCGGGGTCGTGGGGATGAGCGCGATGAGGGCGATGACGAGCGCGGCGCCGACGGTGGCGGCCGGGTTGCCCTTGATGATCTTGAAGGCGGCGCCGTAGACGTCGCCGAGCCCGAGCGGGCGGAACGGAATCACGCCCGGCTGGTAGGTGATGGGTGGCGGTGACCAGCCCGGTCCGGTCGGCGGGGGCGGCTGGACCGGACCCGCTGCCGCTGCGGCGGGCGGTCCGCCGGACCCGGAGGGGGTATGCGGTGGTGCCGTTCCGTACGGCGCCTGGGGAGGCTGGGTGCTCGGCTCGGGCTGGGACGGAGGCTGCCCGGGCGCGGCCCATCCTCCTGGTGCACTCACGGGTCGTGTCTCTCCTCGGTCGTCTCCGCGGTCGCGGTGCTCTCCTCGATCGCGGTCCCGCTCTGGTCATCGCTCGCGTTCGCGTGATCCGGGCTCTCGAGGCTGGTCAGTGCCTCCATCGTCTCCCGGACGGCTGACATCCGTGAAACCGCGTGCCTGCGGGCGGCGGCGAGGTCGTCGTCGGCGACGGGCTCGATGACCTCACAGTAGATCTTGACCTTCGGTTCGGTGCCGGAGGGCCGGACGATGATGCGGGTCCGGTCCGACAGCAGGTAGCGCAGTCCCTCGGTGGGAGGCAGCCCGCCGTCGCCCTTGGCGAGGTCGTCGATGCGTTCGACGGTGATGCCGCCGATGTCGGTCGGCGGGTCCTCCCGCAGGCGCGCCATGATCCGCTCGATGAGCGAGAGGTCCTCGACCCGGACCGAGAACGAGTCGGTGTGGTAGACACCGTGGCTGCGGGCCAGGTCGTCGAGGACGTCGCTGAGGCCGCGACCCTCGGACTTCAGGACCGCCGCCTGCTCGGCGATGAGCAGGGCCGCGGTGATGCCGTCCTTGTCGCGCACGCCGTCGGGGTCCACGCAGTAGCCGAGCGCCTCCTCGTACCCGTAGCGCAGCCCCTCGACCCGCGAGATCCACTTGAACCCGGTGAGGGTCTCCTCGTGCCGGAGCCCGGAGGCGGCCGCCATCGCGCCGAGCAGGCGCGACGAGACGATCGAGTTGGCGAGGACGCCCTCCTCGGGGACGCCGCGCGCGATGATGTGAGCACCGATCAGGGCACCGACCTCGTCGCCGCGCAGCATCCGCCAGCCGCCGGGCCCGGGGATGGCGACCGCGCACCGGTCGGCGTCGGGGTCGTTGGCGATGACGAGGTCCGGACCGGTCTGCTCCGCGAGCTCGAGAGCGGCGTCCATGGCCCCCGGCTCCTCGGGGTTCGGGAACGACACGGTGGGGAACGCGGGGTCAGGCAGTGCCTGGCTCGCGACGGGCAGCAGCTCGGCGAAGCCTGCGTCGGAGAAGGCGCGCTGGATCGTCTCGGTGCCGACGCCGTGCAGGGCGGTGTGGACGACGGAGACGTCGCGAGGGGTCGCGGGGTCGAGCACCAAGAGTGCCCTGGAGATGTAGTCGTCGACGAGGCTCTCGTCGGCGACGGACCAGCCCTCGCTGGAGCGCGGCACGTCGGCCACCCTCTCGACCCGGGCGATCCGGCGGGCGATCTCGACGTCGAACGGTGAGACGATCTGGGACCCGTCGCCGAGGTAGACCTTGTAGCCGTTGTCCTCGGGTGGGTTGTGGCTCGCCGTGACCATGACTCCGGCCTGGGCACCGAGTCGGCGGACGGCGAACGCGAGCACAGGCGTCGGCAGTGGACGCGGCAGCCACACCGCTCGCCCGCCCATGCCGAGGACGACACTGCACGTGTCGCGGGCGAAGACGTCGGAGTTGTGCCGCGCGTCGTGGCCGACGACCACGAGGGGGGAGTCGACGGACTCCTTGAGATAGGCGGTCAGGCCGGCGGCGGCGCGGATGACCACTGACCGACACATCCGGTTCGGGCCCGCACCGAGTCGCCCGCGCAGACCGGCCGTGCCGAACTCGAGCATCCCGGAGAACCGGTCGAGGAGCTCGGCGTGAGCGGTGTCGTCGCCCTCCTCGGCTCGCGCGATGATCTGGTCGAGCTCCTCGCGGGTGCGCTCGTCGGGGTCGTCCTCGAGCCAGGCCCGAGCGACCGAGACGAGCTCGGCCCGGGTCGCGTCCTTCGAGGGCGCATCACCCTGGTGTGTCCCCGCATACGTCATAGCCGGCCCTCCTACATCCGTCCGATGATCTCGGCGAGCAGCCGTCCGCACCGTCCCGAGGCGGCCTGCCCCGTCTCGAGGACCTCGTCGTGCGACAGCGGCGTCGTGCTGATGCCGGCGGCCGGGTTGGTGACGAGCGAGATGCCGAGCACCTCGAGCCCCGCGTGTCGGGCCGCGATCGCCTCCAGGGTCGTGGACATGCCGACGAGGTCACCGCCGGCAGCCTTGGCCATCCGCACCTCTGCGGGGGTCTCGTACTGGGGACCCTGGAACTGGACGTAGACACCCTCGTCGAGGTCGGGATCCACCTCGCGGGCCAGCGCCCGCAGTCGTGGTGAGTACAGATCGGTCAGGTCGACGAAGGTCGCGCCCTCGAGCGGCGAGACCGCGGTGAGGTTGATGTGGTCGCTGATGAGGACCGGCGTCCCGGGGGGCCACTCCTCGCGCAGACCTCCGCACCCGTTCGTGAGCACGATCGTCGAGCACCCGGCGGCGGCGGCCGTGCGGACGGCGTGCACGACAGCGCGGACCCCGCGACCCTCGTAGTAGTGGGTGCGGGTGCCGAACACCAGCACCCGGCGTCCGGTGTCGCCGATGGCCACCGACCGCATCGACCCGCTGTGTCCGGCGACCGAGGCCTTCGCGAAGCCGGGGACGTCGGTGTTGTCGATCTCGGCCAGCGTGTCGCCGACGCGGTCGCCTGTCTCACGCCAGCCGGAGCCGAGGACCAGGGCGACGTCGTGACGGTCGACGCCGGTTCGCTCGGCGATGACGGCTGCCGCGGCACGGGCGACATCCATGGGGTCGGTCGCCGGGTCGTTGAGGTCCGGGCCGTTCGAGTTCTCGCTCACCCCCCGGAGCCTAGCGACTGGACGGCCCGCGTGACCGGACCTCCAGCCCCGGAGCGCTAGGTGATGTCCCGACGGGTGTAGCCGATCGTCCCGAGAGCCCCCAGGACCGCGGCGGCGGTGAGCACCCCGAGCACCGGGGGCCAGCTCATGGGGTCGACCGGCAGCTGGGGGAGCGGCGCCCAGGGCGTCAGCCGGGTGAGCCAGTCGGGCAGGCCGAGGGTGGCGCCCACCCAGATCATGAACAGGCTCCAGCCGACGACGACCCAGACGAGCCACGTGAACCGGGGCGCCCACCCGTGCAGGAGCACGGCGAGACCGAGGACGAGCAGGCCGCCGGGGGCGAGCGCCAGCGCCGCACCGGCCACCCGGGCGAGCTCGGACCAGTCGCCGGTGCTGCGCGCGTAGGCCACGGCCAGGAGGGCGCCGACCAGGGCGAGGAGGACGGCCGGGGCCACCGCCGCGAGCACGGCGTGCGAGGCGAGCAGTCCACGGCGGGAGGCCGCCGTGGCCAGGACGAGCTCGGCGTGGCCACGCCGCTCCTCGGTCGCCAGCCGCTGGAACACCAGCACGGCCAGGACACCCATGAGGACCGCGATGATCCCCAGCATCGCGACGAAGAAGGCGTCGGTGAGCTGCTCGGTCCCTCCACCCATCCGCCGGAAGATGTCCTCGAGAACCGGTGACTCGCTGAGCATGTCGCCGAAGCTCGTGGAGAGCGAACCCATGGCCAGGCCGAAAAGCACCATGCCCACCGTCCAGCCGAGAAGCGAGCCGCGGTGCAGCCGCCAGGACAGCCCGAGAGGTGTCCCGAGCGCCGCGCCCGCCCGGTCCGGCCCCGTGCGACTGGGCCGCAGTCCGGAGCCGTGGTCGCGGCGGCCCTCGAGGACGACGGCCAGCCCGAGCAGGGCCACGGTGACCACCGCGGGCAGGAGGAGGACCGCCCAGCGCTCCCCCGCATACGGCCGGGTGAGAGCCATCCACTGCAGGGGCGATAGCCACGCCCACGGGCCCAGTGCGCTGTCCTCGGCCGCGCCGTCGGCGAGGGCGCGCAGGACGTATGCGCCGGCCAGCACCCACAGCGCCAGCGCTCTGGCACTGCGCGCGGTCGCGGACAGCTGCGCGGTCACCGCCCCGACGCCCACGAACACCGCCCCGACCAGAGCCGTCCCCAGACCGAAGGCGACGGCACCGACGAGCGGGGTCCCGACGGCCGTCATCGAGAGCGTGAGGAGCAGGCCGAGAGCGCCGCAGGCGCCGAGCGCGACGAGCGAGCCGGCGAGCAGCGGAGCGTCCCGACCGACCACGCCGGAGCGGACGAGCTCGACGCGACCCTCCTCCTCCTCGGCGCGGGTCGAGCGGATGACGCCGAGCAGCGCCATCAGGCCGGCCATCGTCGCGATGAAGGTGCCGACCCGCCAGACGGTGAAGCCCCCGGGGGTCGACAGGTCGAAGGGCGGGCCGAGCATCGCGCGCATGGTGGGGTTGGCCGTCATCGTGGCGATCAGGACGTCGGCGTTGACCGGGTCGATGATCGTCTCGTATGCGGTGGCCGTCGCGGGTGCGACGACGGCCAGACCGAGGACCCAGGCGAGGTAGAACCAGCGGTTGCGGCGGAGGCTGAGGCGGACCAGCGTGCCCAGCCCGATGAGCCGGTCGGTCATCGCCGGCTCGCGTGGGACCCGTCGTCCACTGGGCCGTAGTGCCGGAGGAACAGCTCCTCCAGGGTGGGCGGGTGCGACGTCAGCGAGACCACGCCGACCGCGGCCAGTCGGCCGAGCAGGTCGCTCAGGGCGGGGTCGTCCACCTGGCACTCGATCCGGTTGCCCTCGACGACGACGTCGTGCAGGCCGGGCAGTCGGCCGAGCTCGGCCGGCACCGGGGCGGCGAGCTCGGCGGACACCTGGGTGCGCGTGAGATGACGAAGCTGGGCGAGGGTGCCGCTCTCGACGATCTTGCCGTCGCGGATGATCGACACCCGGTCGCAGACGTGCTCGACCTCGGAGAGGATGTGGGAGGAGAGCAGCACCGTCCGGCCGCGGTCGCGCTCGGCGGCGACGACCGCGCGGAACTCCGCCTCCATCAGGGGATCGAGACCGCTCGTCGGCTCGTCGAGGAGCAGCAGCTCGACGTCGGAGGCCAGCGCGGCGACGAGGGCGACCTTCTGGCGGTTGCCCTTGGAGTAGGTGGCGCCCTTCTTCGTCGGGTCCAGGTCGAAGCGCTCGAGCAGCTCGGTACGCCGACGCTCGTCGAGCCCGCCGCGCAGCCGGCCGAGCAGGTCGATGACCTCCCCTCCGGTCAGGCTCGGCCACAGAGCGACGTCGCCGGGGACGTAGGCGAGGCGCGAGTGCAGCCGCGGCGCATCCGTCCACGGATCGCCGCCGAGGAGCCGCGCGCTGCCGGCGTCGGGTCGCAGCAGGCCGAGGAGCACCCGGATCGCGGTGGACTTGCCCGCGCCGTTCGGCCCCAGGAACCCGTGGATCTCGCCCTGGGCGACCTCCATCGTCAGCCCGTCGAGCGCCGTCGTGACACCGAACCGCTTGACCGTCTCGACCATCTCGATCGGATGCACGGTGCCAACCTACGCCCCTCGGTGCGGTGCTGGGGAGTCGTGGGGCGGGTCCGCAGTCCTGTTCCGTGCCCACGCCGGTGATTGGATAGGGGGCGTGAGTGCGCAACGGACGTCAGTCGTCGTCATCGGCGGTGGGCCGGGCGGATACGAGGCCGCCCTCGTCGCCGCCCACCTCGGGGCCGAGGTCACCATCGTCGAGCGGGACGGGGTCGGGGGAGCGGCGGTGCTCACCGACTGTGTGCCGAGCAAGGCCCTGATCTCGACCGCCGACTACCTCTCCGAGTTCGAGACGGCGATCGAGCTCGGCGTCCACCTCGAGGACGTCGCAGGCGACTCCGTCAGCGATGCCCGGGCCGACCTCGTCGAGGTCAATGCGCGCGTGCTGGACCTGGCCGGAGCCCAGAGTGCCGACATCGGCACCAGACTCCGGGAGGTCGGGGTGCGGACGGTCTCCGGGCGGGCCCGGCTGGTCTCGGCGACTCGCGTGCGGGTCGAGGGCGGAGAGGGGTCGGAGGGCGACGTCGAGGAGATCGATGCTGATGTCGTCCTCATCGCCACCGGTGCGACGCCTCGCGTCGTGGACACGGCCCTGCCGGACGGTGAGCGCATCCTGACCTGGCAGCAGATCTACGAGCTGCGCGAGCTGCCCGAGCGGCTCGTCGTCGTCGGGTCCGGTGTCACCGGCGCCGAGCTGGCCCAGGCCTATCTCGGGCTGGGTTCCGACGTCGTGCTCGTCTCGTCGCGCGACCGGGTCCTTCCCGGGGAGGACCCAGACGCGGCCCAGGTGATCGAGGAGGTGTTCACCAAGCGGGGCATGGAGGTGCTCGGCCGGTCCCGAATGGCCGCGGTGGAGCGCGTATCCGACGAGGAGGGGGAGGGGGTCATCGTCCGGTTGGAGGACGGGCGCGAGGTGCGGGGGTCACACGCCCTGCTGGCCGTCGGCTCGATCCCCCAGACGTCCGGGATGGGGCTGGAGGAGCTGGGGGTCGAGCTGGCCGACTC
>JBAUUB010000434.1:0-3008 GCA_049582485.1 Dermatophilaceae bacterium
GTCGAGCGCGTCGAGGATCGCGCGCTCGAGCTCGTCGACTGCCGCGGTCCGCTCGGCGGTCACGTCGGGCAGGCTCTCGTCCGGTGCTTCGCCTGAGTCGTTCGAGCCGCCGGAGCCGGCCGGCGCATACCGGTGCGGGTCGAACCTGGTCTCGAAGAGCTCGACGAGCAGACGGGCCAGCTCATGGTTGACCACGAGAGCGGCCTCGAGGTAGGGCTGGCTGAACGCGGTGCGGGTCTGGCGGAGGTACTTGCCGATGGTCCGGATGATCGCGACCTGCCGCCAGGTCAGGCCCGCCTCGAGGACGAGGGCGTTGAAGCCGTCGGACTCGGCTCGACCGTCCCAGATGGCGCCGACGGCGTCCTGGAACAGCTCGCGCACCCGTTCGCGGCTCCCGTCGGTCCAGAGCGAGCCGTCGGGTATGCGCAGGCCCAGGTCGTAGATGAAGGCCCGGACCCCATCGCCCCGGGTGATGTCGTAGGGACGCTCATCGACGACCTCGACCCCGAGGTCGGTGAAGACCGGCAGCACGTCGGTGAGCGAGACCGGCCGGCGGCGGAACAGCTTGAACCGCCGCTCGTCCTCGGGCGAGCCGGGCGACTGGTACAGCGCGCGACCGGTGGCTCCGTCGTGGGTGAGCGCCTCGAGGTGGCGCATGTCGGCGATCGCCATCCGCGGCGGGAAGTCGTCCTGGTATGCGGCGGGGAAGCTCTTGCCGTACAGGCCCATCATCCGGGCCGCTCCCTCCTCGCCGATCTCGGTGCGCATCGAGTCGGCGAGGTCCTCCTCCCACGTGCGGGTCGCGTCGAGCAGCTGGCGTTCGACCGCCCTGACGTCGACATCGGGGATCGCCTCGCCGCGCGCCATCCGGACCACGAAGTGCAGTCGCGCGAGCTTGGACTCACCGACCCGGGTCGTGTAGTCCACGCTGGCGCCACTCCAGGCCTCGCGCAGGATGCGCTCCATCCGCAGCCGCACGGCGGTGTTGTAGCGGTCCCGCGGGATGTAGACCAGGCACGAGACGTAGCGCCCGAAGTCGTCGCGTCGCAGGAACAGCCTGGTGCCGCGCCGCTCCTGCATGTGCGAGACGGCCAGAGCGGTCTCGCGCAGGTGCGGGACCTCGGCCTGGAACAGCTCGTCGCGCGGGTAGGTCTCGAGGACGCCGAGCAGGTCCTTGCCGGAGTGTGAGTCGGGGGTGAAGCCGGAGCCCTCGATGACGGCGTGGACCTTGTCTCGCACCAGCGGGATCCGCATGACCGACTCGGTGTAGGCCGTGGAGGCGAACAGGCCGATGAACCGCTGCTCGCCGACCACGTCGCCGGACTCGTCGAAGGTGCGCACCGAGATGTAGTCCATGTGGACCGGCCGGTGCACGGTGGACCGCGAGTTGGCCTTGGTGATGATGAGCAGCTCCTTGCGCCGCGCCACCGCGGACGCCTGCGGCGTGAGCTCCACCGTCATCCGGTCGGCCGCCGGGTCGGAGCGGAGCAGTCCGAGGCCCGTGCCGAGAGTTGTGCGGACCTGGTCGCCGAGCCCGTCGGATCGACGCTCGAGGGCGTACTGGCGGTAGCCGAGGAAGGTGAAGTGGTTGTCGGCGAGCCACTCGAGGAACGTCACCGTGAGGCGGACCTCCTCCTGGTCGATCCCAGGCGGCGGTGCCTCCTTGAGGTCGGCCGCGATGTCCCAACACCGCCGGGTCATCTTCCCCCAGTCCTCGACGGCGACACGGACGTCACCGAGCACGGCCCGAAGCCGATCCGCGATCCGCTGCCGCTCGGCCGGGTCGCTCGTGCGGTCGATCTCGACGTGCAGCCACGACTCACGCTGCTCGCCGAAGCTCTCCGCATGCGTGCCGCCGTGGACCTCGTCGGCGTCGAGGACCTCCTGCAGGCGGCCGGAGGCGTCGCGCCGCACGACGAGCTGGGGGTGGAGGAGCAGGAAGACGTTGTGGTCCAGCGCCGCGAGCGCGGCGATCACGGAGTCGACGATGAAGGGCATGTCGTCGGTGACGACCTGGATCACGGTGTGGCCGCTGGCCCAGCCGTGCTCGTCCATGTCCGGGTTGAACACGTGGATCGCGGCGGTCCCTTCGGGCCGCTGGGTGGCCAGGGACCGATGGGAGAGAGCGGCGCCGAGCAGGTCCTCGGCCTGGCGCGCGAACAGGTCCTCGGTCGTCGTGTGCCGGTGGTACCGCTCGAGGAACGGCAGCAGCGAGGTGGCACCGGAGTCACCGCGGGACCCGGAGGACCGCTTGGCCATCGAGGCGGCCGACTCGAGCAGGGCGTGACGGGTCGTGGCGAGCGTGTCACTCATCGTCTGATCAGCATCCTTGGCGTCGCGAGCCGTGATCGGCGGGGCGCCTCGTTGCACCCCGCTGGTCAGCCTAGCCCCATGGGGCCGACGGCTGTGGACGATGCCGAGGGGGTTCGGCGGCGCGCGGCTAGAGTGGCGAGAGTGATGGAGTCGGCGCCGAGGACCCGGGCTGCGGGACCCGCACCCCACGGAGCCGACAATCGCAGCCGTGAGGAGGGCGAGCACATTCCAGAGGCGCTCGCCGCGCTCGTGAGCCGGCTCGACCTCGCGTGCGAGGAGTTGTTCGCCGTGACCCCGTATGCGGGGGACCAGTCGACCGGAAGCGTCCTGGACGGATGCGTGGACGAGTTGGTGGGAGCTCTCCGCAGGCTGCGCGCCGACGCCGACGACCTGCGTCGCGTCATGGAGGTGGCCAGACTGCGCCGAGGCGGCGGTCGCTGATGCCGTGGAGCACCGAGGACACCCGTCCGGCCGACCCGGTGCTGGGTGACCCCGCCTCACTGGCGGCTCTCGGCTCGGCGCTGCAGCGCGCCGCCGCGGACCTCGGGCAGCTCCTGGGCGAGCTGGAGGGTGGGTCTCGACCGCATACCGGCTCGTCGGGGTCGGCACGCGGGACCGCGAGCCGCCTGCACACGAGCCGGCTGCGCGAGCTGCGCGCCCGGGGCGCGTCCGTGACCGCCGCGATGGAGGTCGCC
>JBAUUB010000435.1:0-8758 GCA_049582485.1 Dermatophilaceae bacterium
TTGGCGCGCAGCGCGATCTCGACCCCCTCGTCGAGGCTGCCGGCGACCTCGTCGAGGTAGCGGTGCTCGACCCGGCGCTGCAACCGGTGGGGGTCGACGTCGACGATGAGGCAGACGCCGTCGTTCATCGTCACGGCCAGCGGCTGCGCACCGCCCATCCCGCCGCACCCGCCGGTCAGGGTGAGCGTGCCGGCGAGCGTGCCGCCGCCATGACTGTGCCCGCCCTCCCGGGCGGCGAGCTTCTCGGCGACAGCCGCGAAGGTCTCGTAGGTGCCCTGGACGATGCCCTGGGTGCCGATGTAGATCCAGCTGCCCGCGGTCATCTGCCCGTACATGGTCAGGCCGAGGTGCTCGAGCCGGCGGAACTCCGGCCAGGTCGCCCAGTCACCGACGAGGTTGGAGTTGGCGATGAGCACGCGGGGCGCCCACTCGTGGGTCTGGAACACCCCGACGGGGCGGCCGCTCTGGACGAGCATCGTCTCGTCGGCCTTCAGGCCCTCGAGCGTGCGCACCATCGCGTCGAAGGAGCGCCAGTCGCGGGCCGCGCGGCCGGTGCCACCGTAGACGACGAGGTCGTCGGGCCGCTCGGCCACCTCGGGGTCGAGATTGTTCTGCAGCATCCGCAGCGGAGCCTCGGTGCTCCACTGCCGGGCGGTGAGGGTGGTGCCGCGGGCGGCTCGGACGGGGCGGGCGCCTTCCATGGGGTTTCTCCTTGTGCTGTCAGGTCTGGCTGTCAGGTCAGTTGAGGGGGCCGGTGACGGCGACGACTGCATCGAGCAGCTCGCCGGATGCGACGGTGCCGTATGCGGCGGCCAGGTCGGGTGCGAGGAACCGGTCGGGCCCTGGCCGGGTCCGCCCGCTCGCCTCGAGCGCGCCGATCGCCGCGGCCGTGGCGGGGGCGGGCTGCAGCGGTTCCCGCAGCGCGATGCCCCGGGCCGCGGTGACGAGCTCGATGGCCAGGACGCGACCGAGCGCCTCGACCGAGCGGCGCAGCTTGCGCGCGGCGCCCCAGCCCATCGAGACGTGGTCCTCCTGCATGGCGCTGCTCGGGATCGAGTCGACGCTCGCGGGGACGGCGAGGCGTTTGAGCTCGGCGACCAGCCCGGCCTGGGTGTACTGCGCGATCATCAGCCCCGAGTCGACTCCGGGGTCGTCGGCGAGGAACGGCGGCAGGCCGTTGTTCCGGGCGACGTCGAGGAAGCGGTCGGTGCGCCGCTCCGACATCGACGCGACGTCGGCCGTCGGGATGGCGAGGAAGTCCAGGACGTAGGCCACCGGGGCGCCGTGGAAGTTGCCGTTGCTCTCGACCCTGCCGTCGAGGGTGACGACGGGGTTGTCGATCGCGCTGGCGAGCTCGAACGCGGCGACGCGGGCGGCGTGCTCGATCGTGTCTCGCAGGCCGCCGGTCACCTGGGGCGCGCAGCGCAGCGAGTACGCGTCCTGGACGCGCGGGCAGTCGTCGGTGTCGTGCGAGGCGCGGATCGGGCTGTCCGCCAGCACGGCTCGCATGTTGTCCGCGGAGAGCGCCTGGCCGGGCTGGGGCCGCAGCGAGTGCAGGTCGGCGGCGAAGACATCGTCGGTGCCGAGCAGCCCCTCGACGCTCATCGCCGCCGAGATGTCGGCGACGGTCGCGAGCATCCGCAGGTCGTGGAGCGCCAGGCACAGCATGCCGAGCATGCCGTCGGTGCCGTTGATGAGAGCCAGGCCCTCCTTCTCCTGCAGCTCGACAGGCGTGATGCCTGCGGTGGCGAGCGCCTCGGCGGCCTCCATCCGCTCCCCGTCCACCTCCACCGGCCCCTCCCCGGTGAGCGCGAGTGCGCAGTGGCTGAGCGGGGCGAGGTCGCCGGAGCAGCCGAGCGAGCCCCACTCGTGGACGAGCGGCGTGATGCCGGCGTTGAGCATGGCGACGTATGCGGTGAGCGTCTCCTCGCGGATGCCCGTCCGGCCCGTGGCGAGGGTCGCGATGCGCAGCAGCATCAGGGCCCGCACGACCTCGGCCTCGACGGGGTCGCCGGTCCCGGCGGCGTGTGATCGGACCAGTGAGCGCTGCAGCTGCCGTCGTCGCTCGACGGGGATGTGCCTCGTCGCGAGCGCGCCGAAGCCGGTCGAGACGCCGTAGTGCGGCTCGGTGTCGCCGGCCAGACCGTCGATGACGGCTCTGGTGCGACGCACCTCGGCGAGCGCCTGGTCCGCGACCTCGACCGCCGCCCCGTGCCGGGCGACCGATACGACGTCCTCGATCCGCAGCGGTCCGGCGCCGATGAGAACGGCGTCCGCTCCGACAACACTGTGCGTTTCAGTCATGTCAGCCATGCAACACCCCGGCGGGTGGAGTCACGAGGCTGTCGCACCGCATACTGTCTCGGATATCAGACGCGACGACCTCAGGACCGCCCACCCATGACCCTCGCCCCACCGACCTCCGATGCCCTGACGCGCGAGCGCGTCGGCGACTGGATCGAGTCGGCCCGCATCCAGCGCCTCATCATCGCGGTGATCGTCGCCAACGCGGTCACCCTCGGCCTCGAGACGTCCTCACGCGTCATGGACGCAGCCGGAGGACTCATCGTCGCGCTCGACCGCGTCTTCCTCGCGATCTTCGTCGTCGAGCTCGGGCTGAAGATCTACGCCCGCGGCCTGCGCTTCTTCACCGACCCGTGGAACGTCTTCGACTTCGTCATCGTCGCCGTGGCGCTCGTCCCCGGCAGCGGGCCGCTCTCGGTGCTGCGGACGCTGAGGGTGCTGCGCGTGCTCCGCCTCGTCTCCGCTGTTCCGCGGCTGCGGTTCATCGTCGAGGCCCTGCTGGCGGCGATCCCCGGGATCGGCGCGATCGCCGCGCTCCTGGCGCTGATCTTCTACGTGTTCTCGGTCATGGCGACCTCGCTGTTCGCCGCGACCTTCCCGGAGTGGTTCGGGACGATCGGCCGGTCGCTCTACAGCCTGTTCCAGATCATGACCCTCGAGAGCTGGTCGATGGGTATCGTCCGCCCGGTCATGGAGGTCCATCCGTGGGCGTGGGCGTTCTTCGTCACCTTCATCCTGCTGTCGACGTTCACGATGGTGAACCTGTTCGTCGCGGTCATCGTCGACACGATGCAGTCGATGCACCAGCGGGAGGTCGTCACGGCGACAGAGGCGCCGACCGAGGCCGAGATCCTCGTCGAGCTGCGGGAGGTTCGGGGACGGCTCGACGTCCTGACCCGGCGGCTCGGCGCACCCGCGGACGGCGACGTGCGCGTGGAGCGGTGAGATGGCCAACGCGAGCGCCGCGGCGCACGGCCTCGACGTCCTGACCCTGCTCGCCCGCCACGGTGAGCCGCTGCCCGCGGCTGCAATCGCCCGTGAGCTCGACCTGCCGCGCTCCAGCGTGTACCACCTGCTCGGGGTGCTCACCTCGCGCGGGTTCGTCCGCCACCTGCCGGAGGAGCGCCGCTACGGCCTCGGCATCGCGGTCTACGAGCTGGGGTCCGCCTACCAGCGGCAGGCGCCACTGCAGCGCGTGGCGCGCCGCGTCATGGACCGGCTCGTCGACGACACCCGACTGAACGCGCACCTTGCGGTGCTGCACGGTCGCGACGTTCTGTACGTCATCGAGCAGCGCGCCCCCGGCGGCCCCCACCTCGTCAGCGACGTCGGCGTGCGGCTGCCCGCCTCGCTCACGGCGACCGGTCTGGCCATGCTCGCGCAGCTCCCGGCGGCACAGGTCCGCGCGCTGTACCCCGGCCGCGAGGCGTTCCTCCAGCGCGCCGGCCGCGGACCCGCCTCGCTCCTCTCGCTGCGGCGGGAGCTGCAGGACACCAGAGCCCGCGGGTATGCGCTGGAGGACGGCCTCGTCACGCCCGGCCTGGCGTCGGTCGCCGTGGCGGTGCTGGACCACAACGACTACCCCGTGGCCGCGGTCGCCACGACCTATCCCGCCGACCGTGGTGTCGAGGACGGCGTCCTTGTCGAGGCGGTCGGTGCCGCCGCCGCCGAGGTCTCGCGCCGCATCCGTGGCCGGATCCGATCACGTCCGAGATAATATTACGTTCGGCAGACCATCGAGCAGTATGGAGAAGGGGCGGTGAGCCCTTTCCAGAAAGCGGAGGATCGCATGGCCCGCTACAGCAGCGAGCACAAGCAGGCCACACGTCGGCGCATCGTCGAGACCGCTGGTCGCCGGTTCAAGCGCGACGGCATCGACGGATCCGGCATCGCCGTCCTGATGGCCGACGCCGGGCTCACCAACGGCGCGTTCTATGCGCACTTCGAATCCAAGGATGACCTCGTGGCGACCGTCGTCGGCGACCAGCTCGGTCGGCAGGCGTCGCAGCTCAGCGGGCTGCCGGCGGGCCGCGCCGGACTCGAGACCTTCGTAGGCGAGTACCTGTCGCCTGCGCACCGGGACCACCCCGACGTCGGCTGCCCATCGGCGGCCCTTCTCGACGAGGTCGGCCGATGCACCGAAGCGACCAGGAAGGCGTATACGGCCGGCGCCACGGCGATCCTGGATGAGATCTGCACGCGTCTGTCGCCCGATGATCCCGAGTCGGCCCGGGGAAGCGCGCTTGCACTGTTCACGATCCTCGTGGGATCGATGCAGCTCGCTCGGGCGGTGAGCGACACGAACCTGTCCGACGCCGTTCTCGAGGAGGGCATCAGAAGTGCCGAAGCGCTGATCCGCGCGGGGGGGACGCACAAGTAGACCAAGGAGCGCCTGCCTCGGATACGACCGACTGACCGGCAGGGGTTGCCAGCGTCCGCATCCAGGTTCGCCTACCGCGACGTGGGACCCCGGAAAGGTCGTCGTCACGCTGGACCATCTTCCGGATCACGGGTCGTTCGCCGGCTGACCGAGAAGCTCGCCTCAGCGCTGGTCTGTGGTGAGTCTGTCGTGCAGCCTGACGACGGGGGCGTTCCACAGCCGCAGAACGTGGTTGGTCCGCACGTGTTCTCGCTGTCGACGTACACGTGAAAGTGCTCGTGGATGGGCACCCGGGCGGCGTGGACGCGGCCAGTGTCGGCGACCACCACATACGCACCGTTGTCACCGAAGTTCCAGTCTCACCGGTCCTACACAGAGTGCGGATCCGGGCGGCCGCGCGCTGGCGGCCATCCGGCCCCTTCTGCCGCCAGAACATGCGAGTCGCCACGTCCAGGCTCGGCAGCAACGAGCCTGCTGTCGTTACCTGCGTGAGCGGTTCCGATGGCATGGCGTCGGTACGTTTGGTAGATGGACCTCGGTGATCCACACACCTATGAACTCTTCCTCGAGGTGTACGGCACGCTCCCGCGAGCGGGCCCGGGTGGGGACGAGCACACCCTCCGGGCCTTGGATCTGGTGCCGGGGACCCCGCGGGTCGTCCTCGATGTCGGCTGCGGTCCCGGCGCCCAAACCGTCTGTCTGGCCCGCGCCCTGCCGCAGGCGCGGATCCTGGCCGTTGACCTGCTGGCCGAGATGGTCCAGGAGACCAGCCGACGCCTCACCGCAGCAGGCGTTGAGGAGCGGGCACAAGCCGTGATGGGCGACATGGCGCAACTCCTCGTCCAGCCAGGAAGCCAGGACCTGATCTGGTGTGAAGGTGCGATCTACTTCATGGGCGTCGCCCACGCGCTGCGTACCTGGCGACCCCTGCTCGCAGCGGGTGGAACGGTGGCGTTCACCGAGCCTCTGTGGCTCACCGACTCGCCACCAGAGGAGGTTCGCGCCTGGTGGGTCTCGCAGTACCCGGCCATGTCCGACGACGGCCAGATCAGGGCACAGATCGACCTCGCCGGATACCGCACGCTGGAGAGCTTCACACTCCCCGCCTCGGCCTGGTGGAACGAGTACTACCAGCCTATGCAGGCACGCATCGAGGCACTGCAAGCCCGCCTCCCGGATGATCCCGCAGCCGCAGAGGTGGCCCGATCCGCGCGGCTCGAGATCGACATGTTCCAACGCTTCGCAGAGCACTACTCCTACGCGTTCTACATCGTCCAGCCCAACGACTGAACGCCTTGGAGAGGGTGCCCAATATCGCCGGCTGTTGACCCGCGTTCTTCAGTGAGACCGCTGGCGTGCTGACTGGTTCCACGTCGAGGCTCTCCTCGATCCGCCTCATGATGGGTAGGGAGACTCGGGAGTACCGTTCGAGGGTGGAGTTCGTGGAATGCAGCGGGCTCAAGGTCGCGTATGAGCGTGTCGGGGTTGGTCCGCCCCTGGTCCTTGCGCATGGCGCGGGCGAAGACGGTCGCATCTGGCAGCCGCAGATGGCCGGCCTTGCTGATGAGTTCACAGTCGTCGCCTGGGACGAACCGGGTGCCGGTCGTTCCTCTGACTTGCCCGAGGGCTTCGCACTGGCCGGATTCGCCGACGCGCTGGCAACGGTCATCGACACGCTCGCAGACGGCCCGGCACACGTCGCGGGCCTGTCCTGGGGCGGCACCGTGGTGCTCGAGCTCTACCGACGCCATCCCGAACGCGTCGCGACCCTGATCATGATCGACACCTACGCCGGGTGGAAGGGGTCGCTGCCTGCCTCCGAGGTCGAAGCGCGTGTCGAGAGCGCCCGGCAGATGCTCTCCGCCCCACCGGAGCGCTTCGACCCCACCCTGCCCGGCCTGTTCGCCGCCGAGCCACCGGCCGCATACCTGAAGCTCCTCACCGATGTCGCAGCCGGCGTCCGACCACGCACCATGGCGCGTCAGCTCGACATCATGGCCCAGACCGACCTGAGCCCGCTCCTGCCGCGAATCTCCGTCCCGACCCTGCTGATCTGGGGGCGCCACGACGTGCGCTCACCCTTGAACGTCGCCCGACAGTTCGAACAGGCCATCCCAGACGCCCATCTCGTCGTCATTGACGACGCAGGCCATCTGAGTCACCTCGAACAGCCCGAGCATGTCAACAAAGCGATCCGCGACTTCTGTCGCGTCAACTGACCGCTCAACGACTAGGGCGCGGGCTCGCAATCAAGGACGCCCACCGTGGAACGACGCTGCTTCGTCGCGCCAGAAGCAGGGCCTGCCATGGCGAAGCCATCATGCCGCTACGGCGAACTACTCGGTCCTGCCACTGAGTTGGTTGGGACCTCGTCAGACCCGCGGTGTCCGTCGGCGTCGCTTGGCGGATTCCGTTCTGCCGAATGGACGGGACCGCCTGCGGTATTGGCGCGTCGCGCGCGTCCCGGCCAAGGCTGCCAGGCCAGCGAGCGTGGCGCCGTTGCCTCGCGTACCTTCCTCAGGGGGTATCGCTGCCGTGATGGGTGCCGGCCGGACAGCGCGACACCGTTGACGCCCAGGAGGGCGAGCGGCTCGTTGGCCCCCGGCGGCTGTCAGACTCCCTGAATGCACTTCCGTTCGTTCCTAATCCTGGGCACTGTCGACGGCGCGGTGTCTTTGCCGACGATCACCTGGCAGGCCCTGCTCTGGGGGCTCGCCATCCTGGTCGGTGGGTACCTGGCCAGCCGAGCGATCGGCTGGTTCACCCGCAGGTTCCTGCTTTGGAGGGGGCGCTCTCCGAGCGCAAGTTCCATCTTCGCCGCTGTTAGCCGGACGCTCGCCCAGCTGTTCTTCTTCGCAGCGGCGGTAACAGTTGTCTTCCCCAGCGTGCGGCCAGTCAATGCGCTCGGCGGGATCGGGGTGATCACCATCGCTGCCGGCATCGCGTTCCAGACGGTGCTGGGCAACATGTTCGCGGGGATGGTGATTCTTGCCAGGGATAAGTTCCGAGTGGACGACCAGATCGCAGTTCGCGACGTCGCCGGTACCGTGACGGCTGTGTCGTTGACCAGCACGGCAGTGCGGACGTTTGACGGCCGGCTCGTACTCATCCCCAACTCGTTGGTGCACTCCGAGGTCGTGACCGTTCAGACCGGGTTCGAGCAGGTGCGCTCGACGGTGTCGATCGATATTGACGACAGCAGCGACCTCGATGTCGCGGTCGAAGCGGCGCAATCGGCCATGGCGTCGGTGACTGCCGTGCTCGCGGAGCCGGCGCCGCAGACGTTGCTCCAGGAGGTGGGGTCGGCGACGGTTCGACTGGACCTGCGCTTCTGGTCAGGTGCCCGGCAGATGGAGACCAGGCTCGCTCAACACCACGTGATCCGTGCGGTGCTACGGGGTCTTAGGGATGCCGGTGTCAAGACCGGCTCGGATGTGGTCGTCGTTGAGGGCGGCCCGCGACTGCTGGATGCCGTTCAAGGGCTGGAGCGGGGCTGATGCCCCGGAGCCCAGCAAGGTACGCCTGGTCAGAGCGACGGCCCCCTGCGTCCCACCGCGGGCGCTTGACGGGCCTTGCTCAGAGTGGGCGTGGGTCAGTACTCGATGCTGTGTCACCCGCGGGGGTCTCCTGGCTCATCTCCGCAGCCCGCGACGGCAGCAGCTCGGCAAGAATCGCTTCTACCCTCGGCAGCTCGCCGTCATGGTGCAGCAGCACCGAACACACCTGCCTCTCCGGGGCGACGGTTGTCAGGTAGTCCTCCACCGCCGCTCCCACGGCTGCGACCATCTCCTCGGTCGTGGGGCCGGACCCCGAGCACCAAGACGCGAGTGCATGCACGGCAACGGATTGTCGATCCGTGGGTCACAGGTCGCGCGTGGCCGCCGCCTCCCGCGAGATGATTGCCGGTGGCCTTCGTCGTTCCCATGTTCCTCACTCCTGCGCTCGGCGTCGAGGAACAGGCTCGAGCACCGTTCGGCGTCTTCGTCATCGTCCTGCTCGTGCTGACGGCTCTGTTCACCGTGCCGGTCCTGAGTGCGGCTGGTCCTCGTGGCGACGCTGGAGCCACCCGGGGGC
>JBAUUB010000436.1:0-6228 GCA_049582485.1 Dermatophilaceae bacterium
CGCGGAGGGAGGGCTCAACGCAGGTCGCGCAGGTCGAGCGTGAAGGCCGACAGCGCCACGAGGATGCCCCCGATGACGAGCATCGCCACGTCCAACCACCGGTCGCGCACGACGAGCCCGCCGGCCCGCTCGTCGGCATAGAACGTCCGGATCGCCGCCGCCAGCCACATCGAGCAGGCGAAGCTCGCGCCGGCGCGCCACAGGTGGTCGGTCGCGACGAACAGCAGTGCGACGACGAGCCCGAGGGCGAGCAGCCACCACAGCCCCAGGTCGCTGACGATCGGCGGACGCGGCTCGGTCGGCGCCGGCACCGGCGTCGCATCAGGGGCAGAACCTGCGGCGTGCGTCGCATACCGCCTGATCTCGCGTTCCTCGTCGTCGCTGAGACGCGCCTCGGGGTCCGGTTCGGTCATGTCGCGGTATGCGGTGGTCGGCTACGCGAGAGCGGCGTGCCGCTCGGCGGCGTCGACGACGTTGCGCAGCAGCATCGCCCGCGTCATCGGGCCCACGCCACCGGGGTTCGGGCTGATCCAGCCGGCCACCTCGGCGACGTCGGGGGCGACGTCGCCGGCGATCCGGCCGTCCCGACGCGAGACGCCGACGTCGAGGACGGCGGCACCCGGCTTGACCACGTCGGCCGTGATGATGCCCGGCACCCCGGCGGCGGCGATGACGATGTCGGCCGCGCGGACCTCGGCGGCGAGGTCGCGGGTGCCGGTGTGGCAGAGCGTGACGGTGGCGTTCTCGGACCGGCGGGTGAGGATCAGACCGAGCGGCCGCCCCACGGTCAGGCCGCGTCCGACGACGGCGACCTTCGCGCCCGCGATCGGGACGTCGTATCGCCTGAGCAGCTCGATGCAGCCCATCGGCGTGCACGGCAGAGGTGCCGGTTCGCCGAGGACGAGCCAGCCGAGGTTCGTCGGGTGCAGGCCGTCGATGTCCTTGTCGGGGTCGACCGCGGACAGGATGCGGTTCTCGTCCAGACCGGTCGGCTGCTGGACGAGGAAGCCGCTGCAGGTCGGGTCGGCGTTGAGCTCGCCGATGGTCTGCAGCACGTCGTCGAGGCTCGCCGTCGCGGGCAGGTCGCGGCGCAGGCTGGTGATGCCGATCTCGGCGCAGTCGCGGTGCTTGGCCGAGACGTACCAGTGGCTGGCCGGGTCGTCGCCGACGAGCACGGTCCCGAGCCCGGGGGTGATGCCCTGCTCGGCGAGCGCGGCGACGCGCTCGGTCAGCTCGGCCTTGATCGTGGCGAGGATGGCCTTGCCGTCGAGGATCGTTGCGGTCACGGGCTTCACCCTAGTCGGGCTCGTGCGAGGCCCGCCGATGCACTCGCGCGGTGTCTGCTGCGGCATCGAGGGCTCAACCCTCCAGCACACCCATCCGGCGCGCGAGCTCGTGCACGGTGTCGATCGTGTCGGCCTCGTCGGCCGACTTGTCGTCGCGGTAGCGCAGCACGCGGGCGAACCGCAGGGCAACCCCGCCGGGGTAGCGGACCGAGCGCTGCAGGCCGTCGAAGGCGATCTCGACGACCTGCTCTGGTCGCACGTGGACCGCGTAGCGGCTGCGGGAGCGCTCGAGCTCGAGGAAGCGCGTCGTCTGCCACGCGAGCATCTCGTCGGTCATCCCCTTGAACGTCTTGCCGAGCATGACGAGCTCACCGGTCCGCGGGTCGCGGGCCCCGAGGTGGATGTTGGACAGCAGCCCGGTGCGCCGACCGCTCCCCCACTCGACGGCGAGGACGACGAGGTCGAGGGTGTGCCGCGGCTTGACCTTGACCCACCCCGACCCGCGCCGGCCGGCGGCGTAGGGGATGTCGAGGTCCTTGACGACCACACCCTCGTGGCCGGCGGCGAGCATGCGCTCGGCGAAGTCCTCGGCCTCGGCCAGGTCGTCGGTCACCGTGCGCGGGACGAGGTATGCGCCGGCCACCTGCTCGAGGGCGGCGAACCGGTCGGCGGTGGGCAGGTCGATGAGGTCCTCGCCGTCGCGGTGCAGGATGTCGAAGAACATCACCGTCAGCGGCCACCGGGCCCGCAGCGCCTCGACGTCGGCAGAGGACGCGGTCCGTGACGCGCTGTCCTGGAACGGCACCGGCCGGCCGTCCTGCATGACCAGTGCCTCGCCGTCGAGGATGAGGGTGCTCGCGGGCAGACTTCGGACCACCTCGACGACCTCGGGCAGCCGCGCCGTGATGTCGTCGAGGGACCTCGTGTAGACGGTGACCCGCCGCTCGCCGTCGTCACCGCTGACGAGGTGGGCCTGGATGCGGATGCCGTCGAGCTTGCCGTCGACGACGGCCGGTCCGTCGCGGCCCTCCCATGCCGCGGCCAGGTCGACTGCCGAGGAGGCGAGCATCGGCCGCACGGGGGAGCCCGGGGTGAGGCTGAACCGGTCGAGGCCGGCCTCGCCCGCACTCGTCAGCGCATGGGCCACCGCGGCGCTCGAGGCGCCGAGCATGGCGGCCCTCCGGACCCGGGCGGCGGGCACGTCGAAGGCCTCGGCCAGGGCATCGAGAAGCACGCCGTCGAGGGCTCCCTGACGGACCTCGCCGGTGATGAGGCCGCGCAGGAAGCGCTGCTCGTCGTCGGTCGCGCGGCCGAACAGCGACTCGAGGTGCTCGCGCCGTCGGGTGGCCGAGCCCGGACCGGCGAGCGCACTCATCGTCTCGAGCGCGTGGTCGACCTCGGCGATGGTCAGGGTGGACTCGGCGGCCGCGATGGGCAGCGACTGGAGCGACCGGTAGCCGATGCCCGTGCGCCGCTGGCGCAGGGTGCCGGAGAGATAGAGTGCCGCGAGCTCGGCGTCCTCAGGGGTGTGGGCGGAGCGGATCGCCTCGGCGATGAGGGCGCGCTTGGCGAGGCGGGACGACGTGGCGCCGACCCGGATCGAGGCGTCGACGACGACACGGAGAAGCATGCTCCCAAGTCAACCGCATGCCACCGACACCGCCCCCGCCCAGGTGAGGTGCGGGCGGCAGGCGCGCCGCGCATACGATCGCCTCGTGACCGACCCGACCGCCATCGGCCTCCTCCTCGCCGCCGGAGCCGGCACCCGGATGGGGCGTCCCAAGGCGCTCGTGCGCGACGACGAGGGTCGCCCCTGGCTGCACCGGGCCGTCGATGCCCTTCAAGACGGCGGGTGCGACCACGTCGTCGTCGTCCTCGGTGCGCGAGCCGAGGAGGCCCAGCCGCTTCTCGACGGCATGTCGGTCACCGTGGTCATCGCCGAGGACTGGTCGCAGGGCATGAGCGCGTCGCTGCGCACCGGGCTGCGCACCGTCCTGGACCACCTCGAGCGGACCCCGCGCGGGGTGGGCGCAGTCGTCGTCACGCTCGTCGACCTGCCCGACGTCGACGCCCGCGTCGTCGAGCGGGTGATCCGGCAGGTCGGCACCGACCCGTCGGCGCTGGGCCGGGCGACCTACGGCGGCGTCCCGGGCCACCCCGTGCTCTTCGGTCTCGACCACGTCGGGGGCGTCCTGGGAACCACGGCCGAGGACCGCGGGGCTCGCGACTACCTGCGCGAGCGGGGCCTCCTCCTCGTCGAGTGCGCCGACCTCGCGACCGGCCAGGACGTGGACACGCCACCGGCCTGATGCGGCGGTTGACCTTTTCTTCCCTGGGAGCAAAAGCCCACCTGTGGGAAACAAGCGATGTGTCCCGAACCTGGGGTTTCCTTCCCTGGGAAGAAAACCGCCCCGCCCCCTCAGCCCACCGCGCGGGCGAGGGAGGCGAGCGCGGCGGGGAAGCACTCCGGCGGCGGGGTGACGAGCCCGGCGCCGACCTGACCCACGCCCGCGACCGCACCGGCCATGCCGGTGTTGATCTGCGGGAGGATCCCGGTGCGAGCGACCTTGGTGACGTCGATGCCGGTCGGCGTGCCGCGGAACTCGAGGATCGGCACCTGGAACACCGGGTGCTCGGCCTCGGTGATCTCGTACATCCGCTGCGTCGCCCGCAGCGCGAACGGCACATCGCCGCCGACGAACTTCACGATCGCCGGGGCCGCCGCCATCGCGAAGCCGCCGATGCCGCCGGTCTCGGTGATCGCCGAGTCACCGATGTCGGGGTTGGCGTCCTCCGGGCCGAAGTCCCCGAGGAAGAGTCCCTCCGGCGTCAGCGCCGGTCCGGTGAACCATTCGTCGCCGGTGCCGGAGACCCGGATGCCGAAGTCGGTACCGTTGCGGGCCATCGTGGTGACGATCGTCGAGCCGGGTATGCCGTGGGCCGCGAGCGTGGCGAGCTTGGCGGCGGGCATGCCGAGATTGAGGAAGAAGTGCTCGTTGGCGCCGGAGAAGCGCACGGCCTCGGCGATGTCGGAGGACGATGCGTCGGCGGTCACCAGCCCCGGGAGCAGCTCGCGCAGCAGCATGAGCGAGCCGGCGCGGTTGCGGTTGTGGCCCTCGTCGCCCATCTGCAGCATCTGGGCGATGATCCCGGTGATGTCGATCGGCCCGATCGACCGGACGGCCTGGCGCAGCAGCGGGCCGAGGACGTCGGTCATCCAGTGCAGGCGGGTGATGACCTCCTCGTTGTAGGCGCCGTAGCGGAGCACCTTGCCCAGGCCCTCGTTGAGCGAGCACCACGACGTGTTGTCGTGCACCTCGTCGCGCAGCTCGTACATCCACATCGACGGGCTGACGACCCCGGCCATCGGACCGACCGCGTCGCGGTGGTGGCACGGCTCGAACTCATAGGTGCCGGAGGCGAGCTGACGCTCGGCCTCCTCGGCCGTCTCGGCCAGACCCTCGAAGAGCACCGCGCCGACGAGCGCGCCCTGCATCGGCCCGGACGCCCGGTCCCAGGTCAGCGGCGGTCCGGCGTGCAGGAAGGCGCCCTTCTCGAGGCCGAGCGCCTCCCCGGCCGGCACGACGTCGGTGAGCGCGGCGGTCGAGGCGGTCATGCGCGCCACGGCCGTCGCGTTCGCCTCCGCGCGCCGCGGGTCGCCCATGACCCGCGCGAGGTCGGCCTCGGTGCCCTCCATCGGCGGCTGCCAGTCGACCTCGCTCACGGTGACGGCCTGGTCGCGCAGGGCGTCGGCGAACAGGCCCACCCCCGCGGTGGCCACGACGGGGTCGGTGCCGAGAAGTCCTCGCAGCGGGCTGGTCATGACGCGCTCCCTTCGAGCTGTGCGACGGCGTGCCGCGCGGCTGCGGCGTTGGACAGGAAGACCGACGCCCCGGCGCCGCCAAGGATCTCGGCGGTGCGCGCATACCCCTGCGGGTCCGCGTCGGTCCCGGTGAGGGAGACGACGACCGGCAGGGCGCGGCCCGACTCGTGCGCCGTCACGCGCGCGTCGCGGATCGCGTCCGCGAGCTCGCCGGCGGGGTCCGGGTGTGCTCCGTGCCCGAGGACGAGGTCGAGGAGGAGCACGCCGCAGGTCGGGTCAGCGGCCTCGGCCGCGATGCGCTCCAGGCGCAGGCTGGGGTCGATCATCGGGTGGGCCCGGCCCTGGGTCATCTCGTCGTCGCCGAAGTCGATGACGAGATGGCCCCGGACTCGCTCGTGCCCGCCGACGTGCAGCGCGACGTCGTGGGCGATGTTGGACCGGATCGGCTCGCTCAGCAGCTCGGCCGCGACGATCATCGCCTCGTCGGCGAGCGTCCCGCCGCAGAACAGTCCGCGCAGCGCGGCTGCACCGGTCAGTCCGCCTGGGTCCGGCTCTGCGACGTGCACGGGCCAGGCCGGCACGGACTCGCCGAGCACACCGAGCGCGGACTCGACCGCGGCGGTGAGGTCGGGCCGGCCCTCGCCGAGAATCGCCCAGTGCACGTCGAGCCCGAGCTCCTCGGCATACGAACGGATCTCACCGAGCACGGAGTCGTCCGGCGGCTTCGAGACGACGATGACCGAGGTGGTCTGCGGGTCGTCGGCGAGGGCCGCGAGCGCCTGACGCGTCGAGCGGCCGCCGACGGCGGACAACAGGTCGCGACCACCGACGCCGATGCAGTGGCTCACCCCGACGCCGGCTGCGTCGAGCAGACACATCACCTGCTGGGCGCCGGTGCCGGACGCGGCGACCAGGCCGACCGAGCCCTCCCGCACAACGTTGGCGAAGCCGAGCGCCACACCGCGCACCAGTGCGGTGCCGCAGTCCGGGCCCATGACGATGACGCCGGCCTGCCGGGCGGCGTCCTTGAGCCGGATCTCGTCCTCGACGGCCACGTTGTCGGAGAAGAGCATGACCGACAGCCCCGCGGCGATCGCGTCGTAGGTCTCGGTCACGGCG
>JBAUUB010000437.1:0-21418 GCA_049582485.1 Dermatophilaceae bacterium
GTCCACGGACCCGCGATCGACACCTTGAGCGCGCCGGAGTACCCGTCGTAGGCCTCGGCCAGCTCGTCCAGGTCCTGGCGCCAGAGTGAGTGGCTCCGGTCGAGGTCGCGGCCGGGACGGGCGGTCAGGCGCCATCCGGAGGGGGTGAGCTCGACGGGAAGGTCGGTCAGCATGGCCGCGCCACGGCCGATGATGTCGGCTCCCGGCCCCCGGCCCGGCGTCTCGGGAAGGTACGGGATCCCCAGCCCGTCCGGGTCGAGCAAGAGGTCGCGCACGGTGACGAGCGCCTCGCGAGGGTCGTCGCCGGGCCACGAGCCGATGCCTGTCGCGCGGGTCACGTGGGACATCATGACGCACGGCGAGGGGGCCCTGCCTCCGGGTCCGGTGCGCCGACCGCCGCGGCCACAGCGCGGGGTGGAGCACGATGTCGCACGGATGGCCACAATGGGGTGATGAGCAACCCCGAGCGCGACCCGGAGCCGGTGCGCTGCACCGGAGAGCACGAGCACCACGACACCCTCGTCGTCCTCTCGCCGCGCGAGGTGCCGCTCGGCGGCCCGCGGGCGATGACGGTGCGTCGCACGATCCCGCACCGGGAGCGCTCGTTCATCGGTGCGTGGTGCTTCGTCGACCACTACGGCCCGGACGACGTCGCAGAGACCGGGGGCATGGACGTCGCTCCCCACCCGCACACTGGGCTGCAGACGGTCAGCTGGCTGTTCGAGGGCGAGGTCGAGCACCGCGACTCGGCCGGCCACCACGCCATGATTCGCCCGGGTGAGGTCAACCTCATGACCAGCGGGGGCGGGATCGCGCACTCGGAGGTGTCGACGAGCGCGACGACGACGCTGCACGGCGTCCAGCTGTGGGTCGTGCTGCCCGAGGCCGACCGCGGGGCGCCGCGCGCCTTCGAGCACTACGCGGCGCCCGCGGTCGAGGTGGCCGACGGCGTGCGGGTGCGGGTCTTCGTGGGTGAGCTGGCCGGTGAGCGTTCACCGGTCGCGACGTTCACCCCGCTCCTCGGAGCGGAGGTACATCTCCAGCCGGGCACCGAGTGGACCGTCGACCTCGACCCCGACCACGAGCACGGCGTCCTTCTCGATGCGGGCGACCTGTCGGTCGACGGCCGGTCCCTGGACCGCGGCGAGCTCGCGATCCGTGACTGCGGTGCCGGCTCCATGACGCTGCGCGCCGGCGGGTCGGCCGTTCGGGCCATGCTCCTCGGCGGCCACCCGTACGACGAGGAGATCGTCATGTGGTGGAACTTCATCGGGCGCGACCACGACGAGGTGGCTCGCTCCCGCGAGGAGTGGCAGGCTCGCTCCGACCGGTTCGGCACGGTCGAGGGGTACCGGCCACGACACGGGCGCGAGTGGCTTCCCGCCCCGGAGCTCCCGGGTGGACGGCTGCGCAGCCGAGGGCGGCTCGGCCGCCGCTGAGCCGGCACAGGAGACAGGCGACTCCGCGCGGCCGCGGCGTTCGTACGGTGCCCTCCGGGGGAGGGCTACTCGGCCGGTGCGGCGAACTCGTCGAACGCGGCGAGGGCGCGCGGGCCGTAGACCGTCGCCGGCCCACCGTCCATGAGGAGGTTGACGCCGATCACCTCGGCCACCTCCTCGCGGGTCGCGCCTGCGCGCGCTGCTCCCCGCGAGTGCGACGCGATACACCCGTCGCACTGCTTCGACACACTCACGGCCAGGGCGATCAGCTCCTTGGTCTTGGTGTCCAGGACGCCAGGGGCGAGCGCCGCCTTGTGCGTGTCGGCGAAGCCCTTGTAGACGTCCGGGATGAGCCTGCGCAGCTCTCGAGAGGAGTCGCGCAGGCCGTCCAGCGTGTCGGGACCGATGTCTGCCATGGTCCCGACACTAGACCCGTGGCTAGAGCACGTCGTGACCGGGGTGCGGCTCCGAGGGGATCGTGCCGAGACGCCCGGCCTGGAAGTCCTCGAACGCCTGGATGAGCTCGTCGCGGGTGTTCATGACGAACGGACCGTAGGCCGCGATCGGCTCGCGGATGGGCCGCCCGCCCATGACGTACAGCTCGAGGCTCGGCTCGCTTGAGCCCTGCCGGTCGTCGGCAGCCGCCTCGATCGTCTCACCGGGCCCGAACACCACCAGCTGGCCCTTGCGGACCGGCCTACGGTCCGGGCCGACGGTGCCCCGTCCCGCGAGGACGTAGACCAGGGCGTTGAAGTCGGTGCGCCAGGGCAGCTCGACCCTCCCACCGGGGTGGACGCTCGCGTGGACGATCGTGATCGGGGTGTGCGTCACTCCCGGGCCCGCATGGCCGTCGAGCTCCCCGGCGATGACCCGCAGCAGGGCGGCGCCGTCGGCCGAGGACAGCAGGGCCACCTCCCCGCCGCGGATGTCCTGGTACCGCGGCGCGGCCATCTTCAGGGTGCTGGGCAGGTTGACCCAGAGCTGCAGACCGTGGAACAGGCCGCCGGTCATCACGAGCTCCTCGGGCGGGGTCTCGATGTGGAGCAGACCGGAGCCGGCGGTCATCCACTGGGTGTCCCCGTTGGTGATCTCACCCCCGCCGCCGTGGCTGTCGCGGTGGATGAACGTCCCGTCCATGATGTAGGTCACCGTCTCGAAACCACGGTGCGGGTGCCAGGACGTTCCCTTCGGCTCACCCGGCGCGTACTCGACCTCACCCATCTGGTCCATGTGGATGAACGGGTCGAGGACACCGAGATCGACGCCGGCGAAGGCCCGGCGCACCGGGAAGCCCTCCCCCTCGAACCCCGAGGGCGCCGTCGTCACGCTGCGGACGCCGCGTGAGCGCTGGCCCAGTGCGGGCATCCGAACTCGGGGCAGGACGGTGATATCGGGGACGGTGATCGCGGGCATGACGGGCTCCTTGGGACTGAACGTGCTGCCCTCAGAACGATAGTTGATGTCTCAACTATTCCGCCACAAGCCCCTCTGAGTGCCCTGCCGTCCTCCCGGTGCCGGCGATCGTGGCGGATCCGATCACCCGCGTCCCGTCGTAGAGGACGACAGACTGCCCGGGTGCCACCCCGCGCGCGCCCGTGTCGAGGCGCACGTTCAGTCGGGGCACGGCGCCTTCCCTGCGGTGGTCGAGGTATGCGGTCGCCGGGATCTCCTCCCCGTGCGCCCTGATCTGGGCACCGACCCGAACCGTGCCCTCCGGCACCGGCCCGCACCACCGGACGTGCTCGCCGATGATCTCGCGGACGGTCAGGAGATCCGCGGTCCCGATGACCACCTGCCGACGGTCCGCGTCGACCTCCACGACGTAGCGTGCCCGCCCGTCGAGGCCGGACCGGTCCAGCCCCAGTCCCCGACGCTGCCCGACGGTGAAGCCGTGGGTGCCCGCATGGCGGCCGACCACCGAGCCCGTGGCCGCGTCGACGAGGTCGCCGGGCGCCTCGCCGAGCGCCCGGCTCAGGAAGCCGCGGGTGTCGCCATCGGGGATGAAGCAGATGTCGTGGGAGTCGGGCTTGCGAGCGACCGAGAAGCCGCGCGCGGCGGCCTCCTCCCTGATCCTGGGCTTGGTCGTGTCGCCCAGGGGGAAGTATGCGCGGGCCAGCTGCTCGGCTGTGAGGACACCGAGGACGTAGGACTGGTCCTTGGCGGGGTCGACCGCGCGGTGCAGCTCACGCCCCGTGGGGCCCTCGAGGATCCGTGCGTAGTGACCGGTCGCGACGGCGTCGAAGCCCAGCGCGACCGCCTTGTCGAGGAGCGCGGCGAACTTGATGCGCTCGTTGCACCTCAGGCAGGGGTTCGGTGTGCGTCCGGCGGCGTACTCGGCCGTGAAGTCCTCGACGACGTCGCGGCGGAAGCGCTCGGCGAGGTCCCACACGTAGAACGGGATCCCGAGGCGGTCCGCGACCCGCCGGGCGTCACCGGCGTCCTCCAGAGTGCAGCACCCTCGCGCGGACTCCCGCAGGCGGGACGCGTTGCGGCTCAGGGCCAGGTGCACGCCGACGACGTCGTGTCCGGCGTCGAGCATCCGGGCCGCGGCGACCGCCGAGTCGACCCCACCGCTCATCGCGGCGACGACCCTCATGCCGACCCGCTCCCCACACCGACCGCCGCGGCCGCCCGCGCTCGCGGTACGCAGTCGGCGAGGGCCGCCACGGCGCGCTCCACGTGTGATTCGGTGGTGGTGTGTCCGAGCGTCAGTCGGACCACCCCCACGGGCCCGTCGCCGGGCACACCGATGGCGTCGAGGACGTGGCTGCGCCCGGGAACCCCGGCCAGACAGGCCGAGCCCGTCGAGGCCTCGATACCTGCGGCGTCGAGCAGGAAGAGGAGGGAGTCCGGCTCGCAGCCGGGCACGACGAGGTGCACGTTGCCGGGAAGCCGGTCCGCAGCCGAACCAGGCGTCCACCGGCCTCCGAGCATGATCCCCAGGTCCAGCGCGAGCACCTCGCTGCATAGTCGGTCACGCAAGGCCACCAGCCGGGGCGTCTCCACGTCCCTGCGAGCAGCGGCCTCCTCGACCGCGACGGCGCAGGCCGCGATGAGGGCGGCCGGCAGCGTGCCGCTCCGCAGGCCGCGTTCGTGCCCACCGCCCCGCACGATCGGCTCCACGGACACCTCACGGCCCGCGACGAGGACTCCGATCCCGGCAGGGCCGCCCAGCTTGTGGCCGGAGACGCTCATCAGGTCGAGTCCGCTCTCGGCGAAGGACACCGCGAGCGGTCCGGCCGCCTGGACCGCGTCGGAGTGCACCGTGGCACCTCGGGAGCGTGCCAGCGCAGCGACCTCGCGAACCGGTTGCACCGTGCCGATCTCGTTGTTCGCCCACATCAGCGAGACCAGCGCGGGCCGGGACCCGCCAGCCTCGATCCGGTCCAACGCCTCCCGGACCGCCTCGACCGCGACCACTCCGGACGCATCGGGAGCCACGAGCCGGAGGTCGGCGCCCGCGTGCTCGAGCGCCTCGGCGGGCTCGAGCACGGCGTGGTGCTCGATCGTGCTCGTGACCAGTCCCCGGGTGAGCGGGTCGGTCGAGGTGCGCGCCGCATAAGCACCGGTCACGGCGATGTTGTCGGCCTCGGTGCCCCCGGAGGTGAACAGGACCTCGGTCGGATGCGCATCCAGCGCGGCCGCCACCCGCTCGCGCGACTCCTCGACCAGGGCCCGGATGCGGCGACCGGACCCGTGGAGTGAGGAGGCGTTTCCCACGAGTGCCGCGGCGTCGGCGAAGGCCGCGACAGCCGACGGCAGCATCGGCGTGGAGGCCGCGTGGTCCAGGTACACCCGTGACGTCGGGTCGGGGTGCGAACGGTCGCCAGGCATCGTTCCATGGTACGGACGTCACGACGGGCCGTGTCCGTCCCTCCGTCTCGACGCGCCCGGGAACGGGTCAGCCTAGCCCAGCCGGGGCGGTTTCGGGGCGATCGACGGGGACACGGTTCGATCACTCTCAGCACTCGATATCGAGACTGTAACGAATGCGCCCAGGCGCACCTCTCGACCGCGAAATCGCCGGGTCCTTCTGCCTACGGTGCCCTGACAACCGTCGCCGGTGCTGACTCCGGTGACCGAGTCTCCCGCGCCCCGCGGGCCAAACCCTCTCCCGATAGAAGGAGTCACACGATGACGAGACGTACTCGCATCCTGGGCATCGTCGCCGCCGGCGCTCTTGCGCTCACGGCGTGCGCGAGCCAGGACAGTACGGACACCGCGACCGGAACCGACACGGCGACCGACGCCGCGACCGCCGACCGCAGCGGTGGGACGATCCGGGTCGCCGAGACGAACGCCTTCACGTCGTTCAACCCCGGTGTCGGTGCCAACAACCTGGACATCAACAGCAAGGTCCTGGGCGCGATGCGCAGCGACTTCATCTACCTCGACAACGAGCTGAACATCGTCCAGGACGAGTCCTTCGGCACCTACGAGCTCGTCAGCGAGGACCCGCTGACCGTCACCTACACGATCAACGAGAGCTCGGTCTGGTCCGACGGCAACCTCATCGACAAGGGCGACATGCTCCTGGCGTGGGCCTCCCAGTCCGGGTACTTCGACGGCGAGGACCCCGAGGCCGGCCCGGCCTACTTCCAGTGGGCCGGATCGACCGAGGGCCTCGCCCTGACGGACATGCCGGAGTTCGACGGCGAGCAGACCATGACGCTCACCTACTCCCAGCCCTACGTCGACTGGGAGATCGCCTTCAGCATGCAGAGCGCCATGCCGGCGCACGTCGTCGCCGAGCAGGCGGGCCTGGCCGACGAGGCCGCCCTGGTCGAGCTCCTCGAGACGGCGACCCCGGGAGAGGCCAACGAGCAGCTCCAGGCCGTGGCCGACTTCTGGAACACCGGCTACGTCACCAACACCATGCCGAGCGACGAGAGCCTGCTGCTCTCGAGCGGTCCGATGATCGTCACCGACATGGTCGCCGACCAGTCGATCACGCTGGGCCTCAACGAGAACTACGGCGGCGAGCTGGCCCCACAGGTCGACGAGATCACCGTCCGCTTCATCGGCGACGCCGCGGCCACCATCGCGGCCCTGCGCAACGGTGAGGTCGACATCATCGCGCCGCAGCCGACCGTCGACTCGGTCACCGAGGTCCAGGGCATCGACGGCGTGACCGTCCTGCAGGGCTCCCAGCTCGCCTACGACCACATCGACCTGAGCTTCGACAGCGAGGTGTTCGCCGACGCGAACGTGCGTGAGGCCTTCCTGCTCACGCTGCCCCGCGAGCAGATCGTCGACCGGCTCATCCGACCGATCAACGAGAACGCCGAGGTCGTCAACAGCCAGCTGTACCTGCCCTCGGAGGGTGACGTGTACACCCAGTCCGTCGAGCAGAACGGCTCGGAGGCCTACGCCGAGGTCGACATCGAGGGCGCCCGCGAGCTGCTCGCCGGTGCGACGCCGACCGTGCGCATCCTCTACAACTCCGACAACCCGATCCGCGTCGACACCTTCTCCCTGATCCAGGAGTCGGCGTCCCAGGCCGGCTTCGTCATCGAGGACGGCGGCTCCCCGGACTGGGGCTCGGAGCTCGGCACGGGCACCTACGACGCCTCCATCTTCGGCTGGATCAGCAGCGGTGTCGGCAACGCCGGCGTCCCGCAGCTGTTCTCGACCAACGGCGGCGGCAACTACAGCGCCTACTCGAACGAGGAGGTCGACGCGCTCGCCAGCGAGCTCATGGTGACGACCGACGCCGAGGAGGCCGAAGGCATCAAGCGCCAGATCGACGCCCTCCTGTGGGGTGACGCCTACGGCGCGACGTTCTTCCAGAGCCCCGGCCTGGTCGTCCACAGCGATGACGTCCAGGGCGTGGAGTACATGCCCAACCAGACCGGTGTCTGGTGGAACTTCTGGGAGTGGTCGCTCAACTCCTGATCACGGTGAGTGGGGTATGCGCGCGGACGGCTCGCGCGCATACCCCACTCATCTCTGCAGGCTGCTCCCCCGGGAGCTTGGACCACCCCACCCCTGGGCCTGAAAGAGTCAACCGCACATGCTCGGATACGTGATCAGGCGGCTCACGATCGCCGTCGTCATCCTCTTCGCCTCCTCCTTCCTCGTCTACATGCTCGCCGCCTACGCCGGCGACCCGCTGGAGGACCTGCGACAGAGCCGCGACCCCAACCGGGACGCACTCATCGCGCAGCGCACCGCCGCCCTGAACCTCGACGTCCCGCCTGCGCTGCGGTACTTCATCTGGGTCCGCGGGGCCATCGGCTGCGTCGTGCCGTTCGGCGCCACCTGCGACCTCGGCACGAGCCTGCAGGGCTTCGAGGTCACCGACCTGCTCGGCCGCGCCATCGCCCAGACCGTGCTCCTCGTCACGGCGGCCACCATCCTGTCGATCGTCATCGGAATCGCCCTCGGCATCGTCTCCGCGCTGCGCCAGTACTCCGGACTGGACTACGGGGTGACGTTCATGGCCTTCCTCTTCTTCTCGCTCCCGGTCTTCTGGGTCGCGGTGCTCCTCAAGGAGTTCGGCGCGATCCGCTTCAACGACTTCCTCGCCGAGGCGACCTTCTCCGCGTTCACGATCGTCGTCGTCGGCATCCTCATCGGGCTCATCGTCTACGGCGCGTCCTACGGCACCACCCGCACGCGCGTGCTGATCTCCGCCGGTGCCGGCGCCCTGACGATGCTGCTGATGCTCGGAATCAGCGCGTCGGGCTGGCTCCAGGCCCCCTTCCTCGGCATCCCCGGCATTCTCCTCGTCGGCGGTCTGATCTCGGTCGGCCTGACCTTCCTGATCGCGGGGTTCCGCAACAAGCGGGCGCTGTACTCCGGACTGGCGGCGGTCGGCGTCGCCGCGGTCGTGTACTTCCCCATCCAGGCGGTGCTCGGCGACGACGTGAGCTGGCTGCTCATCGCGGGCCTCGCACTGGTGACGATGACGGTGGGCGCGGTCATCGGCTACGCCTTCGGCGGATACGACCGGAGCCAGAACATCCGGATCGGCGCACTCTCGGCGTTCTTCGCCGGCGCACTCGTCCTCCTGGACCGGTTCATGCAGTCCTGGCCGCAGTACGTCGGCCACCCACGGATCCGCAACCGGCCGATCTCCACGGTCGGCTCGTCGACGCCCGGCTTCGACGAGGGCTTCTGGCTCTCCGGCCTCGACACGGCGACCCACCTCATCCTGCCGACCGCCGCTCTCATGCTCGTCGCCCTCGCCGGCTACAGCCGGTACTCGCGGGCCTCGATGCTCGAGATCATGAACATGGACTACATCCGCACCGCGCGCGCCAAGGGTGCGAGCGAGCGATCCGTGGTGATGCGCCACGCCTTCCGCAACGCGCTCATCCCCCTCGCCACCCTCATCGCCTTCGACATCGGCGCTCTGATCGGCGGTGCAGTCATCACCGAGAACGTCTTCGCGTTCACCGGAATGGGCCAGCTGTTCATCCAGGCCCTCGTCATCGTCGACCTCAACCCGCTCATGGGCGTTTTCCTCGTCACCGGGATCCTCGCCATGGTCTTCAACCTCGTCGCCGACCTGCTGTACTCCGTCCTCGACCCGAGAGTGCGGGTGAAGGCATGACCACGAACAGGAACGACCCCGGTAGCGCCTCCGACGAGGCGGTCGCGAAGGTGGCCGACGAGGCCGTGGACGGCCTGGCCCGCGAGACCGAGGGCCTGTCCCAGGGGCAGATCGTCCGCAAGCGCTTCATGCACAACACGCCCGCCGTGATCGCCGTCTTCGTCCTCCTCTTCGTCGTGCTGCTGTGCCTGACGTCGATCGGCTTCGGACCCGTCCCCGGCTGGTGGCAGTGGGGCTTCACCGAGCAGCCTCCGGTCCAGAACGGCGGGCGCCCGACGATGAGCCTGACCGGTCTCGGCGACCATCCGTTCGGTCAGGACAACCTCGGTCGCGACCTGTTCGCCATGACCATGCGCGGCACCCAGATGACCCTCCTGGTCATGGTCATCGTCGGAATCCTCACCGGCATCATCGGTGTCGTCATCGGCGCCGCCTCCGGGTACTTCCGCGGCTGGACCGAGGCGGTCCTGATGCGCCTGACCGACATCATCATCATCATCCCGCTGCTCATCCTGGCCGCCGTCCTGGGCCGAATGGCCATCACGTACGTCGACACGGGCGTGCTCAGGGTCGCCGCGCTCGGCGCACTGATCGGGCTCTTCGCCTGGACCGCACTCGCCCGTCTGGTCCGCGCGGAGATCCTGTCACTGCGGGAACGGGAGTTCGTCGACGCCGCCAGGCTTGCGGGCGCGAGCGACGTGCGCATCATCTTCAAGCACATCCTGCCGAACAGTGTCGGCGTCATCACCGTCAACCTGACCCTGCTGCTCGCCGCCGCGGTGCTGCTCGAGACGGCTCTGAGCTATCTCGGGCTCGGCGTGCAACCGCCGGACTGGTCGCTCGGACGGCTGATCAGCGCGAACCAGCAGGCGTTCACGACCCGGCCATGGCTCTTCTGGTTCCCCGGTCTGTTCATCATCCTGATCTGCCTCGCCATCAACTTCATCGGCGACGGCCTGCGCGACGCCTTCGACCCACGTCAGAAGAAGTTCAACCCGAAGAAGGCCAGGGAGACCGACGCGCACATGCTCGACGAGACCGACGCCGTGACCGCGGACGCGGCACGCAGCGGCGCCGACCGTGACGGCAACGCCCCGGGGCCCACGAAGCCCGCGTGACCGTGGTGACGACCGAGCCGATGTCATCCTCCCGGCGTCCGGGAGGATCCTGGCGCGACCTAAGCCAGGAGCCAGAGCACCAGAGCGAGCGCCGGACCACCGATGCTCAGAGCCAGATGCGTCACCCTTGGGGAGGTCTGAACCCGCTCGCTCGGGTCGATCGCGCCGGCCTCGACGAGGTCCTGCCAATGACCACGGATCACGGCTGCGAGCGCACCGGACAAGCTCGACGGCAGGTCGCCGGGGCGCACCGCGCCACCCCCCTGTCCGGTCGCCCGGGTGGTCGCCCTGTCCCGGTCCGGGCGGCTCCGCATGGCCGTCAGGCCTCCCGGACTGGGCGCTGCCTGGACGTGCACCTCGCTGTCCGCGGTCACGAGCGTGAGGTTGAACCGCGTCTCGATGTCGACCAGCGCCCCCCACGGCACGACGTGCTCACGCCAGGAGTTCTGCACCCGGATCGCGTCCTCACCGACCACGATGCGGGGCGCGACGAAGTAGATGTAGGCGATGGCCGTCGCCGACAGTGCGAGTGTCGCGATCGCCGGCGTCGTGGACCTGACCGGCATGAAGGCCGAGACGAGCACCGGGCCGGTGACGATCAGCGTGCAGGCCAAGAAGACCCACCCCGTCCTGGGCCGGACCCGGATCGGCCCCTCGGGGAACCATCGACTCGCCATGCCGACCATCCTCGCAAACGCCGCGCGTCAGGCCCGCAGCAGACCCGCAACCCCCACATCCCGCTCACGACCACATCGTCGATCGACGGCCGAAGGAGCCCCCGATGATCATGGACCGCTTCCGGTCACGCGCTGACCGAGATGTCCCGCAGGGCGTTCTGGACAGCCCGACCGTCGCCTCGTCCGACGACGGGTCGGGCCGGCCGACGCTGAAGCGCGGTGACCGCGTCCTCGACGTCGAGAACCTCTATGTCGACTTCGGGGTCAACAAGGAGTGGGTGCCCGCGGCCATCGACCTGACCTACCACGTCGACGCCGGCGAGGTCCTGGCCATCGTCGGCGAATCGGGGTCCGGCAAGAGCGCGAGCTCGATGGCGCTGCTGGGCCTGCTCCCCTCCAACTCCCGGGTCAGGGGCAGCGTGCGCCTGGGAGGCCGCGAGATCCTCGGCCTCCGGCCGGGCTCCTTGCGTGCCATTCGTGGGTCCGAGGTCGCCGTCATCTTCCAGGAGCCCATGACCGCGCTCAACCCGGTCTACACGGTCGGCGAACAGATCGTGGAGACCCTGCGTCTGCACAAGCCGATCTCACCGAGCCGGGCCGCCGTCGAGGCCAAGCGGATGCTCGAGCTCGTCGAGCTCCCCGACCCGGAGAAGGCCTTCACCTCCTTCCCGCACCAGCTCTCGGGTGGCCAGCGGCAGCGGGCGATGATCGCCCAGTCGCTCTCGTGCGACCCCAAGCTCCTCATCGCCGACGAGCCCACGACGGCTCTCGACGTCACCGTGCAGGCCGAGATCCTCGAGCTGATGCGCAACCTCAAGGACAAGCTCGACAGCGCGATCGTCCTGATCACCCACGACATGGGCGTCGTCGCCGACCTCTCGGACCGGATCGCGGTCATGCGGCGCGGCCGCATCGTCGAGCAGGGAACCGCCCGCGAGATCTTCGGTGCCCCGACGCACCCGTACACCATCGAGCTGCTCGACGCCGTTCCCCACCTCGGCCAGCGCGCCGGAGGCGAGGTCGTCGTCGACGCGACCCTGGCGGAGGCGCTCGGTGGGTCGGAGGCGCTCGAGTCGATCGTCGACCTCGGCCCGGACGGACACACCGTCGGGATGGTCGCCCGGGACCACACGGTCGCCGACGACGCTCCCATCGTGCTGCAGCTGACCGACGCCTGCATCGACTACCCCAAGCAAGGACGCCAGCCCGCGTTCCGGGCCGTTCGGGACGCGACCCTGCACATCCGCCAGGGTGAGGTCGTCGGCCTCGTCGGCGAGTCCGGGTCGGGCAAGACGACGATCGGCCGGGCGGCCACCGGCCTGCTGCCGGTGGCCGAGGGGTCGCTCACGGTCGACGGGGTCGAGCTGCGCGGCGCCTCTCGAGCGACGCTCAACCAGGTGCGCAAGGAGGTGGGCATGGTCTTCCAGGATCCCTCCTCCTCGCTCAACCCCCGTCTCCCCCTGGGAGAGTCCATCGGTGAGCCGCTGTTCCTGGCCGGTGTCGCCAAGGGGGCGGAGCTGCAGCGGCGGATCGAGGCACTGCTCGACCAGGTCCAGCTCCCCCGCAGCTACCGCAACCGCTACCCGCACGAGCTGAGCGGTGGCCAGAAGCAGCGCGTCGGCATCGCACGCTCCCTCGCGCTGCGCCCATCCCTCCTCGTCGCTGACGAGCCGACGTCGGCGCTGGACGTCTCGGTCCAGGCCAGGGTGCTCGACCTGTTCCGCGAGCTGCAGGGCGAGATGGGCTTCGCCTGTCTGTTCGTGACGCACGACCTCGCGGTCGTCGACGCGCTCGCCGACCGGATCTGTGTGATGAAGAACGGCGAGATCGTCGAACAGGGCGACCGCGACGCGATCCTGCGCAACCCGCAGCAGGCGTACACCAAGCGGCTCCTCGCCGCCGTCCCGGTGCCCGACCCCGACGAGCAGACGGCCCGCCGCGAGCTGCGCTCGCGCCTCATCCATGAGGGCGCCGAGGCCTGAACCCACCGACCCCGCCCTAGCGGTCACCCCGCGGCGTCGGCTCAGTCGTCGACGCCGCGCGCTCGCAGGGCCTCCCCCACGCGCTCCGCATGCTGGAGGGTGAGAACGACCAGGCCCACCGCATACGGGACGACGCCGACCCGACCCCCGCGGGCCCGGCCGGAGTCGCGCAGGCGTGAACCGAAGCCCGCGATGACCGGGATGGTGCGCGCCGTCAGGGCCACGGTCAGGGCGACCCGCTCCGGGTCGACCCCCAGGGGCCGCAGCGGCTCGAGGGCTCGCTCGAGGGCGTCGAGCAGATCGCTCGTCGACGTGGTCAGGGTGACCAGCGCGGCGATCGCGACCGCGAGCACCATGACGACCGCGATGAGCAGCGCCCGCTCCCAGGGCAGCACGAACAGCTGCAGCGCCGCGACGAGCGCCGCGATGAGCACGACGCCGCGCAGGGTCCGCCAGGCCGCAGCGAGGGGGATCCGCGCGAGCAGGTATGCGCCGGTCACCAGACCCGTGGCGAGCGCCGCCGAGGGCAGCGAGCGCACGCCGACGACGAGCAGCACCTCGGCGACGAGCATCAGGGCGAGCCGGGTCCCGACGGGCATCCGCCCGACCGTCCGTGGCGTACCACCCATCACGTCGGTCGCCTCATCGCCGCGCCATGTCGTCGCGGTAGCTCTCGATGACCTCGCCCGGTTCCCCGTCGTCGACGAGCATCCCGCCCTCGAGGCGGAGCACCCGGTCGCACTCCCCAACCAGGTCCAGGTCGTGGGAGACGACGACGAGCGCCGGCGCCACCTGCTCCGCCCAGGGGGCCTCGGGATCGCCGTTCTCCGTCAGGCCCCAGAGAACGGCCGCCATGGCTCGGGCGTTGCGGAGGTCGAGAAGGGTCGTCGGCTCGTCGCAGATGAGCAGCTCGGGTTCGCGCACGAGCGAGGCGGCGAGCGCGAGCAGCTGCTTCTCGCCGCTGGACAGCCGGTGTGCGGGCGCGTCGGCGAGGTGGCTGAGGCCGAATCGATGCAGCGCCGTCGAGACCCTCGCGGCCCTGGTCTGGCGATCGAGCCCGGTGCGCCGGAGGGAGAACTCGACGTCCTCGCGAACCGTCGGCATGACGATCTGGGCATCGGGGTCGGCGAAGCAGAAGCCGATCCGTGATCTGGCCGCCCGGCCGTCGCGCACCGGGTCGATGCCGACGACACGGACCGCGCCGGACGTCGGTGCGGTCAGGCCGCCCAGAACACGCGCGAGGGTCGACTTCCCGGATCCGTTCGGTCCGATCACCCCGAGCCGCCGCTCGGTGACCGAGACCGACACCCGGTGAAGGACGGTCCGCCCACCCACGGTCACGGTGAGTTCGTCCAGCTCGACGATGGCCGAGGTCACGGCACACGCTCCACGGCCATCGCGACTCCCTGACCTCCACCGACGGCGATCGCAGCGAGACCACGATCGCCCTGACGCTGCCGCACCAGCGCCGTGAACAGTCGGACCGCCAGCACCGCGCCCGAGGCGCCCCACGGATGGCCCAGAGCGATGGCTCCACCGTCGGTGCACACCCGTTCCTCGGCCAGTCCGAGCGCGTCACAGCAGGCCAGGACCTGGGCGGCGAAGGCCTCGTTGATCTCGATCCGGTCCACGCGCTCCCAGTCGGGGTCCCGGGCACCGCCCATGCCGTTGGAAACGCCCCGCGTGGCGAGGCAGCGCAGGGCTCGCACCGCGGGCACCGGGCCGAGCCCGGGCAGTGCCGGGTCCACCCCGCGTTGGGCGCTCTCGAGCACTCGCAGTCCCGGGAGGTCCCATCGGGCCCTCAGCTCCTCGGTGACCACCGCCACGGCGGCCGCACCGTCGTTGACCCCGGTGGCGTTACCCGGCGTCACGGTCCCCGTCGGGTCGAAGGTCGGGCGTAGGCGGGCCAGCCGTTCCGCCGTCATCCCGCGTCGGATCCGCTCGTCCCGGTCGACTCCCGCGACAGGGACGAGCTCGACGGCGAAGAGCCCTCTCGTCTGCGCATCCCAGGCGCGCGCGAACGACCGCGCCGCGTAGGCATCGGCCCGTTCGCGGGTGATCCCCGCCCGGCGGGCCAGGTGGTCGGCCGCTGCACCCATGTCCGGGTCCGGGTGACCGTCGGGCGCGAAGGGGGCCCGCGCATACGGTCTGCCGTCCGCGGTGATCCTCGTGGGCGCGGTCGAGGCGCTCTCGGCGCCACCGGCGACCACGACGTCACAGCGGCCCGATCGGACCGAGTCGACCGCGGCGACGATCGCCGCGAGCCCGCTCCCGCACTGCAGGTCGATGGTCCAGGCGGCGACGGTCGGATCGAGACCGGCGCGAAGGGCAGCGACCCGGGCGATGTTGCCGCCGGGGCCCGTGCAGTTGCCGAGGACGACCTCGTCGACCCGAACCCGCTCAGGAAGGTCACCGACCAGAGCAGAGACCACGGCGGCACCCAGCGCGTCCACGGGGACCTCGCGCAGAGCGTGGCCGGCTGTGCCGATCGGCGTGCGGCGAGCGGCGACGATGACAGGCGTGCGCGGGTCTGGCATCAGGTCCACCGACGCACCTCGCCGGTCGAGATGGCCAGCAGGATCGCTGCGTCGTCGGGCTTGCCAGCCGAGGTCACCGGCAGGCGGTCTGCGCGGTACCAGTGCACCGGATGGGCCGCCACAGGCAGCCTGGACCGGCAGTGAGCGGAGACCAGCGCCCGGTCACCACCGACCACGACTGCCGCGAGCACCTCACCCAGCCGGTCGTGGGGTCGCCCCAGGACGCGGCAGTCTGACACTCCCGGAGCCGCGCGCAACACCGACTCGACCTCGGCCGTACTGACGGTCAGTCCGCCGGTGACGACCCACCCGTCGCGTCCGTGCACCACCACGCCGTCACGAGAGACCGCGCCGCGGTCACCCACGCTGCACCACTGCCCGTCGCGGCGCAGCGGCCCGGACGCGCCGTCGGCGTATCCGCGGGCCGTCCACGGGCTGCGCACCCACAGCACACCGTCGCGGCTCGCGACCTCGACCATCGGGAAGGGGTCAAGACGTCTTCGGCCGATCGCGACGAAGGACAGCTCCGCCGCTCCGTAGTAGCGGACCACCTCCAGTCCGGCACGCTCGGCCCGGGTCGCGGTCCGTCCGCTCAGGGCGGCTCCGGCCACGACGACGAGCCGCAACCCGCCCTGACCGACCGGGTCCTGCGCATCGTCCTGCGCGTCGAGGAGGTCCTGCAGCATGGTCGGCGTGACGTGCGCGACCGTCGACCCGAGAAGGGCCCGAGGGTGCCACCGCTCGCCCTCGACGACACGGGCGCCGACGTGGGCGGCATGGGCTCTGGCGTAGACGAACATCGAGGTCGGCGGGCCGACCGCAGCGACGACATCGGCATCGGTGATCCCGCAGATACGGGAGAACGCTTCGAACGAGTCGACCCACGACTCGACGCTCCGCAGCACCACCCGCGGACCCCGGCCGGTCGTTCCCGAGGTGGGCACCCGCAGCAGGTCCCCGCCGTCCCAGTACCCGGCCGCCGACAGGACGTCAGACCAGTTCACCGCCCCAGCTCACCGGTCCGGCAGGGCGCGCCGGACGCCCACGGCGACGAGCGTGGCGAGAACGGCCTTGACGAGATCGCCGGGCAGGAACACGAGCGCGGCGAGGGGGTCGGCTCCGGTTCGCCACGTGAGCACCGGGATGCCCACGAGATAGACCGCCCCGATGCCCCCGACCACCGCTGCGATCAGGGCGGCAGCGGCAAACGGCAGTCGCGTCTCGAGGTGCTCCCTGACCCAACCGGTGACATAGGCACCGAGGACGAAGCCGACCAGATACCCGGCCGAGGGCCCGGCGAAGACCCCGAGCCCCCCTCGCCCCCCGGAGAGCAGCGGCAGGCCGACCGCCACGAGGGCGAGCAGGACGATGACCGCGAGCGCGCCACGTCGGGCGCCGAGGATGAGGCCGGCCAGCATCACGCCCATGGTCTGCAAGGTGACGGGCACCGGCAGGCCCACGGCGATCGGTGGCACGATCCCGAGGACGGCGATCAGGGCGGCGAAGGAGGCGATGAGCGCGAGGTCGGCGCTCGTCGAACGCCTCGTCGCGGGTTCGCGTCGGCTTCCCGTCCGGGTCTCGGTGCGCAGCATCGGGGTGGGGCTCTTCTCTGGCTCACGGCGTCCGGTCCGCGGGCGCTCGAGGTGTGTCGAGGACGACGATAGCGAGGAACCGGCGCAAGCACGGAACCGGACGGGAGGCCGGCCCGAGGGCCGGCCTCCCGCCGTGGGTCTTCCGACGCGGGTCGGAACGGCCCGTCCGGTCAGCCCTTCGCGGCCTTGACCGCGTCGGTGGCCTGCGGCAGGACCGAGAAGAGGTCTCCGACGACGCCGAAGTCGACGAGCTCGAAGATCGGAGCCTCCTCGTCCTTGTTGACCGCGACGATGGTCTTCGACGTCTGCATGCCGGCTCGGTGCTGGATCGCACCCGAGATGCCACAGGCGACGTACAGCTGCGGCGAGACCTGCTTGCCTGTCTGGCCGACCTGGTTGGAGTGCGGGTACCAGCCCGCGTCGACCGCAGCCCTGGAGGCGCCCACCGCGGCGCCGAGGCTGTCGGCGAACTCCTCCACCTTGGTGAAGTCGCCACCGGTGCCCCGCCCGCCGGAGACGACGATGGCCGCCTCGGTCAGCTCCGGACGACCGGTCGACCTCTTCTCGGTGGACTCGACGATCCGGGCCGCCTTGGCGGCGTCGGACACGGTCAGGTCGACCGGGGACTGCACCGCTGCGCCGGCCACCTCTTCGGGGGCGGCAGAGTTCGGCTTGACCGCGATGATCGGGGTCCCCTTGGTGACGGTCGCGGTGACGGTGTAGGACCCGGCGAACACCGACTGGGTCGTGACCACGCCGCCGTCGGCGCCCGCCTGCACATCCACCGCGTCGGTGATCAGGCCGGACTCGGTCTTGATCGCGAGCCGGGCCGCGATCTCCTTGCCGGCCGGGTTGGCGGGGATGAGGACCGCTGCCGGCGAGGTCTGCTGCACCAGGGCGGCGAGAACCTCGGCCTGCGGCGCGACGAGATAGCCGGTGACGTCGTCACCGGAGGCGACGTAGACCTTCTCGGCACCGTACCGCGCGAGCGATTCGGCTGCCGACTCGACGCCGTCACCGACGAAGACCGCGGAGGGCTCGCCGATGCGGCGGGCGATGGTGAGCAGTTCGGCCGTGGTCTTGCGGACCTCGCCGCCGGCGTGGTCGACGAGAACGAGAACTTCGGACATGACGTGATCAGCTTCCTTCTGGGGTCTCGTCAGATGAACTTCTGGGCAGCGAGGAACTCGGCGAGCTTGGCTCCGCCGTCACCCTCGTCGGGCACGATCGTGCCCTGTTGGCGCGGCGGGCGCTTCGTGACGTCCTCGACCTTCGTCCACGCCGCTCCCAGGCCGACCTGGGACGCGTCGATTCCGAGGTCGGCGAGGCTCCACTGCTCGACCGGCTTCTTCTTCGCGGCCATGATGCCCTTGAACGACGGGTAGCGCGGCTCGTTGATCTGGTCGGTCACGGAGACCAGTGCCGGCAGTGCTGCGGTGATGGTCTCCGAGGCGACGTCCCCGTCACGACGGATCGTCACGGCGTCACCCTCGACGGTCAGCTCGGAGGCGAACGTCACCTGGGGGAGCCCGAGGCGCTCGGCGAGCATCGCCGGCACCACGCTCATCGACCCATCGGTCGACGCCATCCCGGTGAGGACGAGGTCGGCGCCGCCGATCTTGCGGATCGCCTCGGCCAGCACGAGCGAGGTCGCGGGGGCGTCGGAACCGCTGATCGCGTCGTCGCTGACGTGCACGCCCTTGTCGGCACCCATCTGCAGGGCCTTCTTGACGGCGTCAGCGGCCTGCTCGGGGCCGATCGTGAGGACGGTGACCTCGCCCTCCCCGGCCTCGACGAGCTTGAGCGCCTCCTCGACGGCGTACTCGTCCAGCTCGCTCAGCAGGCCGTCGACGTTCTCGCGGTCGGTCGTGTTGTCGGAGGCATCGAAGCCCCGCTCGGACTGTGCGTCCGGAACGTACTTGACGCAGACGACGATGTTCATCCGGTCGTCCTTCCCGTATCGGTGGATGGTGGGGTGCTTCTCGGTGAAGCGGTCGCCTCGTAGGGGGCGACAGTCACCGACCATCCTCGCACCGCATACGAGGTCCCTCCCACGCATCACCCACGTGACGCTCCCCACGTCGGGATGCCGCGGGCCGGTTGGACGCGGTGGATGCGATGCACGCGACGACGTCCCCGGCCGGGCGGGCCGGGGACGTCGAGGGGGACGGTCAACGGGTCAATGCGTCCCAGAGGGCGACGATCACGTCGTGGGAGACGGAACCGACGCTGCCGTACACGTCCACCCGCACGACCGTGGGGTGGCTGACGATGTAGTCACGCGTCTGCGTGGGCAGGGTGTCGGTGTAGGTCAGCAGCATCGGCCAGTTCTGTGCGGCGGCATCGGCACCACCGGACAGGCCGTCGGGGAAGTCCCAGCCCTTGGCGATCCCCACACCCATGGGGAACTCGAAGAACTCCTGCGCGACGAGCTGCGCCGTGTGGTACCGGTTCGTGCCGACCAGCGGCGTGAACGACGGAGCGGCGGCAGCCGCCTGTCCGCCGACCGCGAACTTCAGCGCGTCCGGTTGGGTCGCCAGGTACGCGGCCGTGGCGGGAGGCATGACGCCGTCCTGGGTGAGCACGACCACGCCGTTGCTCCACGCGGCGGCCGGGCCGGCGGCCAGGGCGTCCGGGAAGTTGAGTCCGGTCGTCGCGAGCACCGTCAGGGGTGCGCCGACCTCCTCGGCCACCATCACGGCGGTCTCGTAGCGGTTCGGTCCCGCGATCCTCTTGACCGTGTAGCCCTTCGCCACGAGTGCCGCCTCGGCCGAGGCGGAGACGCCGTCGACTCCGCCGACGATGTAGACCGTGCCGTCAGCCGGGAGGATCCGGTCGATCTCGGTCGCCACCCGCGGGTCGAGGAGGACCCGAGTGAGCAGGATCGGCGCGTCCGCCTTCTTGGACAGCGGGACCGACACGAGCGCGTCGGGGAAGTTGTCCGAGCGGGTCAGGACGACCGCCCCCGCCGCGTCGTCGGCGAAGCGCTCTTGCGAGAGCAGGATGGCGGTCTCGATTCGGTCCACACCGCCCACCTGGGTCACCGCCGAGGGCTCGAGGAGCGCAAGCTCCTGGTCCTCGGTGGTGTCCTGGCCGATCGCGTCGAAGTAGAAGCCCTCGATGACCTCGTTCTCGTGGTAGTACCCGATGACGCTGCGCACATCGTCGACCCACTGAGCGAAGCCCAGCACTCCGGTCAGGTCCGCGTCGTCGACGGCGTCGTCGGCCAGCGCGGTGAGGTTGGTGAACGGGACGACATCGAGGATGCGGTCCACCCGCCACGTCAGGGAGGGGACGTGCAGCCAGGTGACGCTGCCCATGAAGTACTCGGACCGGGTGTAGCTGAAGTCCGAGTAGTCGACGAACAGCTCAGCGGGCACGTCCACGCCGTCCGCCGGGTCGGGGTCGGCCGACTGGTTGAAGTCGACGGTCCAGCCGTCCGGGGGAACCCAGCCCTCCGGAGGGAACGGGATGATCCGGTTGTAGTAGAGGACCGCGTCGATCGACAGTGGGACCTCCTTGCCAGAGGCGGACCCCACCGAGGCGCCGGCGAGCATCCAGGCGTCGAGCGGGTCGATGTAGACGGGCGGGCCCGAGGTCACCTCGTCATGGACCTCGAGACCGGGAAGCGTGCCGGTCTTCATGATCGTCTGGTACATCGCGGCGTGCTCCGGCGAGGCGTCGATCGCCACACCGTCGGTCGTGATCCGACCCGCACCGTCGAGCGTGATGTTCGTCGCGGCGAGCAGGCGGGCGGTCACAGCGTCGATCTTCGACTGGATGACGGCCTCGGAGGTGCGCACGAAGTTGAGCCGTTCCAGCTCGACCTCGGAGGCGTAGGCGAGAAAGTCGGGCTGCGGGTCACATGCACCGACCTCCACGTCGGTGGGCGGAACATAGCCGTCCTCCATCATGGCTTCGCCCATGAGCGGCACCAGCCAGACCTGACGTCCGTCGACCGGGTTGGTCGTCGGTGCGACGTCCGGGATCTCGGCATAGGAGATCGGCTGGACGCAGTACTCGGTCGTCTCGCCGAGCTCCGCATCGGTGTAGGTGAAGTCGGCCAGGATCGGCGTACCGTCCTGCGCCCGGTATAGGAGGACAAGGTCGGCGTAGAGCTCACCGCTTCCACCGCCGCCACCTCCCCCTCCGCCACCGCCACCGCCACCGCCACCGCCGGGTCCCTGCACAGCGAGGGCCGAGGCCGGGGCGACGAGAGCGGCTACCGCAAGGGCGACGAATGCTCGTGTAGTCCTCGAGCAATTCATGACGTGCTCCCATTCCAGCGTCATACGACGCGTCCCTGGGGCGGGGACCGGGCGGGATCCTGGTGAGCCCGTGCCCACGAGAGTCCCCGTCACTCCTCAGCCTGCACCCCCCCGACCCGCGTCGCCACCGCTGGCGGCATGACCTTCATCACGTCAGGAAGAACCATCCAGCACAGAGGAATTCACTGACTACAGATCTACTTCCGGTGCGCTATCAACCGTTCGGACGATGAGACGTGGACAGCAG
>JBAUUB010000438.1:0-4141 GCA_049582485.1 Dermatophilaceae bacterium
AGCAACGTCGGCGCGGTGCTCGGAAGACTCGAGACGACGACACTAGTCGAGTTCGAACGGCGCCTGCTCGTCTTCCTCGGCTTCGGCACCTGAGCAAAGCGGACACGCATCGACGGATCGCAGTCACTTCGCCGCGAGTCGGGTGCGCCGAATGGGCTCTGCGCCACATGGGACTCTCTGACCAGAGAGGGCCTTGAGCGCACGGGAGCTCAGGTTTGCGGTGTCTCCGTGCGCGGGAGTGAAGGTGCTTGCGGATACGCAGACCGTCCATTTGTCTACCCTGGGAATCCCGCGGTGCGCGGGCTGCGCACCGCTGTCCCGTCAATTGACCCTGTCCTGGATTCCTTCCAAGGTGAGCGCCTTGAGCTGCAGCTCGCCCGCCCACTCGGTTGACCCCACACGGTGACGACCCCGTCGGTGATGTCGACCGCGCCAGCACCAGGGATGCCCCAATTCGCCACCCGCACCTCGCGGGTCGGCGTGCGGGAATAGATGATCCCCCCGGACCCGGGCTACTTCAGCTCGTACCCTTCCCCCGTGGGGAAACGCAGCGTCGAGCCAGCGAGGTTGCAGCCGCTTCCCCCACCTGAGACAGAGAGGTGACATCGATCGTGGCGACCGGGCACGCCTCTAAGTCGGCAGCCCCCGGCGGGACACTCACCCCGCGACTCGAACAACCTCCCAAGAACAGACCAGGGCTCCACAGCCAGCGGCCGCGGTAGCACGCGCACCGACCTTCGATCTCCGCCAGCGGCCGTCGCCTTCGCCCGGAAGCAGGTCGAGCAAGATTCCCCAAGGAATTCTCACGCGCTCATCGTGCCCCATTGGCCCGTGCTACAGGCCAACGAGTACGGCTGTGTCACATCGCTACGTATACGAAAGCGGGGTCCCGGGTGTTGGCCAGGACTCTCAGGCGGGGAACACGCCGCTGGAGAGGTACCGGTCGCCGCGGTCGCAGACTACGAAGACGATCGTCGCCCCTTCGACCTCCTCGGCCACCTGCAGGGCGGTCCAGCAAGCGCCGGCCGCGGACATACCGCCGAAGATGCCCTCCTCGCGGGCCAGCCGGCGGGCCGTCTCCTCGGCGTCGCTCTGGGTGACCTTCACGGTCCGGTCCACCGCTGACGGATCGAAGATCTTCGGGACGTACTCCGGTGGCCAGGCGCGGATCCCTGGGATCTTCGAGCCCTGCGCGGGCTGTGCCCCGACGATCTGGACACCGGGGCTGCGCGACTTCAGGAAGCGCGAGACCCCGGTGATCGTGCCGGTGGTGCCCATCGCGGACACGAAGTGCGTGATCCGTCCGTCGGTCTGGCGCCAAAGCTCCGGGCCCGTGCCGTCCTCGTGGGCACGGGGGTTGTCCGGGTTGCCGAACTGGTCCAAGACGCGGCCGCGACCCTCCCGCTCCATCCGCGTCACGACGTCGCGGGCCTCTTCCATGCCGCCTTCTGCGGAGGTAAGAACCAGTTCGGCTCCGTACGCCCTCATCGTCTGGATTCGCTCGGTGGAGGCATCCTCGGGCATCACGAGGATCAGTGGGTAGCCGCTGATCGCCGCCGCCATCGCCAAGCCGATCCCGGTGTTGCCGGACGTGGCCTCCAGCAGGGTGTCGCCGGGGGAGATCTCCCCTCGCTCCTCGGCGCCCCGGATCATGCTGATTGCCGGCCGGTCCTTTACCGAGCCGGCCGGGTTGTTCCCCTCGAGCTTGGCGAGCAGCACATTGCCGCGGCGTTCGTTCTCCGGCCCCGGAAGGCGCTGCAGACGCACCAGCGGGGTGCCGCCGATGACGTCCTCCATCGTCAGGTACGGCCCAGGGTTGCTCACCCGCCGGAGTCTACGGCGGCGGTCGCCGAAGAATCGCAGCCGACTACTCGACCTTCACGCATCGCCCCTGCGTGCACGACTTGGCCGGCAGGCCAACACACCCGCTCGAGGGTGTCGAGGACACTCCTCTCGCCGCCAATGGCCGTCCGAAGCAGAGCCGGACACGGAGCGTCGGCACGGCTGGGCCGACTCTGGCAGTTCAAGTGATGCGCCCTACGCCTTACGATCGACCCGCTGCCCGTGCACTCCGCCGATCACGTCAACTGCGAGATCTCGAAGAGGTGACCGTCCGGGTCTCGGAAGGAAGCCCTGATCTCACCACCACGATCCACAGGTGCGGCCAGAAACTGCGCACCCCATTCCGCGAGCAGTTCGTAGGTCAGTCGACAATCATCGACCCGGAAGATGACCTGAGCGCTGACCCGATCCGGATCATCGGGCACGGCCAACGTGACGCTGGGCTTGTCTGGGCTCGGTCCGCCCCGGTCACGAGCAGAAGCCAGTTCCCGTGCAGATCCAGCACCACAGACGCCCCGCCGTACTCGCTGTGAACCGAGGCGTCCAGCACATCGATGTACCAGTCTGAACCGCCCCGGGTTCAGTGGAGAGTCAGGTGTGCTTCCTCGACGGGTGTCGGGGAAGGTGTGCTGTCAGCGTAGTAGGCGGTTTCGAACTCCATCGGCGGGATGTCCCCGCACCAGGAGTGAAGCCGGTGGCGGTTGTACCAGTCGCCCCATTTGAGGACTTCGAACTCGACGTGCTCGAGGGTTCGCCAGGGTCCGAGTCGGTGGATGACCTCGGTTTGAAGAGCCGGTTGAGCGCCTCGGCGGCGGCGTTGTCGTAGGAGTCGCCGACCGAGCCGACCCAGGGGGTGATGCCGGCGTCCTCGAGCCGTTCGGTGCAGCGAATGGATAGGTACTGACAGCCCCTGTCGGAGTGATTGACCAGCTTTGAGAGGTCGGCCTGTCGCGCTGGCGGGTCCAGATCGCCTGCTCCAGGGCGTCCAGGGGCAGGTCGGTGGCCAGCGACGTCGAGACGCGCCAGCCGACGATCCGGCGGGAGAACAGGTCCGTCCAGAACGCGACGTAGACGAACCCGACCCAGGTCGCGACATAGGTGATGTCGGCGACCCAGCGGGTGTTCGCCGCCGGCGCGGTCAAGTCGCGGTTGAGGGCGTCCTCGGGCCGGTGGTCCTTGCCGGGGATGGTCGTGACGGTCTTCTTGTGGTCCCCGGCGACCGCGCCCGAGAGGCCCAGTGCCCGCCTCCGGCGTTGCACGGTGCACCGCGCCACAGGCGGATACTTCTCCCCGGTGGGGTTGCCGTCCGCGTCGAGGCGCTGCTGACGGTTCAGCGCTCTCCACATCTTCCGCACCCCGTGCACCCGGTAGTTCTCCTCGAACAACGCCAGGATCCGCACGTCGAGGTCGGCGTCGGCCAACCGTCGCCGACGCCACTCAGCCCTCGGCCATATCCCCCCGATAGCCTTCGAAGACCGGATCACCACCGCGGCCCGGCAAGCCGCATAATCGATGTCCACCAGACGGGGTCAACCCCGCATGGCCGACCCCGACGTTGAAGGACTCAGGGTTCACCCCGCGCATCGGGGCGGCGCGGTGGGCGGGGACGAGTCGAAACCAGAAAGGGAATGGCGGTCGTTCGGAGTCCGACTCCCGCCCCTTCGGTGAACAGTCAGGCCGTAGGGTTCCGGATGTGGGACGCACCTACGCCGACGCCGAGCAACTCCGAGCGGTCTTCTCTGAGATGTTCAACGACGTCGCCGACGACGACGAAATGGCCGGACTCGTCGCCCAGCAGATGGTGATCAACTTCCGCCTGCACGACCCCTCCATCGACATCTGGGTCGACGGCAGGACCCGGCCCGTCGCCACGACCTTCGAGCCCATCGGGATCGATGCGACGCTCACCGCCAAACTGAGCGCCGACTCGATGCACGAACTGCTGCTGGGCACGCTGCCGCTCGGCAAAGCAGTGCTCTTCCGCAAGCTCAAGGTGTCCGGCTCAACATCACGAGCACTCAAGCTCGAGCCACTCCTGCACGCTTGCCAGGCCGTCTACCCCGCGATCGCCGACAAGCGCCTGTGAGGCAGTGCCTCGGAGACACAGCGACTTCATCGGCTGGACTTCCAGTGCCTGCTCGCTGGAGCCTGTACCCTGCACCCGGTGTGTCACGTGTTCATACACCTTGGGTGGGCCCGTTGCCGACGGGTCACAGTGATTCTCGGGAGCGCGTGGACTTGACGGGAGCAGCCAAATGAAGCTTCTGCTGACCTCTGGGGGCGTCACGAACGCCAGCAT
>JBAUUB010000439.1:0-32285 GCA_049582485.1 Dermatophilaceae bacterium
ACTCCGCATACTCCAAACCCGGCACCACATCCCGCGGCGCGATCCAACACCGGATCCCCCGCTCCTCCAACCGAGCCACGATCGCATTCGCGACCGTCCTGTCCTGCGACGAATGACAGACGAACACATCGTGACTCATGACCCACTCCTCGGCGCCTCTACCCGCGCGGTCCCGGTTCGGCCCGTGTCGGTCCGATGCAGCCGCAGTCCCGCGTCCAGGAGGATGTCCGGAAGGGCACGGACGAACTGTCGGTCGATCTCTCGCACGTCCTCGCTGAGCTCCTCCCAGGGGACCAGATAGGGACTGGTGCGGGCCGTGGCGTCGCGTGGGCCCGGCCGCCAGCCGGCCGCTCGTCGCTCTGCGGCCCAGCGGTCGTGTTCGAGGCGGCCGAGCTGCTGCACCTCGTCCTCGGTGAAGCCATGGGTCGGCTCCCCGTCGTCCGGCACGAGTATCCGGTGCGTGGCCCGGATCTTCTCGCAGACGTGCTCCGCCTGCGAGCGGTTGGATGCGCGCAGGGACTCGGGCAGGTCGGCCCATGGTGCGGCCGAGGGGTCCGCCGGGTCCGCATGGCGCCGGTACGACTCGTGCAGCGCACGCGCGATCCGTTCGACCGTGGTGTCCAACAGCACCTCGGGCGTCAGCACGAGCCGGTCGAGGCTGATGACGTGCAGGTCGGGCGCATCCTGCTGCAGCAGGGCGCCGAAGTGCGCGGCGTGCTCGATCCGCACGACGACCGGAGTCCCCGGCAGGTCCCGCAGCACGGCGAGCGACGTCATCAGGGCTGTGGACTCGTCGTCCGAGCACACGAACACGGTGTCCGGCGATCTCCCCAGGGCTGGTGGCGGCCACGAGGGAGAGGTGACGATGCCGAGGCCGTCGCGGGTCCCACCCGCCGCGCGCCAGCGGCGCCGGAGCTCGGCGACGACCGCGGTCGCGAGTGCCGAGTCCCCGATCACGACGACCTCGGCCCCTGACACGTCTGCGGGCCAGGGGGCGACCGCGTCGACCATGATGGCGGCCCCTGCACCGGCCAGGTCGAGCTCCTCGACCCGCCAGCCGGGGGCATGGTGCTCCGACAGCTTCAGCGCTCGTAGCAGGCCGACGAGAGCCGGGTCGTCCATCTCGACGTGCACGACGAGCGGTGCCCCCGACCGCTCGGCGGTCAGCCCGACGGCCGCCACTGCGACCTGTCCGCTCGCATCCAGGTTCGGATCGAGCACGATGAGGTGGGACGCGCGCCCGACGCCGGCCGACTCCAGAAGCAGTGGGTCTCGCGGGTCGCCGATCACGACCGGGATGCCCGAGCGGCGGCAACGCCTCACCCCGCCGACCCCCTCGTGCGGCGAGACGACGACGACATCGCGGCCCGTTGCGCGCAGGACCAGCGCGGCCTCCGTCTCACGGCGGCCCAGGCCTGCGATGACGACGTGCCCCTCCATCCGTCGTGCCCGCCAGGCGTCGACCCGCCCCCGCGAGAGCGCAGCAGCGGCGAGGGCGGTCGAGATCACCGTCATCGCGGGGGCGGCCAGTCGAGCGACCTCGAGCTGCCAAGGGGACGGGACGGGGAAGCCATCTCCTGCCTCGAGCACGAACAGCTGCAGCGAACGGTAGGCATGGTCCAGCCACGTCCCCGCGTCGACGAGGGCGAACCCCCAGGTGCCGAGCATGAAGACGATCGCGGTCCCGAAGGCGGCCACCAGGGTGGAGCGGGAGGATCGCCGCTCGGTGTCGGCCATGTCGACCTCCCCGGTCCAGCCGGTGCCGCCGCCTTCAGTGTCCTCTCAGGGAACACCTGCGGGTAGGGCGCGGGTCACCACTCCCGTGACTGTTCCATCACAGCCGACGCGGCCCCATCTGGAGCCCCCGTCGACGCGAGTGCGGGACACGCCGTATGCGGTGGTTCCGCATGGCGTGTCCCGCACCCTCTGTCGGTCTACGGAGTGAGGAAGAGCAGCGCCTCCGTGTCCTGCGTGGCTCCGCCGCGGTTACCCGCACCGCGGTCGCCATTGGTGAACAGCATCAGCCCGAGCTCTTCGGTGTTGCCGGGGCCGGAGCCGAAGTCGTAGACATTCAGCGACCCTTCGCCACCGCCCGCGACATCCGTCGGCTCACCGTAGAACCGCTCGCCGAGCGGAGTGACGGTCAGGTCGGTCACCTCGTCACCAGGACCTCCGAAGTAGAAGTCCTGGGCGACGACGTCGACGTCCACGGTGTTGGTCAACAGGTCATTGGCGTTCATGCCGATCTGCTCACCGCAGAGGAGGAGCACCGTGTTGCCCGTGTTCGTCGAGTGCTCGGCGAAGAAGAACGCCGAGGCGGACCCGGTTGCCAGGTTGAGCACCCAGGCGAGCTGCCGACCGTCGGTGATCGTCCCCAGACCGGAGGCGTCCCTGTTGAGGACGACGAAGTCGTCCACTCCGTCCTGGTTGGTGTCGAGGTACACCTGGTGCGAGACCGGCAGCAGGTGCTGCTGGCGCTCCCAGGTGTTGACCGCGAAGGCCCACAGGAAGGACGGGTTGGCCGAGCAGAAGCCGGCCGGCACCGGGAAGGTGTTCACACCGACGGCGCGGATGTCCGGCGTCGGGGACTGGTCGCCCCAGGCGCCCTCCGGCAGGTCATCGCTCGTGGCGAGCAGCGCATACGCGTCGTTCTGCGCCGTCCCGGCACCCTGGTTGTCGAGTCCGATCTCCTGCGGGAACGACCCGGGCACGATCGTCGTCGTGCTCGGCACGACCTCGGCGGCCTTGCGGGGCAGGACGTGCCACGGCATCTGGATCTTCTGCGTGCCGTCGTCGAGGACGAGGTAGCCGTCGTACTCGTTCGTCGTCAGCGTCGCCGGGTCGGCGCCAGCGCTACCCGAGTTCATGAAGTTGCCGCGCAGCTTCGAGCCGTCGATCGTCATGGTGACGGCGAACGTCGTGTCCCTGCCCTTGCCGGCCTTGACGCTGACCTTGCTCGGAGCGGTGACCGTGACCGCGCCGTTCGTTTGGTCGTCGTCGAACCGGAAGGTCGGGGTGACGGTGTAGGTGCGCTTCCTGTTGTCGTAGTTCCGGATCGTGACGCTGCGCTTGATCGTCACGGTGTCTGTGACGTCGACGAATCCGAAGCTCAACGTCCCGGACTCCACGTCACTGACCCAGGCCGCCGTCCCTGCCGAGACTGCCTGGTCCACACGGACCTCGCCGCCACCGATGCGGGTGATGGGCGCCAGCTCGCCGGTCAGCGCGTTGTTGACGACGCCGGTGTAGCCGGTGTTGACCAGGAGCGACTTCAGCTCGAGAGGGGTGAGACCATGCCCGACGGCACGTCCGCCGGGCCTGCCGTTCGGGGTCGCCTTGACGCCGCCGGAGGCCTCGAGCACGAGGGCCGCCGCGCCGGCGACCATCGGGGCCGCTCCGGAGGTGCCGCCGAAGGGACCGGTGCCGGTCCCGGTGCCGGCGATGGCGGACACCGAGGCCCCTGGAGCGCCGATCTCAGGCTTGATCAGGTGGGTGTCCTCGTGCTGCGGTCCGCGCGATGAGCTGCCCACCATGGTGCCCGCGAGCGGAAGACCCACCGCCGGGTCGAAGCGGACCACGGTGTCCGGCAGGCCGCTGCGGAGCTGGTTGGCGATCTGCTGGGTCACCATGTAGCTCGGGATGGTGATCGGACGGTCGCCGCCGTCTCCGCCCTCGAAGGCGTCGCCCGGCGCATTCTGTCCGATGATGGCGATCAGACCGCCCGCGTCGCCGACGTTCTTGGCCTTCAGGGTGAAGTTGCACGCCCCGCGGTCGACCAGGACGATCTTGTCCGCCAGCGAGCCGGGCGCGAAGGCGGCGCAGCCGTCGAGGTTCCCGCCTGCACCGTTGCCGTACTGGAGCGGAGCCTGCACGACCGAGGTCAGCGGAGCCGACCAGGGCTGGAAGACCGCCGGCACCTGGCCTGCGATGTTCGCCGGCGCCACAATCTGCATCAGTGCGAGTGTCGCGCTCGGGACGGAGGTCTGCGCGACCGACAGGGCACTGGGCGCAGCCGCCGGGGTGCCGTTCGCATACGGCTTGTCGGCGCTGTTCCCCGCGGACGCGACCGTGAGGACGCCCGCCGTCGTGGCGTTCTCGACTGCCGCCGAGAGGTCGTCGTCGAAGGGCTGGCCGTAGGAGGAGCCGAGCGACATGTTGATGATGTGCATCCGGTCGCTGAGCTTGCCATCGCCGTTCGGGTCGAGCGAGAACTCCATGCCCTGGATGAGCGCGATGCCCGAGCAGGCCGTCGAGACCGAGGAGCACACCTTGACGGCGAAGAGGTCGGCGCCGGGCGCCACACCGTCCTTGCCGGCGATGATGTCGGCGACGTGCGTCCCGTGGCCGCCCCCGGGTCCGTCGTCGATCGGGTCGGGGTCGGGAGCCTCCGCCGCGTTGGGCCAGGCACTTCCGGTGAAGTCATATCCGCCGACGACCTTCGTCGTCGGGAAGGTGCCCGGCTCGATGACCGTCGGGTCGTTGCCCTCGAAGTCTGCAGGGTCGCCCGACCCGCCCAGCGCCGCGTGGGTGTAGTCGATACCGCTGTCCAGCACGGCGACGCGGATGCCCTTGCCGGTGATGCCGCTGTCCTGCACTGTCGTCGCGCCGATGTAGGGGACGGTCTCGGACAGGTCCAGCTCGTAGGTCCCCACCGGCGCGATGCGCAGGACGGCGGGGTCGTTCGCCAGCTGGGGTAGGACGGCGCGGTCGACCTCGACGAACACCGCGTTGAGAGCGAGCTGGGTCTGGGCGACGAGCCGGGCGTCGGGGTCCAGAGCCTTGACCCGGTCCATGAGCGCCGCCTGGCTCCTCTGCAGGTCCTGCTTCGCCCTCGCGCTGGCAGCATCCGGCAAGTCGCGCTCTGCGACCGCCGTGTCCCTCAGCCGCACGATGACGGTGCCGGCGCCCTCCGCGTCGACGAGGGACGCGTCGAGCTGCGCGGTCGAGATGTCGGTGCGCTCGGCGGGGGTGTCGAGCTTGAGGTCGGCCAGGTGAGCGGGCAGCTCACGGTCGAGACGGTCGTCGGGAGCTGCCATCGCCGGAGCCTGTCCGAGCGCCGCGAGCGAGGTGGCCAGCAATGGGACCACGCCGGCCAGAGCCAGTCGTCTTTTCATGTCGGTGCCTTCTGCCGTTCGAATGAGAGAAGCACCAAGTGCACGAGGTCACACCCGTCCACCGGGTCTGGTGCGCGTGGCCTGGGCACACGCTAGCGAAGGCGGCACTCCGCCGGAGGGGAAACGTACGAATGACATTGAGACGGACGACTGCCGAGTCGAGTCGACTCAGTCGCGACCGACCCGCGCCCGGTCCTCGACCGTGAGCCAGGGATGGGAGGACTGCGGCACCGGCTCGGTCGCCTCCGCACCCGCGCTGGCCTGCGCGGATGCGAGCTTCTCGCTGATCTTCGTGTATGCGGTGGCTCGCTCCTGCGGCGTCGTCGCATTGGTCTGCAGGAAGGTCAGCGTCCGGGCCGCGTCGGCGACGACGCGCTGCTCCTCCGGGGCCACCGTCGACGTGACATGGCGGGCTGCGAACTCCTCCGCGGTGGCCAGCGCGCGGTCGAACTCGGCGACCGCCCGGCCGTAGTCGGTGGCGAGGACGTCCGGCACCCGTGTCGGCGGCTGCATCGTCCGCAGCGTGTCGCACCGGAACATGGCGTCGACCGCGGCACGGGTGAGCGGGTGCTGGAGGTCGGCCATGGTCGGGGCCGAGGCCGCCGCGTCGGCGTCACGCTGGTAGCGCAGCAGCCGGCGAGTCAGTTCGCGGTCGTACTCGAGGAGGGCGTTCCACTCCTGCGGGAAGGATGCGGCACCGAGTGAGCGACGCATCCGGCGCACGTCGCGGCCCGGACCGAACGGCACCCGCGCCACGACCGCATCGCGACCACGCCGCACCCGGTTCGTCACCGGGTCACTGGTCAACCACATCACGACGGCGGCGATGCCGATGGCGCCGACCGCGAGCAGCCGGTACAGGAACCAGCCGATCGTCGTCAGGGTGCCCCCACCCCCGGTCGAGGCCACGACCAGACCGACGATGACGTCGGGGATGAGCAGCGCGGTGGCGCTGACGCCGACGACACCGAGGGCGATGCGGCGGTGCCGCTCACGGCGGGCCTGGAGCCGGTCGCTGAGCCGGGACCGGACGTAATGCGTCGTCCCCCACGCCAGACCCCCGAGTCCGAGCAGCCCGATCAGTGCCGCGAGCATCGTGCGGTTCTCCTTCCGGGGTGGCCGGGGTTCTCTTGCCTATCTATTGTCCCCCAACGCGGACCCGAGGACGGGTGTTCCGGACGCACGTCACCCGCCGTCGCGCGGGTTCACTCCCACTCGATGCCCTCTTGTCGCGGGAGTGGCAGCCGCAGCCTCACCAGGAGCGTGCAGGTCGCCTTCCGTTGCGGCTGCTCACTCCCACTCGATGCCGTCTTGTCGCGGGAGTGGCACGCGCAAGGTCACGCCTTCGTACCCAACTCACCTGAGCAGCGCGTGCTCACTCCCACTCGATCGTCCCCGGGGGCTTCGACGTCACGTCCAGCACCACCCGGTTCACCTCGGGCACCTCGTTCGTGATCCGGGTCGAGATCTTGGCGAGCACGTCGTAGGGCACGCGCGTCCAGTCCGCCGTCATCGCGTCCTCGGACGACACCGGCCGCAGCACGATCGGGTGTCCATAGGTGCGGCCGTCCCCCTGCACTCCGACCGAACGCACGTCGGCGAGCAGGACCACGGGGCACTGCCAGATCTCCTCGTCCAGGCCCGCTGCTGTCAGCTCCTCCCGCGCGATGCGGTCAGCGGCGCGGAGCACGTCGAGCCGCTCCTCGCTCACCGCGCCGACGATGCGGATCGCCAGCCCAGGACCGGGGAACGGCTGCCGCTTGACGATCTCATCCGGCACCCCGAGCTCGGCCCCGACCGCCCGCACCTCGTCCTTGAACAACAGCCGCAGCGGCTCGACGAGCGTGAACTGCAGGTCCTCGGGCAGGCCGCCGACGTTGTGGTGGCTCTTGATGTTCGCCGTGCCGCTCCCACCGCCGGACTCCACGACGTCTGGATACAGCGTGCCCTGGACGAGGAACTCGACCGGGTGGTCGTCGGCTCCCTGGTGCGCCCCGACGATGTCGCGGGCCGCCTGCTCGAACACCCGGATGAACTCGCGGCCGATGATCTTGCGCTTCTCCTCGGGGTCGCTCACCCCCGCAAGCGCCGACAGGAACCGCTCGCGCGCGTCGACGACGACCAGGTCCACCCCCGTCGCAGCGACGAAGTCCTTCTCGACCTGCTCGGCCTCCCCCGACCGCAGCAGACCGTGGTCGACGAACACGCAGGTCAGCTGGTCGCCGACCGCCTGCTGGACGAGAGCGGCGGCGACCGACGAGTCCACGCCGCCGGACAGCGCGCAGATCACCCGCGACTCCCCGATCTGGTCGCGGACCGATCCGACGAGCTCCTCGACGACGTTCGCCGCCGTCCAGTCCCCCGACAGCCCGGCCCCGCGGAGCAGGAAGTTCTCCAGCACCCGCTGCCCGAAGGTCGAGTGCATGACCTCCGGATGCCACTGCACCCCGTAGAGCCGGCGCTCGTCGTCCTCGAACGCGGCCACCGGTGCGCCGGCGGTGGCCGCCGTCACGCGCATACCGTCAGGCGCGGACCCGACCGAGTCGCCGTGGCTCATCCAGACCGACTGCTCTGCCGGCTGGCCGTTGAACAGCGTCGACTCGCCGTCGAGGATGTGGGCGGGCGTGGAGCCGTACTCACTCAGGCCGGTCCGTTCGACCGTGCCGCCCAGGGCCTGAGCCATCGCCTGGAAGCCGTAGCACATACCGAACACCGGCACCCCGGCCTCGAGCAGCACGCCGTCGAGCCCGGGTGCACCGTCTGCGTAGACCGACGACGGCCCCCCGGAGAGGATGATCGCCGCGGGGTCCTTGGCCAGCATCTCCTCGCTCGACATCGTGTGCGGCACGACCTCCGAGAAGCAGCTGGCCTCACGCACCCGACGCGCGATGAGCTGGGCGTACTGGGCACCGAAGTCCACCACGAGGACGGGCCTCGAGGTCATGGGAGCGCTCACGCGGCAACCCTATCCAGGGTCAGCGGCTCGATCTCCTGCGCGACCCGGCGCTCGATGACGAACGCGACGAACGGGATGCACGACCCGAGCAGGATCAGCCCGATCCGTACGAGCGACCAGCCGACCTTGAACCCGAGGTTGGTCGTCGCCGCGACGAGGACCATGAAGATCAGGCCGTGCACCGGGCTCCACCAGGTCAGCACGTCGTTGTCGAAGCCGTACTTGAGCACCATTTCGGTGATGAGGACGAACATCGCGAGACCGGCGGTGATCGCCGAGATCTTGAAGAAGGTCAGCGCCTTCGCGATGGCCGAGGGGGAAGCGGTCGGGGTCGTGGTCACGTCACCTGGTCCTTGTGGTCGTCGGAGCGGAGAGGGTATGCGGTGCTCCCGCGGCGTGGTCGGGTTCGGCTCGCGATCGGGGCGGGTCCGCGGCCGGGCTCGGTTCGGCGGTCGCGGCGGTTGCGGCGGGTGCCGGCTCGTCCACCGGCTGACCGGCGGCTCGCTGGAGGTCCTCGCGATGGGCTTGGCGGATCATCCGCCACCAGAGGAAGAAGCCGAACGCCGCGAACACCCACCATTGCAGCGCATACATGGCGTTCTTGAGGTTCAGCTCGCTCTGGGCGCCCGTAGGGGGCGGCACCCGGGTGAGGCCGTCCAGGGCTGCGGGCGACCCCGCGTCGGCGCCGGAGAGCACCGTCTCGTCGGTGGCGAAGACGAAGGCGTTGTAGACCTCGGTGTCCCAGCGGTTGACCAGGACACTGAGGTCGATCGAGCGGTAGACGCCGTCGGCCAGGCCGGCCTCACTTCGGGGCGACTCGCCCGGCGCGAGGCCGCCGGCCAGCCCGATCCCCCCGGCCGGTGGTGCAGGGGCCTGCGCGGCGTCGGAGACGAAGCCGCGCAGCACCGGGATCGTGGCGCCGGTGCCGTCGACGACGAACGGGCTGACCACCCAGTACCCGACCTGACCGTCCAGGCGTCGCTCGGCGATGAGCACCTGGCCGTCCGCCGCATACGAGCCGGTCGCCGTGACCCGACGCGTCGACCCGTCCCGAGGGAACTCGCTCTGCGGCTCGACGACCTCGGTGAGCGGTGCGACGGGGAGTGCCGCGGCGCGCTCGATCGCCTGCGCGCGGCCCTCGGCGCGCGCCTCCTCGAGCTGCCACGCGCCGAGCCACCCGCAGACCGCGGCGAACACGGTCGCGAGGACGAGGGCCCCGAGCCACCTGGGCTGGAGCGCGGTGCGGAGCATGCTGGCCTTGGTCGATCTGGCGCGGGGAGTCCCCGGAGCGGCTGGTCTGGGTGCATCTCACGGTACCCCGAGGTGCCGGGTCCCCGATCCTGCCCACCGGCCGCGTACGTCGACGGTGGCGCAGAAGTTGGCGGGAGGCGCGGCTGTTTTTCGTGTCCTGGCCGAGATTCTGGGTCCACCGCGAACTCCGGGACCACTGCCCGTGGCTGCCCCGAACCGAGTTATCCACAATGCTCGAGATGGCGCCCGGCAGGCGCCGGGAAGTTCTGCGAGTCTGACCTGCATGGACGTCCGACTACGCACGATGGCCGAGAACCAGGACGGTGTCCTCAGCGCGAACGATGCCGCCAGAGTGGGAGTCGGGGCGGACGAGCTCCTCACTCTCACCCGGCGAGGGCAGCTCGTGAGACTCCGTCGGGGGGCCTACGTCCTGACCGAGCGGTATGCGGCGGCTGAGCCGAGCGGTCGGTACCTGCTTCGTGCCGAGGCGGTTCTCCGGACGAGAGGCGACGCCGACCGGTTGAGCCATCAGTCGGCCCTGGCCTTTCTCGGTATCGCGACGTTCGACGTGAGCCATGCGCTGGTGGCCGTCGAGACCCGGAGAACATCTCGCCGTCGCGTGCATGCCGGCCTCGCCTTACATCCGTGGACCGGCGGCGACACCTGGACGCTCGGAGCGTTCCGGAGCGTTGCGCCCGCGGTCGCCTGCGTTCAGGTCGCCCGGGTGTACGGCTTCATGGCCGGCCTGGCGGCCATGGACAGCGCACTGCACCGTTCGCTGTGCTCGCTCGCCGACCTGCAGAGCAGTGCACGAGCACTCGCCGGCCCCAAGATCGGGACGGTCGAGCGCGTCATCACCGCCTGCGATCCCAACTGCGAGTCAGTGGGCGAGACACGCACCCGGATCGTCCTTGTGGACGGGAACGTCCCCTTCACGAGCCAGGTCGACATCGCGGACGCATCCGGCTTCATCGGCAGGGTCGACTTCCTCGTCGACGGCTGTGTGGTCGTCGAGTTCGACGGCATGATCAAGTACGCCGGACACACAGGGCACGCGGCACTCGCCAGAGAGAAGATTTCGCGAGGACCGTCTCCGCCGAGCCGGGTACGAGGTCGTGCGTATCGTCTGGTCCGAGCTCGACGATCCCGCGGCCATCCTGAGACGCATCGAGCAGGCGCGGAGGCTTGCCCGGGAGCGCCGTTCGGCGGGGCTTCGCACATCCAGAGGCGCCTGAGACGTTCGCTGGCGCACCGGGAGATCGGGCTTGACGCGGCTATAGCCATGTCAGCGTCGAACTTCTGCGTCACCGGCGAGGATGTGCGTCCGCGGGGGTGCGGGGACGAGCGCGGGCGCCGCCGCTCAGCGGAAGGCGGACTCGCCGGTCAGGGCCTGGCCGATGACGAGCTGGTGCACCTCGGAGGTGCCCTCGTAGGTCAGCACCGACTCGAGGTTGTTGGCGTGGCGCATGATCGGGTACTCCCCGGTGATGCCGTTGGCGGCCAGCAGGGTGCGGCACTCGCGGGCGATGGCGATCGCCTCGCGGGTGCTGTTGAGCTTGCCCAGGCTGATCTGCTCGTTGCGCACGCCGACGGTGTCCTTGAGATGCCCGAGGTGCAGCGCGAGGAGCATGCCCTTGCCGAGCTCGAGCGTCATGTCGGCGAGCTTGGCCTGGGTCAGCTGGTATGCGGCGAGCGGCTTGTCGAAGATCTCCCGCTCTCGGCAGTAATCGATCGTCACCTCGAGGCAGTCCCGAGCGGCGCCGAGCGCCCCGAAGACGATGCCGAAGCGTGCCTCGGACAGGCACGAGAGCGGGCCCGAGAGCCCGCGTGCCTCGGGAAGCGTCGCCGAGGCGGGCAGCCGCACCCCGTCGAGAACGAGCTCGGCGGTGACCGAGGCGCGCAGCGACATCTTGCGGGTGATCTCGTTCGCGGTGAAGCCGGGGCTGTCGGTCGGCACGACGAACCCGCGGATCCCGTCATCGGTGCGCGCCCAGACGACCGCGACGTCGGCGACCGCGCCGTTGGTGATCCACATCTTCGAGCCGCTGAGCACCCAGTCGTCGCCGTCCCGCTTGGCCGACGTGCGCATACCCGCGGGGTTGGATCCGAAGTCGGCCTCGGTGAGCCCGAAGCAGCCGATCGCCTCGCCGGCCGCCATCCGCGGCAGCCACTCCTGCTTCTGATCCTCGCTCCCGTAGCGCCAGATCGCGAACATCGCGAGCGAGCCCTGCACGGACACGAGGGAGCGGACCCCGCTGTCGACCGCTTCGAGCTCCATGCACGCCAACCCGTATGCGGTGGCCGAGGTCCCCGCGCAGCCGTACCCCTCGAGATGCATGCCGAGCAGTCCGAGCTCGCCGAGCTCGCGGGTGAGCTCGCGCGCGGGGATGGTCGCGTCCTCGTACCACTGCGCGATATGGGGGCGGACCCGATCGGTGAGGACCGCCCGCACGGTATCGCGCATGTCCTTGGCGTCGGAGTCGATCAGGCCGTCGACGGCGAAGAGCTCGAGGGGGTGCTGGGTCATCCCGCCAGTCTCGCACTCTCCACGTGCGTGAACCGCTCCACCGCCCGCCGGTGCGGGGCCACCGGGTCGATCCGCCGGTAGGCGCCGCCCTGCTCGGGCCGCGGGTCCGCCTCGCCCTTGTTCGGCCAGAGCGCGAAGGCGCGCTCGGCCTGGGCGGTGATCGTCAGCGACGGGTTGACCCCGAGGTTGGCACTGATCGCCGTGCCGTCGACGACGCTGATGCCCGGATGGCCCCAGAGTCGGTGGTACGGGTCGAGGACGCCGCTGCTCGGCGAGTCCCCGATCGGCGCTCCGCCGATGAAGTGCGCGGTCATCGGGATGTCGAACACCTCCGGCCAGCTCCCGCCGGCGGCGCAGTAGTTCCCCGTGACGTCCTGGAGACGCTTCGCGACGACGTGCATCGCCTCGTGACCGGCCTTGATATAGGTCGGGTTCGGATCACCGTGCCCCTGCCGGCTCGTGAGCACCCACCGCCCGGCGCGCTTCTTGACCGAGGTCGTCAGGGAGTTGTCGAGGGTCTGCATGACGAGCAGGATGACTACCCGCTCGGACCACTTGCGCACCATGGGGAACGTCTTGACGAGCGGCGCCGGGTCCTTGATGACGTCCCGGAGGAACTGCAGCGGCCGCGGACGGTGGGTGTCGCCCGCGACGAGCAGGGTCGAGAGCAGCCCCATCGCGTTCGAGCCCGGCCCGTAGCGGCAGTTCTCGACGTGGGTGTCGTCGTCGGGGTGGAACGAGGACGTGATCGCGACGCCGCGTGACAGGTCGACACCCTCGGGCACGCTCTGCGTCACGGCCCCCAGGATCGCCTCGGAGTTGGTCCGGGTCAGCTGCCCGAGCCGCTCGCTGAGGCGCGGCAGCTCACCCTCGGCCTTCATCGTGTGCAGCAGCGTCTGGGTGCCCCAGGTGCCGGCGGCGACGACGACGTGCCGCGCGGTGGTGACGCCGCGGTCCTTCCCCGGCATCGGACTCGTGCGCTCATGGAGTATGCGATGGAGACCGGGCGAGCCCGGCACCTCCCCGAGGCGCACGACGGTGCGCAGCGGCTCGATCGTCACACCGAGCCGCTCGGCGAGGGCGAGATAGTTCTTCATGAGGGTGTTCTTCGCGCCCACCCGGCACCCGACCATGCAGTTGCCGCACTCGGTGCAGCCGGTCCGGGCCGGCCCGGCGCCGCCGAAGTAGGGGTCGGGCACCGTGCGACCGGGCTCGCCGAAGAAGATCCCGACCGGCGTCTTGCGGAAGGTGTGGCCGACTCCCATGTCGTCGGCGGACTGGCGCATGACCTCCTCGACCGGCCCGTCGCACGGGTTCTCGACCACGCCGAGCATGGTCTGGGCTGTGTCGTAGTGCGGGGCGAGCTCGGCCTGCCAGTCGGTGATGCGCCCCCACTGCCTGTCCTCGAAGAAGGGCCGCGGCGGGACGTAGAGAGTGTTCGCGTAGTTGAGCGAGCCGCCACCGACACCGGCGCCGGCCAGCACCATGGCATCCGGCAACTTGAGGATGCGCTGGATGCCGTAGCAGCCGAGCTGCGGTGCCCACAGGTAGTTCTTGACGTCCCACGAGGTCTTCGCGAAGTCCTCGTCCTCGAAGCGGCGTCCGGCCTCGAGAACGAGGACGGAGTAGCCCTTCTCGGCCAGGCGCAGCGCCGCGACCGAGCCGCCGAAGCCGGAGCCGATGACGACGACGTCGTAGTCGGCGTCGACCGAGTCGCCGCGAGACCCGCCGGCCTTCGGCTCACCGTTCACAGCCACGCTCATCGCACACCGACCTTCTTCATGACCTTCAGCGCGGCGGTCAGCGTGGTCGCGAACATCTCGTCACTCACCCAGGGCGGCGGGCCGAAGCCGAGGATGTGCTGGGCCGTGACGTTCTGCGGCTCGGTGTACTTGACGATGCCCTCCCGGCCGTGTCGGCGCCCGACGCCGGAGTCCTTCATCCCGCCCATCGGGGAGCCCTTGGAGGCCCAGGCCGCCGCATACGCCTCGTTGATGTTGACCGTGCCCGCCTGCAGCTGGGCGGCGATCCGCCGGCCGTGCTTCACCGACGCGGTCATGACGGCCGCGTTGAGGCCGTAGGGGGTGTCGTTGGCGATGGTGATCGCCTCCTCGTCGGAGGACACCCGGTAGATCGACGTGACCGGCCCGAAGGTCTCCACGTCGCGGCACATCATCGTCGACGTCACCTCGCTCAGGATCGTCGGCTCGTAGACGAACGGACCGATGTCCGGCCGGTGCCGGCCGCCGGTCAGGACCGTGGCGCCGTGGTGGCGGGCGTCGTCGACGTGCTCGGTGACCGTCTGGAGCTGCTGCTCCCCGACGAGCGAACCCATGTCGAACCCGAACGACAGCTCGGTCCCGAGCCGCATCGCCTTGGTCGCCTCGACGAACGCCGGGACGAACTCGTCGTAGACGTCGGTGTGCACGAGGAGCCGCTCGTGCGAGATGCATAGCTGACCGGCGGAGGAGAAGGCGCCGCGCACGGCGGTCTCGACCGACCTGCGCAGCGAGGCGTCGGCCGCGATGTACATCGAGTTCTTGCCACCGAGCTCCATGCTGTAGCCGACCAGCCTCGGCGCCAGGCTCGCGGCGACCCGGCGACCGGTGGCCGTCGAGCCCGTGTAGCAGACGTAGTCCGCGCGGTCCACGACCGCCTGCCCGATCGAGGACCCCGGACCGAGGACCACCTGGAACACCTCGCGCGGCAGACCGGCCTGGACGAGGAGCTCGACCCCGGCGAGCGCCGAGAGGATGCCCTGGGCGTCCGGGCGCAGGACGACGGCGTTGCCGGCGAGCAGTGCAGGGATGGCGTCGGTGATCGCGAGCGCGAGCGGGTAGTTCCACGGCGAGACGATGCCGACGACACCCTTGGGCAGGTGCGACTCGACCGACTGGGACAGGATCGGGAAGGCCCCCGGGCCCCGACGCTGTGGCCGCAGGTAGCGCTCCGCGTTGCGGCCGTAGTGGCGGGAGCAGATCGCGACGTCGGCGATCTCCTCGAAGGCGTGCCGTCGGGCCTTGCCGGACTCGAGCTGGACCAGGTCCATCAGCTCTCGCTGCCGGGAGAGGACGAGGTCGTGGTAGCGGAGCACGATCCGCGACCGGTCGGTGACCGACCGCGCGGCCCAGGCGGGCTGCGCGGCCCGGGCCACCGCATACGCCTCCTCGACGTCCTCCTCGGTCGAGAACGGGACGGTCGCGAGCGGGCCGCCGGTCATCGGGGTGATCACCCGGTGGCTCTCGCCGGAGGCGGTCGCGAGCTCGGTGAGGACGCGGACCCGGGCGGGGTCGAACGCGTAGGTGGCGTTGGGGTCGGTCTCGGGATCGATCAGGACGTCCGTCATTACCCAAAAGTAACCGCGCACCCCGGTCGCGGGAGGCTGAACGTGAGGATTCTCGCCAGCCGACCAGGGCAGGCGCCCGCCCGTCGCCCCGGCGCACCCGGCGCCAGGCAGAGCCGCCCGGAGGCCCGGGTCACGCGCCCAGCATGGCCTCGATCCGGCTGACCTGGGCACGGTTGGCCGCCACCAGCGCCTCGGCGAAGGTCAGGGTCGGTCGGTGCGAGCCCCTGGCCAGGACGTCCTCGGCGAGTGAGATCCCCTCCTCGTGGTGCTCGAGCATCTCCTCGAGCCAGAGCCGGTCGAACTCGGCGCCCTCGGCACCGAGCAGGTCTCCGGTCGGCCCGGGCTGTGTTGCGTCGGCCGGCAGACCCCACTCCTGGAGCCGGTCGAGCAGCCGATCGAGTTCGGCGGTCCGCGCCCGGGTGATGTCCTCGGCGAGGGCGACCACCTCGGGGGTGTCGGTGCGGTCCGGCACGAGCGCGGCGAGGCCGATCGCCCGCCGGTGCTGCCGGACCATCGACTCCACGAACTCGGCGTCGGCGTCGCTGAACGCCCGGGTGGTCGTCAGCGTCGGAGCGTCCGGTGGTGCAGCGGTGAGCCGGGTGGGCTGGGGCCGGTCGCCGACTCCCGTACATCCGGCGAGCACAAGGGCCGCGGTCAGGACCGAAAGCGATGCCAGCCGACGTGCCACGGTGCTCATGCGCTCCCGCTCAGGTCTGGTAGGGCGCGACGACGACCTCGACCCGCTGGAACTCCTTGACGTCGCTGTACCCGGTCGTGGCCATGGCCCGGCGAAGGGCGCCGATCAGGTTGGTCGTTCCGTTGGCGGTGCGGCTCGGTCCGAACAGCACGTCCTGCAGCGGCGCCGCGGCGCCGACCTCGACCCGCTCCCCGCGGGGGAGCTGGCCGTGGTGCGCCTCCGGGCCCCAGTGGAAGCCGCGGCCAGGCGCGTCGGTGGCGCGCGCGAGTGCGGCACCGAGCATGACGGCGTCGGCGCCGACGGCGATGGCCTTGACGAGGTCGCCGCTTGTGCCGACGCCACCGTCGGCGATGACGTGGACATAGCGGCCGCCGGACTCGTCGAGGTAGTCCCGTCGGGCCGCTGCGACATCGGCGATCGCGCTCGCCATCGGCACCTGGATGCCGAGGGTGCGCCGCGTGGTCGAGGCCGCGCCGCCGCCGAAGCCGACGAGCACGCCCGCGGCGCCGGTGCGCATGAGGTGCAGGGCCGCGGTGTACGAGGCCGCCCCGCCGACGATGACGGGGACGTCGAGCTCGTAGATGAACCGCTTGAGGTTGAGCGGTTCGGCCTGACCCGAGACGTGCTCGGCCGAGACCGTCGTCCCCCGGATGACGAACAGGTCGACGCCGGCGTCGACGACCGTCTTCCAGTGCTGCTGGGTGCGCTGCGGGCTCAGGGCCCCGGCGACGGTCACGCCCGCGTCGCGCAGCTCCTTCAGACGGGCGGCGACCAGCTCTGGCCGGATCGGCTCGGAGTACATCTCCTGCATGCGGCTCGTCGCCAGCGCGGGGTCGAGGGCGGCGATCTCGGCCAGCAGCGGCTCGGGGTCGTCGTAGCGGGTCCACAGCCCCTCGAGGTCGAGCACCGGCAGGCCGCCGAGCCGACCGAGGGCGATGGCGCTCGAGGGCGACATGACCGAGTCCATCGGGGCCGCGATGACGGGGATGTCGAAGTGGTAGGCGTCGATCTGCCAGGAGACCGAGACCTCCTCGGGGTCGCGGGTGCGACGCGACGGCACGACGGCGATGTCCTCGAAGGAGTAGGCCCGTCGTCCCCGCTTGCCTCTGCCGATCTCGATCTCGTTCACGGGGCTAGAGCCTAGTCGTCGCCCGCGTCGAGCCTCGCGCCTCAGCCCTTGACGGTGTAGTTGGGCGCCTCGACGATGCCGACGATGTCGTGCGGGTGCGACTCCTTCAACCCGGCCGAGGTGATCCGGACGAACCGGCCCTTGGTCTTCAGATCCGGCACGGTGCGGGCCCCGACGTAGAACATCGACTGCTGCAGGCCGCCGACGAGCTGGTGGGCCACCTGTCCCACAGTGCCGCGATAGGCCACCCGCCCCTCGATCCCCTCCGGCACGATCTTGTCGTCACTGACGACGTCGGCCTGGAAGTAGCGGTCCTTGCTGTAGGACTTCTTGCCGCGCGAGGACATCGCGCCGAGCGAGCCCATCCCACGGTAGGACTTGAACTGCTTGCCGTTGATGAACACCAGCTCGCCCGGGCTCTCCTCGCAGCCGGCGAGCAGCGAGCCGACCATCACCGTGTCGGCGCCGGCCACCAGCGCCTTGGCGATGTCTCCGGAGTACTGCAGGCCGCCGTCGCCGATGAGCGGCACGCCTGCGGGGCGGCACGCCTTGGCGGCGTTGTGGATGGCGGTCACCTGGGGGACACCGACTCCGGCGACGACCCGGGTGGTGCAGATCGAGCCCGGCCCGACCCCCACCTTGACGGCGTCGACCCCGGCGTCGATCAGTGCCTGGGCGCCGTCGCGCGTGGCGATGTTGCCACCGATGATCTGCACGTGCCGGGTGACAGGGTCGCCCTTGAGGCGGTGGATCATGTCGAGCAGCAGCCGGGCGTGACCGTGGGCCGTGTCCACGACGAGGACGTCGACCCCGGCCTCGATCAGGGTCGTCGCCCGCTCCCAGGCCTCGCCGAAGTAGCCGACCGCGGCCCCGACGAGCAGCCGGCCGTCGGCATCCTTGGACGCGTTGGGGTACTGCTCGCTCTTGACGAAGTCCTTGACGGTGATCAGACCCGCCAGGCGCCCGTCCGCGTCGACGATTGGCAGACGCTCACGCTTGTGCCGGCGCAGCAGGAGGGTCGCGTCCTCGCGCGAGATGCCGACCGGGGCGGTGATGAGCGGCATCGGGGTCATCACCTCGCTGACCTTGGTCGTGGCCCACTCGGCGACGGGGGTGAAGCGCAGGTCGCGGTTGGTGATGATCCCGATCAGCTCGTCGTCGACGCCGACCACAGGTAGACCGGAGACGCGGTACTCGCCGCACCGCTGGTCGAGGTCCTCGAGGGTCGCCTCGGGGCCGATCGTGACCGGGTTGGAGATCATCCCCGTCTGGGTGCGCTTGACCAGGTCGACCTGGTAGGCCTGGTCCTCGATGGAGAGGTTGCGGTGCAGCACCCCCATGCCGCCCATCCGGGCCATCGCGATGGCCATCCGGGACTCGGTCACGGTGTCCATGGCGGCCGAGACCAGCGGCACGCTCAGTGCGATGCCGCGGGTCAACCGCGACGTCGTGTCGACCTCGCTGGGGACGACGTCGGTCTCCCCCGGCTGGAGCAGCACGTCGTCGTAGGTCAGGCCCAGCTCGGCGAACGGCGAGTGGTCGGACGACTCCGCCCCGGGTGCTGCGAGACTCATCCCCCGATTGTATGCGTGGGTCACCGAGCCCTCTCGCGCCGTCCGTCCAGGCCCGTGGAAACCCCCTCCGACCTGCGATGATGCATACGAAACCTATACCTTGCGCTGACCCCATCATCACCGGATCGCTCCTACGGTGGCAGGCATGGCGATCCAGGCGCAGGCACCGATTCCGGCTGCCCACCTTTGGGACTGGCAGGTCGAAGGATCCTGTCGGGTCCTTCCTTCAGAGATGTTCTTCCACCCCGACGGGGAGCGCGGCCGGGCCCGGCGCATGCGGATCGAGCAGGCCAAGGCCGTGTGCGAGTCGTGCCCGGTCCTGCAGGCCTGCCGTGAGCACGCCCTGACCGTCCGAGAGCCCTATGGCATCTGGGGCGGCATGGGCGAGGAGGAGCGGCAGCGGCACTACGCCCGCGCCGACCTCGGCGTCGCCTGACGCGACCGGCGCGCCCGCACGCACGACCGGACCACCGCATACCCACCAGGCGCCGCGAGGGACGGCGGGGCGGTGGCCATCAACGTGGATGACCACCGCCCCACCGTCCCTCGCGGGGTGGCCCTGGTGCTGTGCCAGGGTCAGCTGTCGGACTTGTACATCTCGTCGATGACCTTGGCGTAGTTGCTCTCGACGACGTTGCGCTTGACCTTCATCGACGGCGTGAGCTCGCCGGACTCGATGGTGAGGTCGTGGTCGAGCAGCCGCCACTTCTTGATGGTCTCCCAGCGGTTGAGGCCCTGGTTCATCTCGTCGACATAGCCGCCGACCATCTGCTTGACGGCCGGGCTGGCCACGACCTCCTCGTAGGAGGCGCCCGCCATGCCGTTCTCCTGGGCCCACGTGGCCATGGCCTCGGGGTCGAGGGTGACGAGAGCGACGACGTAGTTGCGCTCGTTGCCGAAGACCTGGAACTGGCTGGCGTAGGGACAGATCGCCTTGAACTTGCTCTCGAGCGCGCCCGGCGCGATGTACTTGCCGCCGGAGGTCTTGAACAGGTCCTTGATCCGGCCGGTGATCCGCAGGTGACCGTCCTCGTCGATGAAGCCCTTGTCCCCCGTGTGCAGCCACCCCTCCGCGTCGAGGGTCTTCGCGGTCTCCTCGGGCAGGTTGTGGTAGCCGTCCATGACGCCCGGACCACGGATGAGGATCTCGTCGTTGGCCCCGAGCATGACCTCGGTGCCGGGGAAGACCGGTCCGACGCTGCCGAACTTGTAGTCGTCCGGACGGTTCACGAACGAGCCGGCCGAGGTCTCGGTGAGCCCGTAGCCCTCGAGGATCTTGATGCCGGCGGCGTTGAACCACTCGCCGATGTCCTTGTTCAGGGCGGCCGCACCGGAGATGAAGAAGCGGACCCGTCCGCCGAAGCGGGCACGGACCTTCTTGAAGACCAGGGCGTCGAAGATGCCGTGCTGGACGCCCAGGAGGAAGGGCACCGACTTGCCTTCGCGCTTGAGGGCATCGACCTTCAGGCCCACCTCGAACGCCTTGTTGAAGATCTTCTCCTTGGCGCCACCCTCGGCGGCCTGCATGGTGACGATCTTGCCGTGGGCCTTCTCGAAGATGCGCGGGGCGGCGCCCATGAACGTCGGCTGGATGACGCCGAGGTTGTCGACGATTCGCTCCACGCGACCGTCGATGGCGGTCGGGAAGCCGATCGCCAGCTGGGTCGAGAGGAGAACCTTGCCGAACGAGTGGGCGAGTGGGAGCCACAGGAACTGCAGGTCGTCCTCACTGAGGATGCCCTCCGCCTCGATCGCGGCGCCCTCGTAGGTCCACGACGAGTGCCGCAGCCGCACACCCTTGGGTCGGCCGGTGGTGCCGGAGGTGTAGATGAGCGTCGCGAGATGGTCGGGCTGGATCGCCTCGACGGCCTCGTCCACGGCGCGCGGGTTCTCCGTCAGGTGAGCGGCCCCGAGAGTGGCGAGGTCGTCCAGGGTGATGATCCACCCGTCCGCGTCGTCCACCGGACGGGAGTTGTCGAGGACGACGATCTTGCTCACGGTCGGGATGGCGGCCCGCTCCTGGACGAGCTTGTCGATCTGGCTCTGGTCCTCGGCGAAGACGACCTGGCACTCGGAGTCGGACAGGATGTAGGCGACGTCGTCGGCCATCGTCGACGGGTAGACGGTCGTCGTCGCCGCACCGGCGCACATGATCGCGAGGTCGGCGAGCACCCACTCGTAGCGGGTGCCGGAGGCGATGCCGACGCGCTGCTGGTGCTTGACGCCGAGTGCGATGAGGCCGGCAGCGAGACGGTCGACCAGCTCGCCGGCCTCGCCCCAGGTCACTGACACCCAGTTCTCCGAGGCGTCGGGGTGGCGGAAGGCCTCCTTGGCCGCGCTCTTGGCGACCCGCTGCCGGAACTGGACGGCGCAGTTCTCCGGTCGCCCCTCGACGATCGCCCTTTGGGCTTCGGTGACGGTCGCGCCTGGCGCGAGGGACATAGGACTCATCGATTCCTCCGTGTGGGTGGTGTTGCGGCTGAAGCCGTTCGTGTCCAACCTAAGCACGCGCAAGGCGCTCCCGACACCAATCCGAGCCACGATCTGGATGATGGACCGACATCCGGACGCCTGACCGGGGGATGCGAAGGGTCACACCCGCCCGACGGTGGGCGGATAGGGCGTGAGGAGCTGGTCGACCGGGGCGTAGTCGTCGGTGAGAACGTCCGCATCGCCGATCCACTCGTCCAGCTCGCTCCCTGACAGGACGGTCCAGGTCAGACCCCGTACGCCCATACCGACCTCCCACGCGGCCACGTCGATCGGGGTGCGCGAGGCGGCGGCGACGAGGTTGCCCCCGTCTCCCTGCCAGGCGAGCGCGACGTGCGGGTATGCGTCGCGCAGGGTCGCCAGCTGGGCGCGCGCGAACGCCAGGGGCCCGTAGTCGATGATGTTGGCGAGATAGATCCCCTCGTCGGTCAGCAGCCGGTCGATCGCGGTCACGGTCTGGCGGGTGGTCAGGTGCCACGGCACGCTCACCCCGCCGAAGGCGTCACCGATGACCACGTCGGTCTCGCCCGCCGGGAGATCGAGCAGGCCGAGCCGGGCGTCCTCGAGCCGGACGTCCAGGCCGAGGTCGTCCGGGAGGGCGAGCTCCTCGCGGTCGATCCGGATCACGCCGGGGTCGACCTCGGACACCGAGCCGACCGTGCCCGGACGGACCTCCGCGAGGTAGCGAGGCAGGGTCAGGCCACCGGCGCCGAGGCTGTGGACGCGCAGCGCCTCCCCCGGCGCGTGCCGGCTGTCGATGCCCGCGGCGATCGCCCGGATGTACTCGAACTCGAGATAGGTCGGGTCCTCGACGTCGACATAGGAGTGGCGCAGCCCGTCCAGGACGAGCGTGGCCCCGCCGTCCCGGGCCGGGTCGGCGACGACCGAGGCACAGTGGTAGACGGTCTCGGTGTCGCAGCCGCTCGGCGTCACGACGGTCGCCGCGCCGAGGACGAGCGCGGCGGCCGCACCGGTGGCGATGTGCCGGGGCCCGGTGCTTCCGATCCACACCGCCGTGGCCACTGCGGCCAGCAGCAGCGCGACGCCGAGACCGACCATGATCCACGTGATCGGGACGCGGGAGATGAGGATGAACCCGGTCAGCACGGTGCCGGCGATTGCCCCCACGGTGCCGATCCCGGAGAGGCGTCCGACGACCGTGCCGGTCCGGTGCAGGGTGGTCAGCATCAGCTTGGTCACCATGGGGGTCACCGCTGACAGCAGAGCGCCGGGGACCATGATGGCGGCGGCCGCCGCCATCAGGAGGAAGGCACCGTCGGCGACGTTCGCAGCCCCTCTGACCAGGAACGGCGTCGCCGCCACGACCCCGGCGGAGATCGCGAGGAGTGGCGCGAGCACGATACGGGGGTTGACGCGGTCGGCCCAGAGACCGCCGACCCACGAGCCGAGCGCGATGGCCGCGAGCGCGATGCCGATGACGAGGGTGCTGGTCTCCAGCGTGAGCCCGAGGTAGGGCGCGAGCAGGCGCAAGGCGACGATCTCGACGACGAGCACGGCGGCGTTCGACCCGAAGACGAGGGCGGCGGCCACCCAGTCCGAGAGGCTCGTCGCCGCGGGGTCGCCCGGCCGCGCCGGCGTCGCGGATGGGTCGGCCGCTGCGGCCTCGGGCTGGCTCATGACGCACAGGCTACGTCGGTGGAGCCCGGTCAGCGGAACGGCCGCGTGATCGGCCGGCGCGCTCCCGATGGGTCAGGAGGTCGCCCGGTCCTCGACCGCTTCGTCGCGCAGCGTCGAGGCGCGGTCGCCCGGCTGGGTCCCGGTCGGCGCGAGGTCCCGGCGGTGTCCGAGGTCCTCCAGCCAACGGACGAGCTGTCGATGCACGGTCTCCGCGCCGCGGAGCCGACCGTCGTCGAGCAGGTCCTCGCCGAGCTCCCATGACGAGGGATGGACGAGCAGGGGCCTGGTCTGCCAGCCGCCGAGGCCGCCGTGGCAGCCGACGAGCTCCTCGAAGGCCATCACCTCGTCCAGCACCGGGTCGTACGAGGAGTTGACGTAGATGTCCGGTGCCGTGGCGAAGGCCATCACCCGCGCGAAGTCGGCCGACGCGTCCGGTCCGAACGGTGCGAGCGGATCCGCTCCGGTCACCTGACCCGTGCTCAAGCGGTGGCTGCCCCGCGCCCCGAGCGCCGTCGGCCCCTCCTCGGTGTCGACGACGACGAACCCGATCCCGGGATGGGTGGCCAGCGCGGCCAGCAGACCGGGGTGCCGCTGCTCGATCTCGGCGGCCGTCGACCGGCGTGGCTGATCGCTGAACCAGATGCAGCCGAGGTTGCCCGAGCCCACCACGGTCACGTCGGCCACCTCCCGGCCCGCGTCGGCATCCTTCGGGGCCGCCGGCGCGTCGACCGGGCTCCGGGGACCCACCGGCGCGTCCTTGGGCCGGTTCGAGATCGCCCGACGCGTGACCCGGCCGGTGACCGAGTCCTGGTCGGACAGCTGGCCGAGCAGGACGTTGACCGGCCCCCACGCCTCGACCTCCCCGGTCGCGGCCGTCACGGTTCCGGCACCGCTCATGTGCGCCCGGACCAGCTCCTCCAGGGAGATCCCGAAGCTCTGCCGGAACGTCGGCCCCTGGCTCTGTCCGTGGTCGGAGATCAGGACGAAGTGGTACGGACGAGGGGTGATGCCCGCCTCGACGACCTGCTGGAGGCTCCGCAGGGCTTCGTCGAGACCGTGCAGCGCGGCCAGCGACTCCGACCGGGTCACCCCGGCGTGGTGGGCGATCTCGTCGTAGTCGACGAAGTCGACGTAGATCGACTTCGCTCCGCGCATCATCGCCTCGACGACGAGAGCGACGTTGAGGTCACGCAGCAGGACGTTGGTCACGGCGCGCAGCGCGACGTAGGCCCCGCCCCGATGGATCCGTGGCTCCATGCCGATCCGCACCTGGCGCCTGGCCTGGAAGACCTCCTTGACCATCTCACCGATCGTGAGGATCACCGCCCGCAGAATCCCGGCCGGATGCGTGAAGAACGCGGCGTACGACTGTGACGGCCCGAGGCCGCCCCCGGAGCGGCGCAGTCCGCTCATCGTCAGCAGCGAGATGGCGGCGTCGCCGGAGAACAGGTTCGAGATGCTGACCCCCTCGTCGGCGAGCAGCCCGCGGCCGTCGCTGACGCGGTCCTCGATCAGGGTTGCGTCCTCGGGCCGGTTCGCGACGACGAGGCGCCCCAGCTCGCGGTCGAACCAGCGGAAGGCGGGGATGTCGTCGTTCGTCCCGTGCAGGATCCCCGCCTGGCTGACCGGCGTCGTGCTCGGCACGCGCGCGGTCCACTCCGTCCAGGTGTGGCTGCCCGAGCGGATCCACCGGCTGATCGTCGGGATGTTGCCGGCGCGGATCTCCTGACCGAGGAGAGGGGCGGGAACGCCGTCGAGCTGGACGAAGACCACGCCCGGGACCTCCGAGTGCGGGGTCTCCGGTCCCCGGGCCCCCATCCGCATGGCGTGCACGGTGAGGTAGTCGCGTCCGTTGATGCTCAGGGCCCAGGTCAGCACAGTCATGACCAGCGCATACACCCAGGCCGCCAGGAACACGCTGAGGGCGCTGCTCGTGCCGACGCCGGGGGTGAGGTACAGCCCGACCCCGAGGACCACCGCGTTCGCGAACAGGGCGAGCACGACGGCGCCGACCCAGCCGAAGATCATGGCGATCCGCAGGAACACCGGTTGCAGCACCGCTCCCACGACCGAGATCGCCACGACGGCGAGGAGCAGGGCACCGGTCGAGTCGACGGTGATCCCGGGGGTCAGCGCGATCGTCGCACCCAGCACGGTGAGGCGGAAGACGAAGTCGAGGACGCGAGGGGTGGTCGACCCGGGACGCGCCCGGCCGCTCACGCCCTCCAGCGTGGCCGCGACCGCCCGGTCGCGGGGTCGGTCGAACCAGGCCGAGGCGCTGCGGTTCCACAGCAGGAAGATCGTCAGGGAGGTCATGACCAACCCGGTGAGGCCGCCGAGCGCGTCCGTGCCGACCTCGTCGAGCACGGTCCATGCGTTCGCCAGCTGAACCAGGACCATGACCGTCGCGATGAGGCGTCCGCTGTTCGCGCCCCGCATGATCTGGACGGCGGCGAAGCCTTGGACGATCGAGGACACGATCATCAGGCCGGCGAGCACGCGCAGCACCGCGAGCGACACGTCCGGATCCACCTCGGGAGGCAGCTCGGCGATCAGCTCGGGCAGCGTCGACGTCACCAGCAACAGGACGGCGAGCGCGGCGCTCAGCACAGCACCGAGGCCGGTGAGGACCCCGGCCAGGGTGACCGTCGGCGGCCGGCCCGGGCGAGGTCCTGCACTCATGCCGCCATCGTGACAGAGTGCGCTCTCGCCCGAGGGCGGTTCGACGGTGCGACCCGCCGACCTCGCGCCCCGACACCGTCCGGCCGGCCGAGGAGGACGCGACCCGCGCATACAGTTGCTCGTGATGACCGATGCCACGCAGCACTCGCGGGGGCACCCACGTGCCGCCCTGCTGTCCTCGACCGCGGCGGCGCTGTTCCTGATCGGCGGCTGGACGCTGGCCCAGTCGGTCCAGCAGCCCGACTTCGACCCGGTCCGCGAGTCGATCAGCGCTCTCGCAGCGATCGCCACACCGGCCCGCTGGGTCATGACGACCGCTCTGGTCCTCACCGGGGTCATGCACCTCGTGACCGCCTGGTGCCTTCCCGGTATGCGGTGGCAGGGTCGGGCGGTCCTGGCCGGGGCCGGCGTCGCGACCGCCGGGGTCGCCGCCTTTCCCCTGCCGGGCCGTAGTGAGGGCTCGGCGGTGCACACCGTCGTCGCGGCGGTCGCGTTCGTCCTGCTCGCGGTCTGGCCCTGGTTCGGCACCCACGACCGGGCGGACGGACTGCTCCGGCCGCAGGTCGCCCGCCCTGCGAGTGTCGTGCTGCTCGTGGCGGTCGCGTCGCTGACAGTGACCCTCGCGCTACCCACGGGCGTGTTCGGTCTGCACGAGCGGCTGGTCGCCGTGGCGCTCGTGCTCTGGCCGGCGGCCACGGCCGCGGTGGCGTGGTGGCGGGCCGGATGGCCCATCGGGGCTCCGCACAGCAAGCACGTGTTCTCGACCGTGGCCTTCACGGCGATCGCACTGCTCGGCGGGATCACCGCGACGAACCTGGCTCCGGTGACCGCGCAGACCCAGTACTACCAGGCGACGGTGGCCCTCTCGCCGGACCCACGCGAGGCGACGAACATCCTCGTGCCGACCGTCTTCGGCGACATCACGCTCAACTTCCGGGGTCTGGCTCCGGGCATCGTCGCCGCACCCCAGATCCGTCAGGAGATCACCGAGGCCCTAGCGCAGCCGGGGATGAGTGCGAGGAGCCTGCAGCCCTCGAGCGAGGAGCTGGGGCAGGCCGTGCGCTCCACAGCGATCCAGATCGGCATCCGCTTCCTCGCCGGCGCAGTCGTGGCGATGGTGCTCATGCTGATCGCCTACGCACTGGTCCGGCACCGCCGCCCGCGGCGCTGGCTGGTGGCGTCCGCCACGACGGCGGCCCTCGCCGCGACGACGATGGCCGCGGTCTCGATGCAGCGGACCTACCGCGTCGACCGCGAACCGACCTTCGCGACCACCGGAGTGCTCACCGCCGTGCAGTCCAACCTCGGCATCTTCGGCGACGTCGAGGCGCGCTCGGCGCAGGTGGCGCCGTACCTGCGGAACCTGATCGTGCTCTCCGAGGCGCTGCAGGAGGAGTACACCGAGACCACGCCGGAGCGCGAGGTGGCACTGCGCGTCCTGCTCGTCTCGGACATCCACGCCTCGAACCTCTATCCGCTGATGCGGAGCATCATCGAGGAGGAGGAGATCGACCTCGTGGTGGACGCCGGTGACATCATCAACTTCGGCTCCCCGGCCGAGCTGGACGCCTCGGACATCCAGGAGGGGATCGCCTCCCTCGAGGTGCCCTACGTCTTCGTCCGGGGCAACCACGACGCCCGCTCCGAGCTCGACTACGACGTCGTCGACGCGATCGCCGCAGTGCCGAACGCCTATGTCCTGCAGCCCTCCCCCGGCCGGTACACCGAGCTCGAGATCGGCGGCCTGCGGATCGCGGGCTTCAACGACCCGCGGTGGTTCGGCGACAGCGGCTCCGGATCCCCCGAGAAGCAGCAGCCCGCTCGGGAGCGGTTCATCGCGGCCTTCGAGGGCCGCGAGCCTGTGGACCTCCTTGTCAGCCATGAGCCGTGGGCGGTCCTCGACGTGCCCGATGTCGGCGTCGCCGTGCACGGACACATGCACAGCCAGGCACTCGAGGGCAACCGCGTCCAGGTCGGCAGCTTCACCGGCGGCGGCCCGTTCGCCCACTTCAGCGAGCAGGCGCCGGGCGAGGAGCTCACCGGCCAGCCGTTCGCCTTCGACGTCCTCGCCTTCGACACCGACTGCCGCCTGGCCACCCTCACGCGGTACCGCTACCAGAACCTCATCCGCGGCCGTCCCGCCTACGACGACATCTCGCTCGTCAACGGCTCGCGCGTCGACACCCGTCCCGTCGACGAGGAGAACCCGCGGGAGTGCCGTGCGGCGACGCGGATCACCCAGCGCACCGTCGAGCCTCCCGTCGATGGGGAGCAGGAGGGTGCGGCGACGACCTCTGTCGATCGGAACGGCGACCAGGGCGGCGCGGCACCGACCGGCCTGGGCTCCCCGACCACCGGCGCGACCCCGTCGCCCTCGCCGTGAGTCACATTTGGGAGCATGACCCCATGGGCGAGCACCGCATACCCGATGACGCGCCGGTCGAGGTCGAGATCCGGGACGAGATGATCCGACTCGGTCAGCTGCTCAAGCTGACCGGCATCGTCGAGGACGGCGGTGCGGCGCGCGAGGCGATCGAGCGCGGTGAGGTGAGCGTCGACGGCGTCGTCGAGACCCGTCGGGGTAGGCAGCTGCACCCCGGTGCCGTCGTGGAGTACGCGCAGCAGCGGTTCGTCGTCACCCACCGCTGAATCCCCCGCGGGTGGTGCGCAGACGCCAGTGCCGCGCGCCCCGAGAGGGACGCGCGGCACTGGCGCTGTTGGGTAGCGGGTCTCAGTGACCGTGCTGGTCTGGCCTCCGAGCCCCTAGCTGCGGGCCGGGCTCCTTCGTCGCCCGTGTCCTCGCACGACGGGTCTCAGTGGCCGTGCCCGTGCCCGTGGCCGCCCGCGGCGGCCGCCGGCTCCTCCTCGGGCTTCTCGACGACGAGGGTGTCGGTCGTGAGAACCATCGACGCGATCGACTCGGCATTGCGCAGCGCCGACCGGGTCACCTTGACCGGGTCGACGACGCCGGCCTTGATGAGGTCCTCGTACTCGCCGGTCGCGGCGTTGAGGCCCTGACCCGGCTCGAGGTCCTGGACCTTGGCGACGGCGACGTAGCCCTGCATCCCGGCGTTCTCGGCGATCCAGCGCAGCGGCTCGGCCGCGGCCTTCTGGACGATCCGGGCGCCGACGAGCTCGTCACCCTCGAGACCCAGGTCGTCGATGACCTTGACGGCCTGGATGAGAGCCGAGCCGCCACCGGCGACGATGCCCTCCTCGATGGCCGCACGGGTCGCCGAGATGGCGTCCTCGATACGGTGCTTCTTCTCCTTGAGCTCGACCTCGGTGTGCGCACCGACCTTGATGACGCAGACGCCGCCCGCGAGCTTCGCGAGCCGCTCCTGGAGCTTCTCGCGGTCCCAGTCGGAGTCGGTCTTCTCGATCGTGGCCTTGAGCTCGCGCACGCGCGCCTCGACGTCCTCGTGCGAGCCGTGACCGTCGATGATCGTCGTGCTGTCCTTGGTGACGACGACGCGGCGGGCCTGGCCGAGCAGCTCGAGACCGGCGCCCTCCAGCTTGAGGCCGACCTCCTCGGCGATGACCTGGCCGCCGGTGAGGATGGCCATGTCCTGCAGCATCGCCTTGCGGCGGTCACCGAAGCCGGGCGCCTTGACGGCGACGACGTTGAAGGTGCCGCGGATCTTGTTGACGACGAGGGTCGAGAGCGCCTCACCGTCGACGTCCTCGGCGATGACCACGAGGGGCTTGCCGGACTGGACGACCTTCTCGAGCACCGGCAGCACGTCCGCGATGGCGGAGATCTTGCCCTGGTTGATCAGGATGTAGGCGTCCTCGAGGACGGCCTCCATGCGCTCGGCGTCGGTGACGAAGTACGGGGAGATGTAGCCCTTGTCGAACTGCATGCCCTCGGTGAACTCGAGCTCGGTCGACGCGGTCGAGGACTCCTCGACGGTGATGACGCCGTCCTTGCCCACCTTGTCGAACGCGTCGGCGATGATGTGGCCGATCTCGGAGTCCTGGGCGGACAGCGCCGCCACGGAGGCGATCTCGTCCTTGGTCTCGATGTCGCGGGCGCTCTCGAGCAGCTTGTCCGAGACCGCAGTGACGGCCTTGTCCATGCCGCGCTTGAGGCCGGACGGGGACGCGCCCGCCGCGACGTTGCGCAGACCCTCGTGGACCATCGCCTGCGCGAGCACGGTCGCGGTCGTCGTCCCGTCACCGGCGATGTCGTTGGTCTTGGTCGCGACCTCCTTGGCGAGCTGGGCGCCGAGGTTCTCGTACGGGTCCTCGAGCTCGACCTCACGGGCGATGGTGACGCCGTCGTTGGTGATCGTCGGGGCGCCCCACTTCTTGTCGATGACGACGTTGCGGCCCTTCGGGCCGAGCGTCACCTTGACGGTGTTCGCGAGCTGGTCGACACCACGCTCGAGCGCTTTGCGGGCGGAGTCGTTGAACTCCAGTTGCTTTGCCATTGCTGTCCTTTACGTCAGTACGTCAGTGCGTCGGGGTACCGGATGCTGCGGGAGGAGGTATGCGGTGCGCGGCTCACGCGAGGCGCGCACCGCATACCCCACTCGGCTGCGTGCGGTCTGGTCAGCCGACGATCGCGAGGACGTCACGGGAGGAGAGGATGAGGTACTCCTCGCCTCCGTGCTTGACCTCGGTGCCGCCGTACTTGCTGTAGATGACGCGGTCGCCGACCTTGATGTCCATGGGGACGCGCTCGTCGCCGTCCTCGTTCCAGCGGCCGGGACCGACCGCGACGACCTCGCCCTCCTGGGGCTTCTCCTTCGCGGTGTCCGGGATGACGAGACCAGACGCAGTGGTCTGCTCGGCCTCGAGGGACTTGACGACGATCCTGTCGTCGAGCGGCTTGATGGAAACCGACATGGTTTCTTGCTCCTCCCCTTCACGGGTGAAGTCGATCTGGACGGAATTCACGACCGTGCCGCCGCTTTCTAGGCCCCGCCGTCGCGGGGGTCGAGGCCGTGGGCTCTGGCACGGAGGTTGGCACTCGCACGAGTCGAGTGCCAAGGATGAATCTAGGTCGCTGATTAGCACTCGGTCAAGCCGAGTGCCAGGGTGAGATCCGGGGCGCGGTCGTGCAAGGATCTGGCGCTATGGATGTGGCGGCGGTGCGGTGGCTCGCGTCACCACAGGGATTCGCCGCCCTCCGGTCCCTGCCGCCCTATGACCCGGCCACCGAACTGGCCGAGCAGACGCGGCTGCGGCGGTCCGGGTTCAGCTCCGAGCAGACCGCCGCGCTGCTCACCCAGAGCCGGCTCCGGTTGCGGGCGCGGGCGAAGTTCGGCGAGTTCGCCGAGGGCATGCTGTTCACCTCCGACGGCCTCGAGCAGGCCAGTCGCCTCGAGGTCGCGGCCCAGCACGCGGAGCGGTATGCGCGGGCCAGCCTGGCCACCGTCCACGACCTCGGGTGCGGGATCGGGGCCGACGCCATGGCGCTGTCGGTGCTCGGCGTCACCGTCGCCGCGATCGACGCCGACCCGGTCACCGCCCGGGTCGCTGACGCGAACCTGCGGCCCTGGCCCGACTCGCGGGCGCGGCACGGTTTCGCCGAGGACTTCGAGCCGCCCGCCGACCCAGTGCTGGACCGGGTCGGGGTCTGGATGGACCCCGCGCGGCGCAGGCCAGGTGTCGCCGACCTCTCGGGCCGCACCCGCCGGGTGTTCCGGCTCGACGAGATGGCCCCGTCGTGGGAGTACGTCCTCGAGGTCGCCCGCGTTGTCCCCGCGACTGGGGTCAAGCTGAGCCCGTCGTTCTCGCACGGCGACCAGCCGCCGGCGACCGAGGCGCAGTGGGTGAGCCTGGACGGTGACCTGCTCGAGTGCGTCCTGTGGTTCGGGCCGCTGGTGCGTCGGCGCGGACGCACGGCCCTGGTCCTGTCGTCGTCGCCGGACTCCCGTCCGGTGCGGGTCGACGCCTCGATGGCGGGCGCGGTGCCCGCTCGCTCACCCCGGCTCGGTGAGCTCGGGCCGTGGCTGTACGAGCCGGACCGGGCCGTCACCCGCGCCGGGCTGCTCGGCGCGGTGACGGCACGCACTGACGGTCTCGAGCTGGAGCCGGGTCTGGGGTACGTGAGCGCCGACCGGCACGTCGACCTGCCGTTCGCGCGGCGCTATGCGGTCAGCGAGGCCATGCCGTTCAACGTCAAGTCACTGCGGGCGTGGCTGCGCGCGCGCGGCATCACCGGCGTGACAATCAAGAAGCGCGGCATCCGGCTCGACGAGGACCGGCTGCGCCGGGACCTGCGGATCACCCGCAAGGCCGGTGACGGCGCACAGGCGACGATCGTGCTCACCCGGGTCAGCGGCCAGCCGTCCGTGCTCGTCGTGACCCCGGACTGAGCTTCACTCCTCAGCCCCGCGACGAACCCGACGAACCGTCAGCCGACGCGCTTGCCCGCGGCGTAGTCGGCGGCGACGGCAGCGGCACCGACGATGCCCGCGGTGTTGCGCAGCTCGGCGGGCACGATGGGGGTCCGCAGCCGGAGCAGGGGCAGGAACTTGTCCGACTTGCGCGAGACCCCGCCGCCGACGACGAACAGGTCCGGCCAAAACAGCCTCTCGACGTACTCGTAGTACGGCTGCAGCCGCTCCGACGCCCACTCCTCGTAGCTGAGCTCCTCCCGGTCCTTGGCGCTGCTCGCCGCCCGGGCCTCGGCCTTGACCCCGTCCATCTGCAGGTGGCCGAGCTCGGCGTTGGGGATGAGGACGCCGTCGTAGACCAGGCCGGAGCCGATGCCCGTCCCGAGCGTGGTGACGATGACCAGGCCGTCACGACCACGCGCGGCGCCGTAGCGGGCCTCGGCGACCGCCGCGGCGTCGGCGTCGTTGATGAGGTGGACGGGCCGGCCGATGAGCTGCTCGAAGTGGGTGTCGCCGTCATAGTCGACCCACTCC
>JBAUUB010000440.1:0-23249 GCA_049582485.1 Dermatophilaceae bacterium
GCGCGAGGCCGCGGTGGGAAGGGTCGGCCGCCGGGGCTGCGCCGGCGCAGAGCCGGCCTCGCGCAGGAGCTCCCCCATCCGGACCCGGGCCGCGCGTCTGTTCGCGAGCTGGCTGCGGTGCTCCGACGCGACGACCGTGAGGACGCCGCCGGTCAGCCTGCCGCCCAGCCGCCGCAGCACCCGCGACCGGACCTCCTCCGGGACGCTCGCGCTCCCGGCGACGTCATAGCTGAGCTCCACCCGCGAGTCGGTCGTGTTCACGCCCTGACCGCCCGGTCCGGAGCTGCGCGAGAAGCGCTCCCGGAGCTCGCCACCGGGGACGACCCAGCGGCGGCTCACGACGAGGTCCTCGGCCACCGGTCAAGTGTCACCCGTCCGCGCTGCCCGCGTCGACGTCCGTCCGCGCGCCCGCCATGTCCCCGCAGCGCCGCACCGCAGTACCGTGGCGGGATGACGGAGAACACCACCCCCCAGAACAGCGACACCAAGATCGCCGAGTACGCCCACCCCGAGCGGCTCGTGACCACGACCTGGCTCGCCGAGCGGATCGCGGCGGGCGAGACCGGTCCGGGCACGGGGATCGTCGTGCTGGAGTCCGACGAGGACGTCCTGCTGTACGAGACCGGCCACATCCCGACGGCCCTCAAGCTCGACTGGCACCAGGACCTCAACGACCCGCTCTCGCGCGACTATGTCGACGGCGAGCAGTTCGCCCGGGTGATGACCGCCCGCGGCGTCGGCCGGGACACCACCGTCGTCATCTACGGCGACAAGAGCAACTGGTGGGCCGCCTACGCCCTGTGGGTCATGACGCTCTTCGGCCACGAGGACGTGCGCCTGCTCGACGGCGGACGCGCCATCTGGGCCGCGCAGGGCCGCGAGCTGACCCGAGAGGTCCCGGAGGTTCCCTCGGGGGCGACCACCGCATACCCCGTCGTGGAGCGGGACGACGCACCCATCCGCGCCTTCAAGGACGACGTCCTCGACCACCTCGGCCAGCCGCTGGTCGACGTGCGCTCCCCCGGCGAGTTCAGCGGCGAGCTGCTGCACATGCCCGACTACCCGCAGGAGGGCGCGATGCGCGGGGGCCACATCCCCGGCGCGAAGTCGGTCCCGTGGGCGCGGGCGGCCAACGAGGACGGGACGTTCAAGTCGCGCGCGGAGCTCGAGGCGATCTACCTCGACGAGCAGGGGCTCAGAGCAGCGGACGAGGTCGTCGCGTACTGCCGGATCGGCGAGCGCAGCAGCCACACGTGGTTCGTCCTCACCCACCTGCTCGGGTTCGAGAACGTCCGCAACTACGACGGCTCGTGGACCGAGTGGGGCAACTCGGTGCGCGTCCCGATCGAGAGGTGACGATGGGTTCGCCACTGGCCGAGATCGCCGCCGACTTCCGCGAGGCCGCCCCGCCGGACCGGCTCCAGCTGCTGCTCGAGTTCGCCGACGAGCTGCCCGACCTGCCGCCCCGGCTCGCCGACGCGCCGGAGAAGCTCGAGCAGGTGCACGAGTGCCAGTCCCCGCTCTTCCTCGCCGTCGAGGTGGGCGAGGAGCCTGGAGTGGCGGCCGACGAGCAGCGCGTCTCGCTCTTCTTCTCCGCGCCGCCGGAGGCCCCGACGACCCGCGGGTTCGCCGGGATCCTGCACGAGGGACTCGACGGGCTGACGGTCGGCGAGGTGCTCACGACGCCGGACCAGGCACCGATGGAGTTCGGGCTCGCCGAGGTCGTCTCGCCGCTGCGGATGCGCGGGATGGTCGCGATGCTCAGCCGGATCAAGCGACAGGTGCGGCTGCGGACCTCGGCGGAGACGTCAGCCGGCTGAGGGCCCGGGTCGGACCGGCTGAGGGCCCCGGTCGGTCAGGCGGGGAGTCCGTCGAGCCGCGCGAGCACCTGGAGCATGACCTCGTCGGCGCCACCGCCGATCGAGGCGAGCCGCACGTCGCGGTAGAGGCGGGCGGTCCACGTCTCCTCGAGGTACCCCATGCCCCCGTGGAACTGCAGGCAGGTGTCCGCCACCTCGCGGACCAGACGACCGGCCGTGAGCTTGGCGACGCTGGCCAGGCGGGTGATGTCCTCACCGGCCTGGTAGGCCTCACACACGGCCAGGTTGTGACTGCGCAGCAGCTCGACCTGTGCCTGCAGCTCGGCCAGACGGAAGGTGACGTACTGCTTCGAGGCCAGCGGGCCGCCGAAGACGGACCGTTCGTGGACGAACGCCCGGGTGCGCTCCAAGGCCTTGTCGCACGTGCCGACAGTGGAGTAGGCGGCGAACATCCGCTCGATGACGAACTGCTCCATCTGCTGCTGGAACCCCCGGCCGACCTCTCCGATCGTGTTCGCCACGGGCACGCGGACCTCATCGAGGACGAGCTCGGCGGTGTCCGAGCTGCGGTTGCCGAGCTTGTCCAGAGTGCGCGAGACCGAGAACCCGGGCCGGTCGGTCGGCACGATGATCTGCGACATGCCCCGGTGCCCTCCCTCGTCGGAGGTGCGGGCGAGCAGACACACCCAGTCGGCCTGGGTGCCGTTGGTGATGTACATCTTGCGACCCGTGATCACCCAGTCGTCCCCGTCGCGGACGGCGCGGGTGCGCAGCCGGGAGACGTCGGAGCCGGTGTCCGGCTCGGTGACGGCGATCGAGGTCACCGCCTCACCCGCGATGGCCGGGGCGAGGAACTCCCGCTTCTGCTCCGGAGTCCCGAAGCGGTGCAGCGACGGTGTCGCCATCATCGACTGCACACCGATGGCCATGCCGACTCCGGCCGAGTCCATCCGACCGATCTCCTCGGCCGCCACCAGCTGGTAGCTGTGGTCGGCCCCTTCGCCGCCGTACTCGGGGTCGTACTCGAGGCCGAGCAGCCCGATGGCGGCCGCCCTGGGGAACAGCTCGTGAGCGGGGAAGCGCCCCGTGGCCTCCCACTCGTCCGCATGGGGGTTGACCTCGGCGTCGACGAACCGCCGGACGCTGGCCCGGAAGGCGTGGTGGTCGTCGGTGAGCCGCATGGCAGGACGCTACGGTCCGGCCTAGAAAAAAGCAATCATGCTTGCTTTTTTCGAGACCGGCTGGAAGCCTCCCTCCATGAGCGAGACCGCAGCGAGCGCGACAGTGACCGCCTTCGCCGACGAGTGCGCCGACCTCGATGCCCTCGTCCGTGACCTGCCCGCGACCGACTGGTCGCGCGCGACCCCCGCCGAGGGCTGGACCATCGCCCACCAGATCGCCCACCTGGCGTGGACCGACGACGTCGCGATCCTCAGCGCGACCGACCCCGACGCGTTCGCCGCCATCGTCGCCGAGGCCGCGCGGGACCCGCTCGGCTACGTCGACCGACAGGCCGAGGTCGGCGCCGCCCGGCCCCCGGCCGAGCTGCTCACCGGCTGGCGGAGCGGCCGGAGCCGCCTCGCGGACATCCTGTCCGCACTCGACCCCGACACCCGACTCGACTGGTTCGGGCCGCCGATGAAGCCCCGCTCGATGGCCACCGCGCGCCTGATGGAGACCTGGGCCCATGGGCAGGATGTCGCCGACGCCCTTGGCGTCACCCGGGCACCGACGGAGCGGTTGCACGACATCTGCCACCTCGGCGTGCGCACCCGCGACTGGGCCTACGTCATCACCGGCAAACAGGTGCCCACCGGGGAGTTCCGCGTCGAGCTCACCTCCCCCTCCGGCGAGCTCTGGACCTGGGGGCCGGAGGCCGGCGACGCGGCCGGCGGGGTCGTCGGCAGCGCCCTGGAGTTCTGCCTCGTCGTCACCCAGCGCCGCGACGTGGCGCAGACCGACCTTCGAAGCACCGGGGCGGCGACCGAGTGGCTCACCTTCGCCCAGGCGTTCGCCGGAGCGCCGAAGGGTATGCGCGGGTGAGCCGGCCACTGCGGATCGGGAACTGCTCCGGGTTCTACGGAGACCGGCTCTCCGCGATGCGCGAGATGCTCACCGGCGGTGACCTCGACGTCCTGACCGGGGACTGGCTCGCCGAGCTGACGATGCTCATCCTCATGCGCGACCGGCTCAAGAACCCGAACATCGGGTACGCCAGGACGTTCCTGCGTCAGCTCGAGGACTGCCTGGGCCTGGCGCTCGAGCAGGGGGTGACGATCGTCGCCAACGCCGGCGGGGTGAACACACCCGGTCTCGTCGCGGCGATCCGCTCGATGGCCGCCGCGCAGGGGCTGGAGCCGACCGTCGCATACGTCCGGGGGGACGACCTGGGCCCGCGGGCGGCAGAGCTCGGTCTCGGAACCCCGCTCGGCGCCCACGCCTATCTCGGCGCCTTCGGGATCGCGCGGGCGGTCACCTCCGGCGCCGACATCGTCCTCACCGGCCGGGTCACGGACGCCTCCGTCGTGCTCGGCCCGGCGATCGCGCACTTCGGCTGGACCCGCGAGGACCTCGATGCGCTCGCCGGGGCGACCGTGGCCGGGCACGTCATCGAGTGCGGGACGCAGGCGACCGGAGGGAACTACCCGTTCTTCATGGAGCTCCCCGACCTCGTCCACCCGGGCTTCCCGATCGCCGAGGTCCGGCGGGACGGCTCGAGCGTGATCACCAAGCATCCCGGCACCGCCGGCGCCGTCACCGTCGACACGGTCACGGCGCAGCTGCTCTACGAGGTGGGCGACGCGCGGTATGCGGGGCCCGACGTGACCACCCGGCTCGACACCGTGCAGCTCACCTCGGACGGCCCCGACCGGGTGCTCGTCTCCGGGGTCCGCGGAGAGGCACCGCCACCGGACCTGAAGGTCTCGTGCACGTCGGTCGGCGGCTTCCGCAACGAGGTGACCATGGTTCTCACCGGTCTCGGCATCGAGGCCAAGGCCGACCTGTTCCGACGCCAGTTCGAGGACGCGCTGCCGACCTCGCCCGCGGAGGTGACGTGGACGCTGTCCCGGACCGACCGGCCGGACGCCCCGACCCAGCAGCAGGCCGCCGCCCTCCTCACCGTCGTCGGCCGGGACCCGGACGCCGACGTCGTCGGGCGGGCCTTCGCGGGTGCGGCGGTGGAGGTGGCGCTGGGCTCCTATCCCGGCTGCCACCCGACGGCCCCACCGTCCGCGGCCTCTCCGTATGGCGTCTTCACGCCGGGGTTCGTCCCGCAGGACACACCGGTGCACGAGGTCGTCCTCGACGACGGCACCGTGGAACGAGTCGACCCTCCCACGGTGACGACTGCGCTGGAGCCGCTGTGCGGCCCCGGTCCAGTGGAGGCGGTCGACCTCGGGCCGACCCGGAGGCTCCCGCTCGGCACGGTCGCGGGTGCCCGGGCCGGCGACAAGGGCGGACACGTCAACGTCGGCGTCTGGGTGCGCGACGAGCGTGCCTGGCCCTGGCTCTCGGCCCTGCTCACCGAGGAGACGGTCCGTGACCTGCTCCCGGAGACCGCCGGGCTCGACCTCGAGATCACCCGCCTGCCCAACCTGCGCGCCGTCAACATCGTCGTCCGCGACCTGCTCGGTCTGGGCGTCGCCTACAACGCCCGCTTCGACCCGCAGGGCAAGGGGGTCGGCGAGTGGCTGCGCTCGCGCCACGTCGACATCCCCGAGGCGCTGCTGCCCTCGACCCCGTCGCCCGGGAAGGACGACCGATGAGCCACGCCGACTGGACCACCGACGAGCTGCGCGCCCTGCGGGCTACGACGACCGCCTTCGTCGAGAAGGAGGTGCTCCCCCACCAGGACGGGTGGGAGGAAGCGGGTGAACTGCCGCGCGAGCTGCACCGGACCGCAGGCCGGCTCGGCCTCATCGGCGTCGCCTTCCCCGAGACGGCGGGCGGTGGCGGCGGAGGTCAGCGTGAGGCGGTGACGGTCGCCGAGGCACTGCACGAGGCCGGGGCCGCCGGCGGTGTCTACGCGTCCCTGTTCACCGCGGGCATCGCCTGCCCGCACATCGTCACGGCCGGCGACCCGGACCAGATCGCGCGGTGGGTGGCGCCCACGCTCTCGGGAGAGACGATCGGCGCGCTCGGCATCACCGAGCCGGGCGGCGGGTCCGACGTCGGAGCGCTGCGCACGACCGCGCGCCGCGACGGTGACCACTACGTCGTCAACGGGGCGAAGACCTTCATCACCTCGGGGGTCCGGGCCGACTTCGTCACCACCGCGGTCCGCACGGGCGGCGAGCACCTGCGCGGGGCCCGCGGTCTCTCCCTGCTCGTCATCGAGCGCGGGACCCCCGGGTTCGCGGTCTCCCGCAGGCTGGCCAAGATGGGCTGGCGCTGCTCGGACACCGCCGAGCTCTCCTTCTCCGGCGCCCGGGTACCCGTCGAGAACCTCGTCGGGCCGGAGAACGCCGGGTTCCTCCTCATCGGCAGCGCCTTCCTCAGCGAGCGCATCGCGCTCGCCGTCCAGGCGTACTCGCAGGCCCAGCGCTGTCTCGACCTCGCCACGACGTGGTGCCGTGGGCGCACGACCTTCGGCGCGCCGCTGATCTCCCGGCAGAGCGTCCAGACCACGCTCGTCGAGATGACCCGCCGCATCGACGTGGCCCGCACCTACACCCGCGCGGTCGTCGACCGCTTCGAGGACGGCGAGGACCTCGCGGACCTGATCCCGCAGGTGTGCTTCGCGAAGAACACCGCGACCGCCACCGGGGAGTGGGTCGCCCACCAGGCGGTCCAGCTCTTCGGCGGCATGGGCTACATGGCCGAGAGCGAGGTCGAACGGCAGTACCGCGACGTGCGCATCCTCGGCATCGGCGGCGGGACCGTCGAGATCCTCACCGACATGGCTGCTCGACGACTGGGGCTGACCGCATGACGATCCTCCGCAGCACCCTGGACCCGGCCGGTGACGAGGCCCGCGCCGCACGCGAGTCGATGCTCGGCGCCCTCGAGGAGATCGGGGAGGAGGTCGCCAAGGCCGTCCTCGGCGGTGGGGAGAAGTCCATCGCCCGGCACCGCTCGCGGGGCAAGCTGCCGGCCCGCGAGCGCATCGAGCTGCTCCTGGACCGGGACAGCCCGTTCCTCGAGCTGGCCCCCCTCGCCGGGTACGGCTCGAGCTTCACGGTGGGCGGCAGCGTCGTCGCCGGCATCGGCGTCGTCTCCGGCGTCGAGTGCCTCATCGTCGCCAACGACCCCACCGTCAAGGGCGGGGCGAGCAACCCGTGGTCACTGCGCAAGAGCCTGCGCATGCACGAGATCGCGTTGCAGAACCGGCTGCCCGTCATCTCTCTCGTCGAGTCCGGTGGGGCGGACCTGCCCACCCAGAAGGAGGTGTTCATCCCCGGTGGCGCGATCTTCCGCAACCTCACCAGGCTCTCCCGCGAGGGGATCCCGACCATCGCCCTCGTCTTCGGGAACTCCACGGCGGGCGGCGCATACCTGCCGGGCATGAGCGACCACGTCGTCATGATCGAGGAGCGCTCCAAGGTCTTCCTCGCCGGCCCGCCGCTCGTCAAGGCCGCGACCGGTGAGGAGTCCGACGACGAGTCCCTCGGCGGTGCAGCGATGCACGCCCGCGTCTCTGGCCTGGCCGACCACTACGCCCTGGACGAGCAGGACGCGATCCGGATCGGTCGGCGCATCGTCGCCCGCCTGAACTGGCGCAAGGCCTCCGGTCCGTTGGTGGCCGACCCGCTGCCCCCGCGGTACCCGGCCGAGGAGCTGCTCGACATCGTCCCGCCCGGGCTCAAGGCGCCCTTCGACCCCCGCGAGGTCATCGCCCGGCTCGTCGACGACAGCGACTTCGACGAGTTCAAACCGCTCTACGGGACCGCCCTGGTCACGGGGTGGGCCCAGCTGCACGGGTTCCCCGTCGGCATCCTCGCCAACTCACGCGGGGTGCTGTTCAGCGAGGAGTCACAGAAGGCCGCGCAGTTCATCCAGCTCGCCAACCGCTCGAACACGCCGCTGGTGTTCCTGCACAACACGACTGGCTACATGGTCGGCAAGGACTACGAGCAGAAGGGGATCATCAAGCACGGGGCGATGATGATCAACGCGGTCTCGAACTCGACGGTGCCGCACCTGTCGGTCCTGATCGGCAACAGCTACGGCGCCGGACACTACGGGATGTGCGGGCGGGCCTACGACCCCCGGTTCGTCTTCGCCTGGCCGTCGGCCCGCTCGGCGGTCATGGGCGCCCAACAGCTCGCCGACGTCGCCTACATGGTCTCCAAGGCGTCCGCCGAGTCCCGGGGACTACCGTTCGACGAGGAGGGCATGCAGGCCGTCCGCACGATGATCACCGAGCAGATCACGGCCGAGTCGATGCCGATGGTGCTCTCGGGCCTGGTCTACGACGACGGCATCATCGACCCGCGCGACACCCGCGACGTCCTGGGCATCGCCCTGTCGGCGATCCACACCGCCCCGGTCGAGGGCACCTCCTCCTTCGGCGTCTTCAGGATGTGACGAGCATGACCGACACCATCACCACCGTCCTCGTCGCGAACCGGGGCGAGGTCGCCCGCCGGGTCTTCGCCACCTGCCGTCGCCGCGGCCTGGGCACCGTCGCCGTGCACTCCGATGCCGACGCCTCCGCCCTGCACGTCCTCGAGGCGGACGCGGCCGTGCACCTGCCCGGCAACGCCCCGGCCGACACCTACCTGCGCGCCGAGCGGCTCATCGAGGCCGCCCGCCGTGCGGGCGCCGACGCCGTCCACCCCGGATACGGCTTCCTCTCCGAGAACGCCGACTTCGCGCGCGCCGTGCAGGACGCAGGTCTGACGTGGATCGGCCCCCCGCCCGAGGCGATCGGCGTCATGGGCAGCAAGATCGCAGCCAAGGACGTCATGCGCGCCGCCGGTGTCCCGGTCCTGGACCGGCTCGACCCGGACTGCGTCACCGCGGCCGACCTGCCGGTCCTCGTCAAGGCGTCCGCGGGCGGCGGCGGGCGGGGGATGCGGGTCGTGCGGGCCCTGGCCGACCTGCCGGGAGCGATCGAGTCCGCGGCCGCCGAGGCCGCGTCGGCCTTCGGTGACCCGACGGTGTTCTGCGAGCGGTTCGTCGAAGCCGGTCACCATGTCGAGGTGCAGGTGGTCGCCGACCGCTTCGGCACGGTGTGGGCCCTCGGCGAGCGCGAGTGCTCGCTGCAGCGGCGTCACCAGAAGGTCATCGAGGAGGCGCCGTCGCCGCTCGTGGAGCGGGTCGGAGGGCGGATGCGGCAGCGGCTGCTCGAGGCCGGACGCGCCGCTGCGGCCGCGGTCGGCTACGTCGGCGCCGGGACGGTGGAGTTCCTCGCCACCGAGGACGGGTCGTTCTCCTTCCTCGAGATGAACACCCGGCTGCAGGTCGAGCACCCCGTGACCGAGTGCGTGACCGGCCTCGACCTCGTCGGCCTGCAGCTCGACATCGCGCAGGGGCGTGCGCTGGAGGGCGAAGAGCCGGGGATGACCGGCTGGTCGGTCGAGGCGCGCATCTACGCCGAGGACCCGGCCGACGGCTGGACCCCGCAGACCGGCACGGTCGCGGTGTTCGACGTCCCGGGTGTCGACGCCGAGTTCGACCTGCCACCGGTGCACGGCATCCGGCTCGACGCCGGCGTCGGCGCCGGCTCTGTCGTCTCGACGCACTACGACGCCATGCTCGCCAAGGTGATCTCCCGCGCTCCCACCCGCGAGGCCGCTGTCCGGGAGCTGACCGCCGCGCTCCGTCGCGCGCGGCTGCACGGGGTGCGGACCAACCGCGACGTCCTTGTCGCCACCCTCGCCCATCCCGAAGTGTTGGCGGGGACCGCGCACACCGGCTTCTACGAGACCCACGACCCGAGCGCCCTGACCGCCGGCAGCGGGCTGGCACCGGACCTCGGCGCCGTCGTCGCCGCGCTGGCCGATGCCGCCGCGGACCGGCCCGCACTCGGTCACCTCGGCGCGGTCCCGAGCGGCTTCCGAACGGTCCGCGACGGGCTCTACCGGCACCGCGCATACATGGTCGACGGCAGCGAGTATGCGGTCGGCTACCGCTTCGACCGGGGCGGACTCGAGCTCGAGACGCTCCCCGCGGGCACCGAGGAGGTCCGGCTCGTCGAGCAGTCACCAGAGCGCGTCGTCCTCGAGCTGGACGGGGTCCGCCGCGCCTTCACCGTCTCGCGGCACCCGGTCGCAGGGCACGAGGAGCCGGCCGTCGCCGTCGACTCGGCGCTCGGCTCGCTCGACCTGCGCAGGGTGCCGCGCTTCGTCGACCCGTCGGTGCGGGCGCCCGAGGGCGCCCTCGTCGCCCCCATGCCGGGAGCCGTCGTGCGGATCGCCGTCTCGGTCGGCGAGGTCGTCGCGGCCGGACAGCCGCTGATGTGGCTCGAGGCGATGAAGATGGAGCATGTCATCGCCGCCCCCGCCGCCGGCCGGGTCACCGAGATCGCGGTCGAGATCGGCCGTCAGGTCGAGCAGGGCACCGCCCTCGCCGTCGTTGATCCCGAGGGCGGCGACGATGACGAGGCGGGAAACGCGGCGTGAGCCGGACCAGCGACACGGCGACGGCGACCGAACCGAAGCAGCACCGCAGCAGGGCCACCCGACAGCGGCTCCTCGAGGCCGCCGTCACGTGCCTGGCGACGAAGGGCTGGGAGGCCTCGACCGTGGCGGTCATCGCCGCCGAGGCCGGCATCAGCCGCGGTGCGGTGCAGCATCACTTCCGAACGCGCGAAGACCTGGTGCTGGCGTCCCTGCGCTTCATCTTCGACGAGCGCAAGGTGGCCGTCGAGGCGACGCAGATGCCACGCGGCACCGGACGCGAGCGGGTGCACGCCGTGGTCACCCTCATGGTGGACGTCTACGGCGGCGACCTGTTCCGGGCGGCTCTGCAGGTGTGGACGGTCGCCGCCGCGGACGCTCAGCTGCGCGATGCCGTGCTGCCGATGGAGCGGACCTTCGCCCGAGAGGTCCACGAGATGGCGGTGCGGCTGCTCGACGTGGACGACTCGGACCCGCACAGCCGTGCCCTGATCCAGGCCACCCTCGACCTCGCTCGAGGACTGGCGCTGGCCAACCTGCTCACCGACGACACCAGGCGACGCCGGCACGTCGTCGCCACCTGGGCCGACCAGCTCAGCGAGGCCCTCGGCATCTCCGACTGACGCATCGTGTGACCGAACCGGCGCCATGACCCCGCTCCGGTCACTCGATCTCAGTCGCCGCGACGTCGGTTGGGTGGACGGGCATCATGGAGCAAGGGGTCTGCCACGACTCGGTCCCTTGTCCGGAGGCGCCGGACAGGAGGTGCACGCCTTCCTCAACGCCCGCGACCGGGCAGTCTCGCTCGAGCTGTACGGTCGGCGGCTCTACGAGGTCATGCGGGTGTGGGAGACCTACGGCACCGCACCCGACAGTCATCCGGTCGAGCGGGAGTACGGGGAGATCTGGCGCGGCCGCGACAAGGTCGTGTTCTCCACCACCATGGCGGGGGTGCAGGCCCCGCGGACGCGCCTCGAGCGGGAGTTCGACCCGGTGGCCGTGCGGCGCCTCGTCGACGAGGCAGGCGGCGATGTCACGATCGGTGGCCCAGACCTCGCAGCGCACGCGCTGCGCGACCGCATCGTCGACCGGGTCGAGTACTACGCCAACCCCGTCATCATCGGCGGTGGGACACCGTGGCTTCCCGGTGGACTGCGGCTCGACCTGCGCCTGCTGGAGACGAACCGGTTCGCCTGCGGCGTGGTCCACCTCGCATATGCGGTGGTCGGCTGACCGTCAGCCGGCGTGGGGACCGGTCGCCCTGGCCTCGTCCACCGACCGCAGCGCCTCCTGGAGCCGGGCGATCCAGTCGCCCTCGTGGCGGCCGACCAGCCGGACGCACCACGCCAAGGCGTCGGAGCGGGACCGGGCGACGCCGCCGGCGACGAGTGTGTCGAGGACGCGGCGCTCGTTCTGACGCAGGCGCGTCATGACCGGCACGGCGAGGTGCGTGAAGAGGACGACGTCGTCGCCGGCCGTCACTCCCCATGACACCTTGCGCCGGAACAGCTCCTCGGCCTCGCGGGCGATCCCGATGCGTGCCGCGCGGGTGCGCTCCCGGTAGTCGGCGACACTCTCGTCGCCGGTCTCGGCTGCCTCGCCCTCGCCCGAACGAGTCGGAACCGGCCCGACGACGGTGATCTCCTCCTTGTCGACGGTGACGGTCGCACCGTCGGCGAAGAGGTCGGTGATGCGGGGGGTGAACCAGTCGATGATTTCTTGCATACGCTGATTACATCATTACATCTCAGATGCCGCAAGACCTCGAGCCCGTCGGATTCCCCGGACCGATCACTCCTCCGGCAGGGCCGCGAACTCCCGCTTGACGCCGAAGTACCAGTCGAGCGACTTCTTCGGCCGCTTCCACCGACCCCGCATGTCGGCGTCCGCCTGCTCGTGGGTCGCATCCCCACCGCGCACGGCGTCCTTGAGGTGACGGTCCTGCTGCTGGATGATCTCGTCGGCGTTCCCGCCGCGGAAGGCCAGCTCGCAGGGTCCGCCGAGCTGTCGGCACGTCATGGTCTTCATGGTGGTTCCTCTCGTCCGCGCGTCGTCGACGCGCCTGATCGGGTATGCGGTGGTCGAGGAGCGAGAGCCCCTCACCGCATACGACGATCGCCGGGGCGGGAGTGTGACAGCGGGCCGTTCCAGGGTCGGCTCAGCGTGCGTCGGCCCCACGGCGCCGACGCAGTCCGCTGATCACCTCGGGATCGGCACGGAACTCGATGCGCGACACCCGACCGCCGCGGACCACGAAGTCGAAGGCCACCCGCGCGGTCCCCCGGTCGAACCACGCCGCACCGGGACGGTCCTCGACGAACACCGCCAGTGCGGAGGCCGCGGCGCCGTCGAAGAAGGCCGCCACCTCGTCCCGACCCTCGATCCGCGACGGCGTACCCAGCGCGATCGCGGGCTCGTCGCCCACGACGACGACATCGGGCGCCAGCAGCTCCAGGAGCCGTGTCAGCTCACCCCCGCGGGCGGCGGCGAGGAAGGCGTCGACGACCTCGTGGTCGGCAAGCCGGTCCTCCGACGCCGGCTGGGCGACCTTCGCCCGCGCCCGGGACGCCAGCTGGCGGGCGGCGGCGGGGCTGGTGTCGAGCAGCTCGGCGATCACCGGGAACTCGAAGCCGAAGGTGTCGTGCAGCACGAACGCGACCCGTTCACGCGGGGAGAGCCGGTCCAGGACCACCTGCAGAGCGGCGCCGACGGTGTCCGCGAGCAGGACGTCGTCCACCGGGTCGAAGCCCGACCCGGTGGCCGGCTCGACCTGCTCCTCGGGCACGGGCACTCGGGCCTTGAGCCGGTCCAGGCACAGCCGGACGGTCACCGTCGTCAGCCAGGCAGCCGGGTTGTCGACGTCCTCGGTCGTTCCGTGCAGCCGGATCCAGGCCTGCTGGGCGATGTCCTCGGCCTCGGCGTGGTCACCGAGGATCCGCGTCGCGAGCCCGACGAGCCGCGGTCGCTCGGCGGTGAAGGCAGCGGTCCGGTCCACCCGGCCCACTGTAGGGGCGCGGTCCTAGCGTGTCTTGGCGACCCAGGTGCCGGCGAACTGGTCGTGCCAGCCGCGTCGCCACTGGGTGTCGTTGTTGATGGTCACCGCGATGTAGATGACGGCTGCCAGTGACGCGAGCCCGGCGATGAATCCGCCGAGGATCGGCAGGATGCCGATCAGCGAGATGGCGAAGTACGCGTTGCGCTTGAGGGCCTGCTCCATCGTCGGGTTGCGCCCCTCGAGGTTCTGGACCTTCAGCCCGAGCACCATCTTGCCGATCGTCTGCCCCCTCGAGGACTCCATGAACGAGTAGTAGCCCACGGCGATGGCCGTCGAGATCAGGGTGCCGACGACGTTCGCACCCCAGCTGCTGCGCATCCCCATCCCGAAGGCCGCGAGTCCGAGGATCGCGGACATCGTGCCGACCACGACGGCGAGCAGCACCCAGTCGATCAGCTTGGCCACGAACCGCGTGCCGAGGTCACCCGGCTGGCCGGCGGACGACACCTGCTGGGGCGGCTGGTACGAGTAGGGCGGCGGCGGCTCCCCTCCTCCGGGCGGCGGCGGGGGCGGGGTCCCTCCCGGGGGCGGGGGCGGCGGCGGGGTGCCTCCGGGCGGCGGTGGGGGCGGTTGTTGGGTCACGGCGTCCTCCTCGGCTCGACTGACGCGCTTCGACCGTACCGAAGTCGCGCACCCGGGAGGACGACTGCGGTCGCATGATCGGTCGAACGTCCCCCCTCTCAGGTGACGACCTGGATGACCACCTCATGAGCGGCGGCCGCGGCGGCGTAGAACTCAGCCAGCTCCTCGAGTGCCGGACGGAGGTACTCGGCGTAGACATCCAGCTCGTCCCAGATGTCCGGGTAGACCTCGGCCTCCCGCATGCGAGCCGGGTCGACCCGTGCGCCCAGCGCGTCGAGATCCAGGGTCCCCAGGACAGCTGCCACCGTGAGGACCCGGTCCACCCCGAGCAACCGAGCAGGTCCATAGCCCAGGTCCTCGCCGATGGGATCGCCGCCGAGGATCGCATCGGAGGCGGGGTCGTCCGTCTCCTCTGCGCTGCCCGTGAGCACCCAGTGGATGCCGTGCCAGGCCTTGTCGAGGTCGAGGCACGCGTCGTCGTCCTCGGTCTCGATCAGCTCATCGAGCAGGTCCGGGTCCGTGGCGAGGCCACGGGCGGTCGTCGGGTCGCGGCGGAAGCCGATCCAGTTCATTCCCACGGCGCAGAAGCATAAGGTGACCTGGTGATCTTCGACGTCGAGGCCGTCCTCTTCGACATCGACGGGACGCTGGTCGACTCGACCGGCACCGTGGAGCGGACCTGGCGCGCCTGGGCGGCGCAGCGGGGACTGCCCGCCGAGGACATCCTCGCCGTATGTCACGGCCGCCGCACCGAGGACACGGTCGCGGACTTCCTGCCCGTCGCCGAGCGGGCGACTGCGGTCGCGGAGCTCGAGCAGCTCGAGCTCGACGATCTCGACGACGTCGTCGCTCTGCCGGCCGCGTCCGACCTCCTGAGCGCGGTCCCCGCCGACCTGTGGGCCGCCGTGACCTCCGGCTCCGGCTCCCTCATGCGGGCCCGTCTGAGCGCCGCCGGGCTCCCCATCCCGCGGGTGCTGGTCGCCGCCGAGGATGTCAGCGCCGGCAAACCGGACCCGCAGGGGTACCGGCGGGCGGCCGAGGGACTGGGCGTCGACGTCACGCGCTGCCTCGTGGTCGAGGATGCCCCTGCCGGGCTGGAGGCCGGTCTCGCGGCGGGTGCGAGCGTGCTCGCGGTGGCCACCTCTCACCCCGCCGACGAGCTGAGAACGGCCCACGCCGTGGTGGCCGACCTTCGCGCGGTGCGGATCGGGGTCGGACCGGACCGGCTGACCGTCGAGGTGGCGCAGGGCTAGCCGCCCGCGTTCCCGACCGGAACGAGCGGTGGGAGTGTCCAGACCCCGGTGAGGACCTCGGGCCTCGGACGGTAGAGGCGGATGAGGACGTTCCAGCCCTCGGGGACCGGAATGGCGTTCGGGGTCGTCGTGTCCTCGCGGTCGGCCGTGAACCGGACCGTCACCGGGCCGTCCGGATCGCGCTGGGCCATGACGCTGTTGACCGTGTAGCGGCCGGCCGGATTCGGCTCGAAGAAGCCGGCGGCGTTGTAGACCGACACCGACCAGAACGCGTCGACGGGCACGTCGCGGAAGGTCATCTCGTACTCACCCGGGGGCAGGCGGGGGTCGACACCCATGTAGGCGGCCTCGGAGGTCGGCAGCCCTCCCCAGCCGGCTGCGGTCCCGATGAGATGGCGCACCGGATCCACGTGATCCCGTGTCCCGAACATCCGGTCGAAGCCGACCAGCCCGCTGGCCAGGACGAGCAGCGCGTTGCGGGTCTCGTCCAGGCTCGCCTGGTCGAGGTCGGGCGCCGCGAACGACTCGGCCGACGCGGCGGTCAGCACGAGCCGGTCCTGCAGCCGGGCCACCTCCGCGACGTCGGCCGGGTCGGAGGCGTCGACGAGGATCCGCACGGCGAGGAACGCGTATGCGCTGCCCACCGACTCCTCGTCGAGCCGGTAGGTGCCGGGGTCGTGCCAGACGGCGACGACGTGGTGGTCCTCGTCGACGACCATGACCGACAGGTACCGTGCGTCCGCCTCGGGAACCTCGAGCGTCGCCCCGGCCCGCAGGTCGACGACGGCGAAGCTGTAGAGCGTGTCGCGGTTCATCCGGATGACCGTCTGGTCGTCGACCGGGGCCGGCTCACGGTTGTGACGGAAGGTGTTGACACCGCCGGCATCCCTCTGCAGGTCGTGGAACATCCGGGCCGTCTCGGCCCGTGCGAAGTCGTCGACCGACACGCGTGTCGCCATGGGTCACCTCTGATCTCGTCGGGGTGCCGACGCTACTCGTCGTCACTCTCCCCGGGGGCGGGCTTTGCGGAGACGATCTGAATGAGGTTGCCGCAGGTGTCGTCGAGCACCGCCATCACGACCGGACCCGCATCGGTCGGGGGCTGGGTGAAGACCACTCCCCGTTCGGAGAGCCGCGTGAACTCCGCCTCGACGTCGTCCACCGTGAACTGCGCCAGCGGGATGCCGTCCTCGACGAGAGCCTCGCGGTAGGGCCCGACCGCGGGATGGTCGGCGGGCTCAAGCAGGAGCTCCGGCCCGCCCGGGTCCGACGGAGCGGCGACCGTGAGCCAGGAGTGCTCGCCCAAGGGGATGTCGTGGCGCGGCACGAACCCGAGGACGTCGGTGTAGAACTGCAGAGCCGACCGCTGGTCGTCGACGTACACGCTCGTGAGGCTGATCTTCATGACCGGGGCCTTCCTGTCGTGGGCCACCGCCGGCTGATCTCGGCGAGCGGCTCGGGGGTGAGGTGGTGGAGCTTGCTGCGACCACGCCGCTCGGTCGCGACCAGACCGGCCGACTCGAGCACGTCGAGGTGCTGCGAGATGCCCTGACGGCTGATCGTCACGCCGTGCCGGGTCATCAGGACCGAGCAGATCTCGAACAGCGTCTGCCCGTCCCGGGAGGCGAGCTCGTCGAGGATGACCCGTCGGGTCTCGTCGGCTAGCGCCCGGTAGATGTCCACGCACCAATGATATGCAAGTCATCACTTGCATATCAAGAGCTCCTTCCCGAGCCGGGTGCGCATCCGTCAGGCTGGAGGGGTCATGTGGTTCCGACTGCTTGCCGACGCGGCCATGGTGGCGCACTTCGCGTTCCTGGCCTACCTCGTCGTGGGCGGCTTCCTCGCCTGGCGCTGGCCGCGGACGATCTGGGTGCACCTGGCCACGGCCGCATACGGCTTCTTCAACGTCCTCGTCGGCTGGGCCTGTCCGCTGACCTACGTGGAGAGCTGGGGCCGCGGGCGCGCCGGCGACGCGACCCTCCCCGCGACGGGTTTCATCGACCACTACATCGCGGGTGTGGTCTACCCGCGCGAGCAGGAGACGCTCGCGCAGCTGCTCGTCGCGGTCGTCGTGCTGATCTCGTGGGTCGGCTTCGCCTGGCGCCGACGCACGCCATCTGCGCGTGCGGGTCGACCCACCTCTCTCTCCGCGGGCGAGAGAGGTGCTCGACGCTAGGCCGCAGCGACCTCGATCAGCCGCCCCGTGGCGACGTCGAACACGAAGCCGCGCACCGAGTCCTTGTGCGGGATGAACGGGCTGGCCTTGATCCTGGCGATTGACTGCACGACGTCCGCCTCGAGGTCGGGAAAGGCCTCGCACGCCCAGCTGGGACGCAGGCCCGTCTCGGCCGCGATGGACTCCTTGAACCCGTCGTCGGTGAACGTGAGCATCCCGCAGTCCGTGTGGTGGATGAGCACGATCTCCGTCGTCCCGAGCAGGCGCTGACTGATGGTGAGCGAGCGGATGGCGTCATCGGTGACGACACCTCCCGCGTTGCGGATGACGTGCGCCTCGCCCTCGCGCAGGCCGAGCGCGCGGTACACGTCGAGCCGGGCGTCCATGCAGGCGAGCACGGTGAGGCCCTTGGCCGGCGGGAGCGGCAACGGGCCGCTGAACTGCGCCGCATACTGCTCGTTGTTGGCGATGACGGTGTCGGTGACGGTTTGCATGAGCATAAGTAGAAGTTATGTACAACCTCGCTGCACCCCGACCATCTCGGCCGGGCGGGCGGGCCACTAGGCTCGTCCGCGACGCCCCGTCAGGGGGTGTCCGCAGAGCCGAACGGAGGCACGACATGAGTGCCGGGGACTGGAAGGACATGTTCCTCGCGGCCTGCGACGGAGACCTCGAGCTGGTGCGATACCACCTCGACCGCGGTGTCGACGTCGACTTCGTCCACCCGGAGTTCCAGTCGACCGTGCTCGTCGCCGCCATCCTCGCCCGACGGGAGGACGTCGTGCACCTGCTGCTCGACCGCGGCGCCGACCCCACCGCCACCTCGCCGCTCGAGGGGCAGACGCCGCTGGAGGCGGCGCGGGAGGTCGGCATGACCGACGTGGCGGACCGCCTGCTCCGCCCGGGCGCCGCAGACCCGACGCCGGCCTGAGCGCCTCGCCCGCAGTACCGGCGAGGGGCAGGAGAGCGTAGACTGGCCCGCGTACCGGTCGTTCCGCGAAACGCCGGCGACGAGGAGGCGGCTCCTCGTCCCCCTGGGGCCCTCAGGCATGGGCTCTCAGGCAGATGCCCTCAGGCATGTCACCCGCGCGGGCCGCCCCGACGTGACAGCCGCCCCGTGACGAGCAGGTGCACGCGGCACCGCATGCGGCCCCCGTGCCGTGTCCATTCAGGAGAAGGATCCGCTTGGCTCAACGAGCTCAGCGCCGCGCAGGCGCGACACGCGACCGACGTCGCCCGCAGGACGGCGACGAGGCGGGCATGATCCCCGTGCTGGCGAGGACCGCCCGCCAGGTCGAGGCGGCAGCCCGTCGGGGCAAGGTGCGGCCGAGCAACCGCACGGCCTTCCAGGTCGTCGCCCTGCTCGTACGTGAGGAGCGGGCCCGCATCAAGTCGGACGCCACCCTGCGTGACGCCGAGGCGACCGGGGCGTTGAAGCGCCTCGACGACGTCGCGACGGTGCTGGCCAAGACGGCGGCCCGGGACACGTCGCTCCTGCAGCTGCTCGCCGAGGACGCCGACCTGTCGTACGCCGCCGTCGACCTCAAGAACGACATGCTGCGCGCCGGCGGACGAGAGCCGGAGCCGGAGCCAGAGCCCGAGCCGTCCGCCCCGGACGTCAGTGCCCCGGCGCCGCGGCGCGTCGTCCCGCAGACCGTGGTCGCCGCCCAGCTCGCCAACCCCTTCCTGCAGCCGGAGTACTCGGCAGTGCCTCCCCGGCCGAGGACCAACCGCCTCGCCGGGTGGGAGCTCCTCGAGCCCCTCTTCAGGTCCTTCGAACAGGGCGGCGAGGCCGCCTGCATGCCGCTGCCCGAGCCCGAGGAGGCCATCCACGGCATCGCAGACCTCGAGCTCATGCACCACCAGGCGCAGGTCGTGGCCGCCGCAGCGGCCGGCCACCGCACGTTCCTGCTCGCGGACGAACCGGGACTCGGCAAGACGGCGCAGGCGCTGCTCGCGGCGGAGGCGGCCGACGCATACCCTCTGCTCGCGGTCGTCCCCAACGTCGTCAAGGCGAACTGGGCGCACGAGGCCGAGCTGTGGACCCCCCGACGCCGGGCGACCGTCATCCACGGTGACGGGGAGAGCACCGACGGCTTCGCCGACATCATCATCGTCAACTACGAGATCCTCGACCGGCACGTCGGCTGGCTGGGCAACCACGGGTTCCGCAGCATGGTCGTCGACGAGGCGCACTTCATCAAGAACAAGTCCTCGCAACGCTCCCGGCACGTCCTCGAGCTGTCCGAGCGGATCCGCGCGCGCAGCCGCAACGCCCTGTTCATGGCCCTGACCGGAACCCCGCTGATCAACGACATCGAGGACTTCCGCGCCATCTGGCAGTTCCTCGGCTGGATCGACGACAAGAAGCCGCGGCACGCGCTGATGGCGGCGCTCGAGGAGGCCGGCCTGACACCCGCCGACCAGGGATTCTCGGCCGCCGCTCGCGGCAGCGTCATCGACCTGGGGATCGTGCGCCGCCGCAAGGTCGACGTGGCATCGGACATCCCGGCTCGGCGGATCGCCGACCTGCCGGTGGAGATCGACGACGAGGCGGGACGCTCGATCCGCGCCGCGGAGGAGGAGCTGACCCGTCGCCTGGTCACGCGGTACCACTCGGCACTCGCCGCCCGCAGGGGGGTCGACGACGTCGAGCGGATCGACCACGACCTGGTGCGTCGAGTGGCCACCTGGGAGCGCGAGAACGCCGACTCGGCCAAGAGCGGCGAGAACGTGTTCTCGGTCATGCGCCGGATCGGACAGGCCAAGGCGGGCCTGGCGGCCGACTACGCGGCCCAGCTGGCGCGCAGCGTCGGGAAGGTCGTGTTCTTCGCCAAGCACATCGACGTCATGGACGCGGCCGAGGAGACCTTCGCCAGACGCGGCGTGGGGTATGCCTCCATTCGGGGCGACCAGACGCCCAAGGCGCGCGCGGCGAACATCGAGGCGTTCCTCACCGACCCCGAGGTGGCTGTCGTCGTGTGCTCCCTGACCGCGGCTGGGGTGGGTCTGAACCTGCAGGTCGCCTCCAACGTGGTGCTGGCCGAGCTGTCCTGGACGTCGGCGGAGCAGACCCAGGCCATCGACCGGGTCCACCGCATCGGTCAGACCGAGCCCGTCACGGCCTGGCGGATCATCGCGGCACAGACGATCGACCCCCGGATCGCCCAGCTCATCGACGACAAGGCGGGCCTGGCGGCCCGCGCCCTCGACGGCTCCGACGAGGAGGTCGGCTCCTCGGCCGACGTCCAGCTGCAGGCACTGGTCGACCTGCTCACCGAGGCGCTCGAGGCCGAGACCGGTCCCGCTCCAGGGGTCGAGTCGCTGCTCTGAGGTACCCGAGGGTGCCGGAGCCGAGTCGTCCGGCCCGGTGAGGCGCGCCACGCGCCGGCCCCCTAGCCTGGGGCGTCGCGGGGGAGCAGAATCGGTAGTGGGTGCCGTGGCCGTCGCCACCGCCCCGGCATCCTCCTGCACCGCGGTGACGACCCACGTGAGGAGCAGCCATGAAAGCCAAGCCCGGTGACCACATCATCCTGGCCGGCGAGTTGGTGAACCAGCCGGTCCGCGCAGGTGAGGTGCTGGAGGCCCGAGGGGCCAACGGAGGACCGCCGTACGTCGTGCGCTGGGAGGACGGCCACGAGAGCACGATGTTCCCGGGGCCGGGAGCCGCTCTGAGGGTGACCGACGGTGAGTCCGAGAGCGAGCCCGAGCACCACGCCGACCTCGTCGCCCGTCCCGAGCTCGGAACCTCGCGGCAGTGGAACGTGCGGATCACCCTCTTCGAGAAGGGTGACGACACCACCGCCACCGTCGCGCTGCTCGCCGACTCCCCGGAGGCGCTGACCGCGAAGGGAACCAGCCACCGCAGCCATGGCGACGACAGTGACGCGCACATCGGCGACGAGGTGGCCGTGGCCCGCGCACTGCGGCACCTCGCCGATGAGCTCATCGCGGCCGCCGAGCACGACATCGAGGAGGCGACCGGCGAGGTCGACGTGATGGTCCGACCACGCTGACCAGCACTGAACCAGCACTGAACCAGCACTTGAACCAGCACTGAACCGCTCTCGGGTACTTCCATTTGCGCTCCGCGCTTCGGTAGCGGGTCGCTCGGGCTCGGCGTAGCCTGATCCGGGTGAGCCGGGGCCGGACCCGGCGCCCGTCGGAGGAGAGTTCTCATGCGCAGGTCCGTCATCGCTGTCCTCAGCTCGCTGGTCCTCCTCGCCCTGGCGGCCGCCCTGCCGACGGCCGCCCAGGCCGCCCCCGATCCGGTTCGCTTCGCGACCTTCAACGCGTCGCTGAACCGGAACTTCGAGGGTCAGCTCGTCACGGACCTGTCGACACCTGACAACGCCCAGGCGCAGGCCGTGGCCGAGATCATCCAGCGCACCCGGCCGGACGTCCTGCTCATCAACGAGTTCGACTACGTCGAGGACGGCGAGGCGGTCGAGCTCTTCCAGGAGAACTACCTGTCCGTCAGCCAGGAGGGCGCCCAGCCGATCGAGTACCCGTACTCCTTCGTGGCCCCCTCGAACACCGGCATCCCGTCCGGCTTCGACCTCAACAACAACGGCGTGATCGGCGGACCGGACGACGCCTTCGGCTTCGGCTTCTTCCCCGGCCAGTTCGGCATGGCGGTCTACAGCAAGTACCCGATCGACCACGCCGCCATCCGGACCTTCCAGACGTTCCTGTGGAAGGACATGCCGGGTGCGCTCCTTCCCGACGACCCGAACACCCCCGAGCCGGCGGACTGGTACTCCCCGGAGGAGCTGGACGTCTTCCGGCTCTCCTCGAAGAGCCATTGGGACGTTCCGATCCGGATCGGCGCCCGGGACGTGCACTTCCTCGTCAGCCATCCGACCCCGCCCGTGTTCGACGGGCCCGAGGACCGCAACGGGACACGCAACTTCGACGAGATCCGGTTCTGGGCCGACTACGTCACGCCCGGTCCCACGTCCTCCTACATCTATGACGACGACGGCGTGACCGGCGGCCTGGAGCCCGGCTCGATGTTCGTCATCGCCGGGGACCAGAACAGCGACCCCCTCGACGGGGACAGCATCCCCGGCGCGATCCAGCAGCTGCTCGACCATCCCCTGGTCAACACCACGGTCACCCCCTCGAGCGAGGGCGCCGTCGAGGCGAGCACGCTGCAGGGCGGAGCGAACCTGACGCACCTGAGCGACCCACGCTTCGACACCGCCGACTTCTCCGACAGCTCCCCCGGCAACCTGCGCGCCGACTACGTCCTGCCCAGGGTGAACCTGCGCATCACGGATGCCGGTGTCTTCTGGCCGGTGCTGAGCGACCCGTTGTCGAGGCTCACCGGCGTCTTCCCCTTCCCCAGCTCGGACCACCGGCTCGTCTGGGTCGACGTCAGCGTGCCAGGCTCGACCGCCCGCGGTCGCTGAGCCCCTTCGCCAACGATCCCACCGTCGAGCATGTGCAGGACCCGGCCGGTGCGGGCCGCGACGCCTTCGTCGTGCGTGACGATCACGAGCGTCGTGCCCTCGGCGTTGAACTCGCAGAGAATGTCCATGATCTCGGTGGCGGCGGCGGCTGAGTCGAGCGCGCCGGTGACCTCCCGAGGCCGCTGAGACGTCGCGGTCCGCGAGCTCGGCGACACCGGTGCGCTCCACCAAGGCCAACGCCCGTGCGGTGAGCTCCGCGCGCGAGGACCGGCCCGCGAGCTACGCGGGCAGGACGAGGTTGTCGAGCAGGCACAGGTTCTTGAGCAGGTGGACGTGCTGGAAGACGAACCCCATGCCCGTCAGTCGGCAGGCCAGCTGCTTG
>JBAUUB010000441.1:0-1635 GCA_049582485.1 Dermatophilaceae bacterium
GAACCTGGAAGGGTCTAAGTCCCTATATAGGTGCGGGTGCGGGTTTTTCATCATGAGCAATAGTCAAGACCTGTGGATCGGCGTGTCATGCGACTTGCTGGTCACCTCCTGATTCGTCGGGTCGTTCGACGAGGATGCCTTTCTCGAAGGTCGCGCCGGCTCGGACGAGGGCGACCAGCTGGGGTGCGTTGACGGCGCGCCATCTGGCTTGTGCGGACTCGATCAGCTTGAACGCCATCGCGATGCCTGCTGCTCGTGATCCAGGGCCTTTGGTGACCCGCTGACGGAGCCGGACGGTGGCGAAGGTGGACTCGATCGGGTTCGTGGTGCGCAGGTGAAGCCAGTGCTCGGCCGGATAGTCATAGAACGCCAGGAGCACGTCGAGGTCGTCGGTGATCTTCGCGGCGGCCTTGGGCCACTTGAGCCCGTAGTCGGCCGCGAACACTTTGGCAGCCTTCTCGGCGTGCTCCTTGTCCTCGGCGTTCCAGATCTCGGCCAGAGCGGCCTTCGCGCCACGCTGGACCGACTTGGGCAACGCATTGAGGACATTCGCGATCTTGTGGAACCAGCACCGCTGCTCCACGGTCTCAGGGAACACCTCACGCAACGCCGCCCAGAACCCCAGCGCCCCGTCGCCGACCGCGAGCACCGGCGCGCGCATCCCGCGTCGCTTACACGAACGGAGCAGGTCCAGCCAGGACTCGGTCGACTCGCGGTGCCCGTCATCGAGGGCGACCAGCTCCTTGGTGCCGTCAGCGCGCACGCCGATCATGACCAGCAGGCACACCTTGTCCTGCTCGAGGCGGACCTTGAGGTGGATCCCGTCGACCCACACGTACACGTAGTCCGTACCGGCCAGGGAGCGGGTGTTGAACGCGGCCGCCTCGTCCTGCCAGTCCTTGGTCAACCGGGTGATCGTCGACGCCGACAGCCCATGAGCCGAACCCAGGAACTGCTCCAGCGCCGGACCGAAGTCGCCGCTGGAGAGCCCGTGCAGGTACAGCAACGGCAGCACCTCGGCCACCTTTGGCGACTTCCTCGCCCACGCCGGCAGGATCGCCGAGGCGAACCGCTTGCGCTCCCCGCTGACCTCGTCGATGCGCTTGTCGTTGACTCGCGGCGCCCGCACCGGGATCGCGCCAGCAGCGGTCATCACCTCCCGCGGCTCGTGATGGCCGTTGCGAACCACCAACCGCCTGCCCGCGTCGTCGAGCTGGTCAGTGAACGCCTCGACGTAGGCGGCGACCTCGGCCTGCAACGCCGCGGCCAGCATCGCCCGGGCACCGTCGCGGACAATCTCATCCAGCAGCGACCCACCCGTCGCCACAGCGCTCTCGTCGTTGGTCTCGTTCTCGTCGTGGACTACTTTGAGCATGGGTGCACCTTCCCGAGCCGGCGCGCCAACGCCGACCCTGATCAGAACCTTGTGATTGCTTCGATCCTGCTCGGGAGGTGCACCTACTTCACGTCACCTCGCCGAGCGCCATCCACAAGTTCTGATCATTGCTCTGCCTGTCCAGGGGGAGTACACCTGAAGTGGCTCGAGACGTTCTCGATCGAGTCAGGACTCGGGTTCGGAGTCGGGATGAAAGCTCAACGGGTGCTCATGCCGGTCACGCAACGAGAGTCGTGGAC
>JBAUUB010000442.1:0-2584 GCA_049582485.1 Dermatophilaceae bacterium
CATCGAGCGCGTCCAGGCCGGCGAGGTCGCTGCGGCCGAGGGCGTGCTCGACGATCGCGATGAGCTTGCGTGCCTTGGTGCGCCGGGTCTCCTCGTCGAGCATCTTGTCCATGAGCTCGCTGTAGGCAAGCTGCTCGCCGCGCTCGGTCGGGTCAGGTCCGGGCGCGTCTGCCTCCGGGCGGTGCGCGCTCACCGCGGCGCCTCGGGCCCGTCGACATCGGGCCCGTCGACATCTGGCCCGTCGACATCGGGAACCGGAACCGCGAGCGCCTCGAGGTCGTCGTCGAGCAGGTCGTGACCGCGGCCCCACATCCACCCCGCCCCCGCGACGAGGACGTCGACCGCGATGGTGAGGAAGCGGGACACGACGGCGACCGCGACAGCGGCCGCGAAGGGCATGCTCGTCGCGAGGATGAGCGCCAGCACGCCGTCACGGACGCCGAAGCCGGCGGGGAAGAAGACACTCACCATGCCGAACGCCGAGGCCAGGGCGAAGCCGCACACGCACGTCAGGAGCAGCGAGCCGTCCAGCGTGGCACCGCTGATGTCGAGTGCGAGCATGAGGACCGTCAGGCCGCTGACCGACCAGGCGAGGGTGAACCACGCCAGCGTCGTGACCAGGGCCCGACCGGCGAGGTCGTGCTCGAGGGGCTGACGGCGCAGCAGCCGCAGACCGCGGGTGATGCCCCAGTTGAGCAGCGGCGGGTAGCAGGCGACGGCGAGGATGACGACGACGGCGACGACCGCATACGCCCCGATCTCGGTGCGGCCGAGCAGGACCGGCAGGGCCGGCAGGCCGATCGCCCCGCCGGTGAGCAGCGCGAACGCGATCGCGAGCAGACCGGTGACGCCGACGCGGCGCCGCGGGACGCCGAGGCGCGAGCCCATCTCGGCCTGGGCGAGGACGGCCCAGATGGAGCCGGGGACGTACTTGCCGAGCTGGCCGACGAAGAAGACACTCGCCGCAGGGGCCAGGGGCAGCGGGCTGCCGAGGTCGGTGAGCATGGTCCGCCAGCCGAGCATCGTGAAGTACGGGGCGAGCAGGGCCAGCAGCAGGGCCGCGCCGACGCCCTGGGCGCTGAGCTCGGAGAGGTAGGGGGCGACATCGTCCCAGGACCGCACGAGCGCGACGACCACGGCGACGACCACGAACAGGCCGAGGAACAGCCGGAAGATCGCCAGCATCGAGCGACGGCCGCGCGTCACGTCAGCGCCTCCGGAACGTCAACCGGGCCAGCGCGTCCGCTCCCGGCTCGAGCTCGCCGAGGAGCGGCGCGATGTCTCGGTCGAGGTCGCCGACGAGCGCCAGTTCCATCGCGTCGGCCCGGGCGGCCACGGCGCGCAGGTCCGCGGGGCTGACCGCGGACGCGTCCCGAGCGGCCGCGCCGGCAGGTTTGTGCACCGGGAGGGTGAGGCTGACCAGGCCGCCGCGGCGCAACAGCCGGGCTGCCTCGGCGAGAGCGAGGTCGACATCCTCGGCCGTGCAGCCGTTCGGGTGCAGCCGGACCACGACGTCGAGCGACCCGGCGTCGATGGCGGGGTCGGAGAGGCGCAGGGCGACCGGCGCATACCCGATCGTCCGGGCCCAGCGGGAGAACACCGTGGAGGTGCCGGCCGCGTCCACCACCAGGCTGGATCGGCGCTCGCCGTCGCGCACCCGCAGCACCGCGGAGAGCGCTCCGAGGGCGGCCCAGGCAGCGGTGCGGCGATCCGTCCCGGCGCTCCCGGGGAGGGCGGGCAGCCAGGGCAGGCCGAGCGAGCGGGCCAGAGCGACGACGTCGTCGGCCTCGTCCTCGGAGAGCAGGACGTCGGTCGGACGGACCCAGCCCGGCAGGTCGCGCGGGCCGAGGTCGGCCTCACGGCGGGTCAGCGACCGGACCGAGCGCGCCGCCGACACCGCGCCGGTCGCCAGGGCCGCGGTCGCGTCCGTCGCGCGCTCGGACAGAGGCGGCCGGCGGTCGGGTTCACCGCCCGACACCGCACCGACCGCTTGCACAGCGGCGATGGTCTCGATCGCGGCCAGGTACCGCGCCCAGGGCCCGGACAGGTCGGGCGCAGTGATCCCGGCGCGCAGGCGCTCGACCGTCGGACGGTCGGCCAGGCTCCGCAGCGCATCGACGAGCGCCGCACGGTCCTGCGCCGGCACGACGAGGCCGTCGACGCCGTCGCGGACCTGGGCGGCGAGGGTGCCGACGTCGGTGGCGAGCACGGGCAGTCCGTGGTGGTGGGCGAGCAGCACGTTCTGCGATCCCGTGGCCGACCGGTAGGCGAGCACCATGGCGTCGTGCTTCGCGAGCAGCGCGGCGATGTCGCCGGCCGGCACGTAGCCCGGCCGCAGGCTCACGCGGTCGACGAGATCGGGCTCTGCCGCGAGCGCCCGGACCCGCTCCCCCGCCGCCCCCCATAGCTCTCCCGCGACCGTCAACGACAGGTCGGGAACCTCGCGCAGGGCCTCCAGCACGAGGTCGAGACCCTTGTAGTGCCGGACGATCCCGAGCGCGAGGAGCGCCACCCGGCCCGTGCGGTGCGGGCGGGGCGCCGGATCGCCACCGGGGAGATGCGGCGGAAGCGCGGCGACGCTGAC
>JBAUUB010000443.1:0-7777 GCA_049582485.1 Dermatophilaceae bacterium
CCCGACACGGGTGCGGGGCCGCCGTGCTCTCGGGTGAGGCGGGGGTCGGCCGCGTGCCCGGGACCTCGGCCCCGACCGGGGTCCAGCCCAGGCGAGAGCAACCCGCTCATCGGGTAGCGTCTGGCACCGTGCGCATCGCCATCTGCGGGTCCATCGCAACCGACCACCTCATGACGTTCGAGGGTCGCTTCGCCGACAGTCTCGTCGTCGAGCAGCTGGACAAGATCTCGGTGTCCTTCCTCGCCAGCGACCTGCAGGTGCGCCGGGGCGGGATCGCGGCGAACATCTCCTTCGGCATGGCCCACCTGGGTCAGCGTCCGATCCTCGTCGGCTCCGTCGGCGAGGACTTCGCCGACTACCGGTCCTGGCTCGAGCGGCACGGTGTGGACTGCGAGTCGGTGCACGTCTCCGAGACCCTGCACACCGCCCGCTTCGTCTGCACGACCGACACCGACATGGCTCAGATGGCCACGTTCTACGCCGGCGCGATGGCCGAGGCCCGCACCATCGAGCTCGGCCCGATCGCCGACCGGGTCGGCGGGCTCGACCTCGTGCTCATCGGGGCGGACGACCCCGAGGCGATGCTGCGGCACACCGAGGAGTGCCGCAGTCGTGGGCTGCGTTTCGTCGCCGATCCCAGCCAGCAGCTCGCGTTCGCGGACGGAGCGTTCATCCGACGCCTCATCGACGGAGCCGACTACCTGTTCACCAACGAGTACGAGTCGCACCTGACCGAGCACAAGACGGGTTGGTCCTCGCACGAGATCGCCGATCGCGTCACCACGCGGGTGACGACGAAGGGCAGGGACGGCGCGACGATCTACACGCGGGGAGAGGATCCGGTGCACGTCGACGTCGCCGTCGGGGTGACGCCGGTCGACCCCACCGGGGTCGGAGACGCCTTCCGCGCCGGCTTCCTCACCGGTCTCGTCAGCAGTCTCCCGCACCGCCGGTGCGCCGAGCTGGGGTCGGTGCTCGCCGCATACGTCATCGAGACCGTCGGGACGCAGGAGTACCGCCTGTCCAAGGGCGCGTTCCTCGAACGGCTGCGCGCCAGCTACGGCGAGGAGTCCGCCGCCGAGATCGAGCCGCACCTGCGCTGCCCGGGGCCCTGAGCGGCGTGCCGTCGGGACGACCGCTCGAGCCGCCGCCGTCGCGGTGGGGCTTCTCGCTCGACCGTGCCGAACCGGGGGAGGACCTGCTCGCAGTCGGCGGCGACCTCGAGCCCGGGACGCTGCTCGCTGCGTACCGCGCCGGCCTGTTCCCCATGGGCATCGGACGCGACGGCGCACCGCCGATCGGATGGTGGTCACCCGACCCGCGCGGCGTCCTGCTCCCCGGCGGTATGCACGTGTCGCGCTCCCTGGCCCGCTCCGCGCGGCGCATGGAGATCCGGGTCGACACGTGCTTCGCCGAGGTCGTCGCTGCCTGCGCGGACCCGACCCGCAGCGGTCGGTGGATCTCCCCGCGGATCATGGCCGCGTACACGCGCCTGCACGAGCTGGGCTGGGCGCACTCGGTCGAGACCTGGCGTGACGGGCGCCTGGTCGGCGGGCTCTACGGCGTTCTCATCGGCGGGTTCTTCGCCGGTGAGTCGATGTTCCACCGGGAGACCGACGCATCCAAGGTCGCCCTCCTCGGGCTGGTCGACCGGGTGTACCGACGCGGCGTATCCGGCGCTGCGCACGATCGGCTCATCGACGTGCAGTGGCGCACACCCCACCTGGCCTCGCTCGGGGTCGTCGAGATCCCGCGGACCGAGTACGTCGAGCGGCTCGAACGGGCGATGGACGCTCCCTCACTCGTCCTGGACTGACCCCTGGTCCGCGGGTCGGCCCCGCCCGACGAGGTATGCGGTGCCCCCCTCGTCGAGGTCCGTCACCTCCTGCAGGTCGCGCCCGGTCATCCGGCACCACGCGGGGACGTCGACCCGCGCGGCCTCGTCGTCGGCGAGGAGGAGGACCCCGACGGCGTCGGGATTGTGTCGCCACCAGCGCGCCAGGTCGATGATGGGCTGCGGACAGAGCGAGCCCCTGGCATCCAGAGTCGGGCTCGCGGCGGAACGGTCGTGGTCCCCGAGGTCCGACCACAGCTCGGCGCGCGCTGTGGTCAGCACCTCGCCGAGCGCCGCGGGCAGCCGCTCGACGGCCTCCGCCCGCTCGGGTGCGACAGCCGCCAGCGGCAGGGTGACCCGCACGTTCCCCTGGGTGAGCACACCCATGGCCGCCAGCACATGACTCGGCTCCAGCGTCGACGCAGTGCAGGCCGACCCCGATGCGACGAGCAGGCCCTCACGCGCCAGCGCGTGCACGACCGTCTCACCGTCGACGTACAGCGCCGAGGCGGTCAGGACGTGGGGGAGCCGGTCGTCGGGGTCGCCCACGACGACGACACCCTCCACCTGACCGAGTCTGCGTCTCAGCCGCTCGATCAGAGCGGCGGCCTCCCGCGACTCGCGCTCGCGTTCAGCCGCCACCTGACGCCACGCCTCGGCCGCGGCCAGGGCCAGCGGGACCCATGGGTCGGTCTCGGCGCGTCCGTGCTCGGCCTCGCGGCGCCGCCCGGGCAGGGCGAAACGTGTGCCCTCGCGGACGGCCAGCAGCCCGACCGAGGGCGGGCCGGCGAAGCTCGCGGCACTGCCGACCACGACGTCCGCGGCGCGTGGGGGCGCAAGCCGGCCGAGGGAGGCCTGCGCGTCGCACAGGAGGGGTACGCCCGCGGACCGGGCCACCGCATACGCCTCCTCGAGCGGCTGGAGGGTGCCGACCTCACCGTTCGCCTGCTGCAGGCAGGCGACGCCGACATTCCCGGCGTGCAGCTCGGCAGCCCAGGCGGAGGGTTCGATCGCCCCGTGGCGGTCGACCGGTACGAGGGAGAGCGCGTCGGCGGGATCGAGAGCCGCGCGCGCCTGTCCGACACGCAGGACCACCGAATGCTCGACGGCTCCGGCGACGAGACGGCGGCCGCGCCGGCGTCGGGCGTGCAGCACACCCTCGAGAGCCGTGGCCAGGGCATCCGGACCGCTCGGGTGCAGACTCAGCTCGGCGGGCCGCACCCCGATGCCGTCGGCGAGGATCTCGCGGGCCTGGTCCAGCATGGCGCGCGCCCGCCGACCCTCGGCGTACAACCTTCGGGGATCAGCCCAGCCGGCGTCCACGGCGGCCAGCAGAGTCTCTCGTGCGGCAGGGTGGAGGGGGCCCTGGGCGGCGTCGAGAAGGAGGGGTGGCGGCACGTACCGACGGTATCCCGACCCTCCCACTCCGGGACCCTGCCTCTGGAGTAACCTGTCCGAGAACGTGTCTGCTTGCTGTGCTCGAGAGAGGGTGCGTAGTGCCTAGGTCTGACAGTCTCGTCGGCGTCCCCCGGAGGCGTGGGCGCGCCCGCCGAGCCGCCTCCCTGGCAGCGATCACTCTCGCGGCGGTCGTCCTGACCGGCTGCGAACGGGCCCGGTGGTCCGACGGTCTGCTCATCGAGGGCGTCACCGAAGGTGCCGAGCGGGTCACCCGGCTGTGGGTGGGCGCCTGGATCGCCGCCATCGCGGTCGGAGTGCTCGTCCTTGCTCTGCTCATCTGGTCGATCACCGTCTACCGGCGCAGGGACGGCGACGACGAGCTGCCCGAGCAGCTGCGCTACAACATCCCGATCGAGGTCCTCTACACCGTCGTGCCGATCTTCATGGTCACGGTGCTGTTCTTCTACACGGCGCGGGATGAGCAGGTGCTCCTGGACACCGACTCCCAGCCCGACAACGTCATCAACGTGGTGGGCAAGCGGTGGAGCTGGGACTTCAACTACGTCATGGATGACGTCCATGAGGTCGGCACGCAGGCCCGCCTGACCGGGGAGCCCGGGGTCGAGGAGACCCTGCCCACTCTCTACCTCGTGGTGGGGGAGCGGACCGAGTTCGTCCTGACGGCCCGCGACGTCATCCACTCGTTCTGGGTGCCCCAGTTCCTCCAGAAGATGGACATGGTGCCCGGCCGGGTCAACAAGTTCCAGGTGGTCCCCACCCAGACCGGCACCTTCCAGGGCAAGTGCGCCGAGCTGTGCGGCGCCTACCACTCGAACATGCTGTTCAACGTCCGGGTCGTGGAGCAGGACGAGTACGACGCCCACATGCAGGAGCTGGCCGACAAGGGTCAGACGGGACTGTTGGGCACCTCGCTGAACATGGAGGAGATCATGGACAACCAAATCGAGCTCCTTCCTGAGGGGATCCGGCCGTGAGCGCGGCATCGGAGAGCACGACCTACCTGCGCACCGCCGAGGGGGCGCCGGCGCGTCGCAAGATCCTTCCGGGCGCGACGGTCCTGAAGTGGATCACGACGACCGACCACAAGGTCATCGGCAACCTGTACTTCATCACCTCGTTCGTGTGGTTCCTGGTCGGTGGCGCGATGGCCCTGCTCATCCGGGCCGAGCTGTACACCGAGGGCCTGCAGATCGTCGACAACGCCGAGCAGTACAACCAGCTGTTCACGATGCACGGCACGATCATGCTGCTGCTGTTCGCCACCCCGTTGTTCGCGGCCTTCGCCAATGCCATCGTCCCCCTGCAGATCGGTAGCCCGGACGTCGCGTTCCCGCGACTGAACATGTTCGCCTACTGGCTGTATCTGTTCGGTGGCCTCATCGCCGCGTCCGGGTTCCTCACGCCGGACGGCGCCGCGTCCTTCGGCTGGTTCGCCTACGTCCCGCTCAGCGACATCGTCTACAGCCCGGGTCTGGGTGGAGACCTCTGGATCTTCGGTCTCGCCCTCGGTGGTTTCGGCACGATCCTCGGTGCGGTCAACTTCATCACGACGATCCTGACCATGCGCGCTCCCGGAATGACGATGTTCCGGATGCCGATCTTCACGTGGACCGTCCTGGTCACCTCGATCCTCGCGCTCCTCGTCTTCCCCGTCCTCGCCGCCGCCCTGCTCGCGCTGGGTGCCGACCGTCAGTTCGGCGCGTCGATCTACGACCCGGCGGCCGGCGGACCGATGCTCTACCAGCATCTGTTCTGGTTCTTCGGTCATCCAGAGGTCTACATCATCGCGCTGCCGTTCTTCGGCATCATCTCCGAGGTCATCCCGGTCTTCTCGCGCAAGCCGATCTTCGGCTACAAGACCCTGGTCTACGCGACGATCGCGATCGCGGCCCTGTCGATGAGCGTGTGGGCCCACCACATGTACGTGACCGGCCAGGTGCTGCTGCCCTTCTTCGCGATCATGACGATGCTCATCGCCGTGCCGACCGGAGTGAAGTTCTTCAACTGGATCGGAACCATGTGGGGCGGCAAGGTCGTCATGGCGACCCCGATGCTCTGGGCCGTGGGCTTCATCATCACCTTCCTCTTCGGAGGGCTGACGGGTGTCATCCTGGCGATGCCTGCCCTGGACTTCCACCTCTCCGACAGCTACTTCGTCGTCGCGCACTTCCACTACACCGTCTTCGGCACCGTGGTGTTCGCGATGTTCGCCGGCTTCTACTTCTGGTGGCCGAAGTTCACCGGCCGCATGCTCGACGAGGGTCTCGGCAAGCTGCACTTCTGGCTGCTGTTCGTCGGGTTCCACGGCACCTTCTTCATCCAGCACGTCCTCGGCATCTGGGGCATGCCCCGCCGGTACGCCGACTACCTGGTCGAGGACGGGTTCCGGTTCTTCAACCAGATATCCACCGTGTCCTCCTTCGTCCTGGGCATCTCCACCCTCGTGTTCATGTGGAACGTCTGGAAGACCTGGAAGACCGCGCCGCTCGTGGAGAGCAACGACCCGTGGGGTTACGGGGCGTCGCTGGAGTGGACCACCTCATGCCCGCCACCGCGGCACAACTTCGACTCCATCGTCCGGATCCGCTCCGAGCGACCGGCCTTCGACCTGCACCACCCCGAGTCGGTCCCCCGCGACGTGCGGGCCGACCTGGACGAGGCGCGAGCGATGCTGGCCGCTCGGAAGGAGCACTGACCGATGCGCTACTCCGTCAAGCTGTTCACGGTCCTCGGCGTGTTCTTCGTCGTCGTGTCGGCGATCTACACCGTCTGGGGCCTGAACTACCTACCGGACCGCTTCGAGCCGGTCGGCATCGTGGGTCTGCTCCTGTCGGCCCTGTTCTTCTGGTTCATCGCCGGCTACCTCCACGTCACAGAGCGTCGCCTCGATCCGGCACCCGAGGATGACCCGCGAGGCAACATCGAGCAGATCCAAGGCGACTTCGGGTTCTTCAGCCCCCACAGCTGGTGGCCCCTGGCACTCGCCTTCTCGGCCGCCCTGCTCTTCCTCGGAGTGGCGATGGGGTGGTGGATCTTCGCCATCGGTGCCTTCATCGGGGTGCCGGCGCTGATCGGGTGGACGTTCGAGTACTTCAGGGGCCAGCACGCCAACTGACCGCGTTCAAGGGGTCGAGCGGTGGCGATGAGCGACGCCCGCGTGCGTTCCGTGAACGTCGGTGAGCCCGGCGCGCCCTCTGGACGCGGAAGCTACCTCACGGGTATCGAGAAGCGACCGCGTGGGGCGATCGAGATCATGGCACCTCGGGGAGACGGTGGGTACAGTGGGGTGGCCGGCGACCACGTCGGCAACCGACGGCATCATGGCGGACCGGACAAGGCGGTGTACGCCTACTCCCATGAAGAGTTGACCTGGTGGGAAGGCGAGCTCGGTCGCCGCTTCTCGGATGGCTTCTTCGGTGAGAACATCACGACCTCCGGGCTCGACCTCGAGATGCTTGTGATCAACCAGCGGGTCCGGGTCGGCACCGATGTCGTTCTCGAGGTGTCCCTTCCCCGGCAGCCATGTGCGACCTTCCAAGCGCATCTGGGGGAGCGGGCCTGGCTACGGCGGTTCACCGAACGGGGCCGCTGTGGCGCGTACTTCAGGGTGATCACCGGCGGGCGGGTCCGTCCTGGCGATGCGATAGAGCCACTGATACCGCCGGACCACGGCGTCGATCTGCGAGTGGCGTTCGCTGCCGCCATGGGCGACGACGCGGCTGCAGCAGCAGTGGTCGCGGCCGGATGTCTCCCCGGTGCCGTGCACGAACGAATGGCGCGGCGCACGGCCTCGCGGGATTGAGCGGCTCGACTCGCGCGGCGGCGGGCTCGGCTGTTCACGTATCCGGCGGGCCGTTCCGTCAGCCCCAGCCGAGCTCGTGCAGACGCTCGTCGTCGATGCCGAAGTGATGCGCGATCTCGTGCACGACGGTGATGGTGATCTCGTCCTCGAGCTCCTCGACGTCTTCGCACATCCGTGTCAACGGGCCGCGGTACAGCGTGATCCGGTCGGGCAGCGCTCCGGCCCAGCCGAGATCCCGGTCGGTCAGCGGAACGCCTTCGTAGATGCCGAGCAGGTCGTCGGGGTACTCGGCGGACGGTTCGTCCTCCACGAAGAAGGCAACGTTGTCCAGCATGTCCATCAGTGCCGACGGAACACCATCCAGCGCAGCGCTCACGGCTTCGTCGAACTCGGCGGGGGTCACCTCGACCATGCTGGTCCCTCCAGGAGTCGCTGGAGGCGCTCGCGGAGGTCCTCCGGGGATCCGTCCAGCTCGAGAATCTTGGTCCGGGCGGTGCGTCCGGTCACGAGCCGGACCTGGGCAAGGGAGAGCCCGAACGCCCCAGCGACCGCCCGTATCGCCGCCTCCGTCGCAGCTCCGTCGACAGCTCGCTCACGGACGGCGACGACCAGCGCTCCCTCGTCGCCGTACCGTCCACCGACGGCAGTGCGGCCGGCACCCGGGCGGACCCGGATGCTCAGCCGCACTGGCCCCTGTGGAACGGTATGCGTCAGTGCTGTCC
>JBAUUB010000444.1:0-2913 GCA_049582485.1 Dermatophilaceae bacterium
CCTGCAGGCCTTGCACGGAGTCGACCAAGATCGCGGGATGCGCCTTCTTCGCGGGCGTGAAAGGCTCCTCGACCCCGAGATGTATCTCGAGAGTCGTTATCTCGCCGTCGAGGTGTCGGAACCAGCATCCACCCCGCCCGGCGAGGTCGGGGGGCTTGGCTACCTCGGTCAGTCCCAGAGCATCCGAGTAGAAGCGGCGAGCCTGTTCCTCCTGACCGGTGGGCAACGCGATCTGGACGTGGTGGAGCTTCATTCAGCCTCCTCGATGTCGACTTCAAGATAGCTGACCTTGTGTACTCCGAGACGTTGCGTCACATCGCCGGCTGTCGACCTGGGTCGGGGCGGGCTGGGTCGTGGGAGCATGCAGTGTGGGAGCCGCGGACTTTGAGGTGGTGACGCCGCGCTTGGATGACGCGCAAGAACTGGCGTGGGTGCATGTTCGGGCGTGGCGGGAAGCCTATGCAGGGCTGCTGCCGGAGCGCTTCTACGACGAGGAGGCACGCGAGAGTCGGCGGGTGATGTGGTCGGGTCGTCTCTTGGAAGGGGAGTCTCGGGAGCGGGTGCTCGTTGCCCGGCGAGAGGGGCGAATCGTGGGGTTTGCTGCCCACGGTCCGGCGTCCGAGCATCAGGGGCACCCGCCGGTGCGCGAAGAGCAGCTGTACGCGCTCTACGTGCTGTCCGACTGCTACGGACAGGGTGTCGGGCAGGCTCTCCTTGACCGGGCTTTGGGTGAGCAGAGGGCGCAGTTGTGGGTGGCCAAGGCCAACGGCCGGGCTCGCCGCTTCTATGAGAGGAACGGGTTCACCAGCGACGGTATCGAGCAGGTCGATCCGGATCTGGACGGGCTGGTGGAGATCCGGATGGTGCGCTAGGTCGAACGGGCCCGCGCAGGCCCCATGTCGCGGCCGCCGCTCGACGTTCCTGCTGCAACCGTCGGAGTTCTCGGGCTGCGACGCGGGCTGCTCCTAGACCGCTGCGGTGATAGCGGCGCGCAGGGCGTCGGTGCCGTCACCGGTGAGTTGGTCGAGGGCGGCATCGCGGCCGGTGAGCAGGAGCAGCAGCGCCCCGATCGGCCCGGCGAGCTCGGGTCCGTGCCCACGGGTCCAGTCGGTGTCGGTGGCGGTGAGACGGTAGCCGTCCAGGGGGAGGCGACGGTTGACCGAGGCGAGCCAGGTGTTGCGGGTGTCCCAGCGTCGGGTGGCGGCGAAGGAGGCCGCCTGCGGTTGCATGCTCAGGTCCAGGCCGAGCGGGATGGCGATGTCCTGGCTGTGGACGAGGATGTCGGTCAGTGTCTCCAACGGGGTGACGAAGAAGTTGTGGCGTCGGGAGCCGATCATGGCCCTGATCGCGGTGATGATCTCCTGGCTGGTCAGCAGCTGCGCCTGCACGAGGGCGGAGTCGCGGATGCTCGCGTTCAGGGTGGGGGCGCGCAGCAGCCGTGGGTGGTGGGCGATGAAGGCGGCGACGTCCCGGATGCGTTGCTGTTGCCCGGTCAGGTGGGCGGCGACGTGTCGCACGGTCCAGCCCTGGCACAGCGAGGGGTGCTCCCACTGCTGGGCGGTGAGCTGCTCGAGCAGGTCGGCGGTGCGGGCCCGTTGGTCGTCGATGCCGGCCCACAGGGCATCGGTGTCGGCGTGGGACATGGCGGTCATGGCGATCCTCCGTTCAGGTGAACACCGGTGGGCGTTCCCGGGTGCGTTTGAGCTCGAAGAACTGCGGGTAGCCGGCCAGCAGCCGCGCCCCGTCGAAGACCCGCAGGGCGTCCTGGCCGCGGGGGATGGCGTTGAGGACCGGGCCGAAGAACGCGACCCCGTCGATGCGGGTGATCGGCGTGCCCGCCTCCCCACCGACCAGGGCGACGCCGAGCTCGTGGCTGCGCCGCATCGCCTCGTCGTGCTCGTCGGTCTCCATCGCGTCCGCCAGGTCGCCCGGCAACCCCACCGTGGTCAGCGCCGTGCGGACCGCAGCGTGGTACTCGGCGTTGCTGGGACGGCGCCACTGGTCGAAGACGAGCTCGCCGAAGGCGGTGTAGAAGCCGTCCAGGACCTGCTCACCGAACCGGGCAACTGCGGCGGTCGCCACCCGGGAGGGTCCGCGGGTGGCCTCGACGTTCGCCCGGTAGGCCGGTTCGACGTCGTCGCGGTGCTCGTTAAGCAGGTACAGGCTCATCACGTGACCACGCACCCGCAGCTCCCTGTGCTGCTGGACCTCCCGCAGCCACCGGGACGCGGTCCAGGAGTACGGACACACCGGGTCGAACCAGAAGTCGACCACGCTCGCATCAGGTGTCTTCGTCACGGGGATCTCCTTGGCTCGCTACGCTAGTCCCATGATCGAACTACTATAGTTCGTCTATGGGACTATGTGAAGAGGTGCGTTGATGACCCGGGAGCTGCCGGCCAGCCTGCTGATGTTCATCGCCTCCCGCGCGGCCGCGGACCGGATCTTCCGTGCCGTGCACGACGCTGGCTTCGATGACCTGACTATCGCGCAAAGCCGGCTCGCGATGGGAGTGGACGTCGAGGGGACCAGGTTGAGTGTGCTGGCCGAACGCGCCCAGATCGCCAAACAGACAGCCACCGCGCTGATCGACAAACTCGAGCGAGCCGGCTACGTCGAACGCGTGCCGGACCCCTCCGACGGCAGGGCACGACTGGTAAAGATGACCCCCCGCGCCGAAGCCGCCCTGCCGATCGCGCGCGCCGAAGAGGACCGCATCGAAGCCGAATGGCGCGCCCACCTCGGCGACGAGCTCATGGACCAGCTCCGGCACGCCCTGACCTCACTGCGCGACATCACCGACCCCTACGAGTAACCAGACCACGCACCGAACTCGACCCGCCACCGACTGCGTCTCTCCGCCGGGTGTTTCCCGATGGGGCTGCAGATTGTGGTCATGGGGATGAGTGGTTC
>JBAUUB010000445.1:0-1973 GCA_049582485.1 Dermatophilaceae bacterium
CCTCACGCCCTCGAGGATGCGGACGCTCTCACCCGCGGCCACCGCCGGCTACTCCCGGTCGAGGAAGCGCCGGTCGATGCCGGCGTAGGCGTCGATGCGGCGGTCGCGGAGGAAGGGCCAGTGCGTCCGCACCTGGTCGATGCGGGGCAGGCTCACCTCGCCGACCAGGGTCTCCTCGCGCTCGGTCGAGGCTTCGGCGATCACGACGCCGAAGGGATCGACCAGGAAGAACGTGCCCCAGAACTCGAGCCCGTCGCCGCCCTCGGCGGGGATCTCGTGGCCCACGCGGTTCACCACCGCGACGTAGACCCCGTTCGCGATCGCGTGCGACCGCTGGATCGTCTGCCAGGCCGAGCGCTGGGAGACGCCGTGCTCCGCCTTCTCGCTCGGGTGCCAGCCGATCGCGGTCGGGTAGAAGAGGACGGAGGCGCCCCGCAGCGCGGTGAGCCGTGCCGCCTCGGGGTACCACTGGTCCCAGCAGATGAGGGTGCCGATGCGGCCGGGCCTCACGTAGAAGGCCTGGAAGCCGAGGTCGCCGGGCGCGAAGTAGAACTTCTCGTAGAAGAGCGGGTCGTCCGGGATGTGCATCTTGCGGTAGAGGCCGGTGACGGACCCGTCCGCGTCGAGGATGACGGCGCTGTTGTGAAAGACGCCGGGAGCGCGGCGCTCGAAGATGGGGACGACGACGGCCACGCCGGCGTCCCTCGCCGCGCGGGAGAGGGCCTCGGTGCTCGGCCCCGGCACGGTCTCCGCCAGCGCGAAGAAGGCGTGGTCCTCCTTCTGGCAGAAGTACGGGGTGCGGTACATCTCGGGGAGGCACACGACCTCCGCCCCGAGGCTCGCGGCGTCCCGCACCTTCGCCGCCGCCTTCTCGACGTTCTCCCCGGGCCGCGCGGACATGGCCATCTGCACGAGGCCCACCTTGAACTGCTGCTTGGTCGGCATTGGTAGATGGAGTGTAGCCCAGCCGCGTTTCACGCGGTTCGGGACATGTCCTGGCAGAGGGCCCACAGGGCCTCCTCGCCGGCCTCGTCGCGGAAGCGGCAGCGGCGCTCCTGACGGTCGATCCAGAAGAGGCCGCTGCGGTTCTCGACGTCGGGGCTCGCCGCGAGCCACACGACGGTGTCGGCGCCCTCCTCGGGGCGACGGCCGCGGATCTTCGAGTAGAGCGAGGCGCCCAGGCTCACCAGCCCCCCACCCTTGCCGAAGATCTCGGTGGCCACGAAGCCAGGGTGCATCGCGTTGGCGGTGACCCCGGTCCCGCTGAGCCGGCGCGCGAGAGCCCAGGTGAGCATGCGGTCCGCCTGCTTGCTCTGCGCGTAGGCGGCGCGGCCGGACCACGGGCGCCGCTCGAACTGCACGTCGTCGAGGTCCAGGTCGCCCGCGAGCTGCGAGGCGACGTTCACCACGCGCGCCTTCCCGGCCGCCCTCAGCCGGGGCAGCAGGAGGTCGGTCACGAGGAAGTAGTTGAGGACGTTCGTGGCCCAGACCAGCTCGACGCCGTCCGGCGAGAGCCTGCGGCTCGCGGACCAGATGCCGGCATTGTTCACCAGGACGTCGAGCCTCGGGTGGCGGGCGGCGAGATCCCGGGCGAAGGCGTGGATCGACCTGCGGCTGGCGAGGTCCACCACCGCCATCTCGACCTCGCGGCCTGTCGCGCCCATGACCGAGCGACGCGCGCGCTCTCCCTTCTCGGGGTCGCGCACCGCCATCACGACGCGCGCGCCGAGGCGGGCGAGCTCGCGGGCGGCGGCGAGTCCGATCCCCGCGCTCGCCCCGGTCACGACGCAGGTCTTCCCGGCGAGATCGGCCGGGACGCGATCGACCACCCCGGCTAGGCCCCCTCCTGCGGGAGCACGAACTCGAGGCCGTCGTCGTCGAGGGGGGTAGCCGCCTCCACGCGGCGGACGAGGCCGATCACGCGGAAGGCCCACAGGCTCCGGCAGGCCTCGAAGTGGTTCAGCATCGACTCG
>JBAUUB010000446.1:0-2472 GCA_049582485.1 Dermatophilaceae bacterium
CCAACAAGACCGAGATCAAGATCGCCGTCGAGCAGATCTTCAAGGTCAAGGTCGACTCCGTCCACACCATGAACCGCCAGGGCAAGGCCCGCCGGACCCGCTTCGGGCTCGGCAAGCGCAAGAACACCAAGCGCGCCATCATCACCCTGCGCGAGGGTTCGATCGACATCTTCGGGAGCGCGGGCGTCTGACGCCTGCTGCGAAGGGATTAGGGAACCATGGGTATCCGTAAGTACAAGCCGACCACGCCGGGTCGTCGCGGCAGCTCCGTCGCCGACTTCGTCGAGGTGACTCGCTCCACGCCGGAGAAGTCGCTCGTGCGGCCGTTGACCAAGACCGGCGGACGCAACGCGAGCGGCCGGATCACGACCCGTCACATCGGTGGTGGACACAAGCGCGCCTACCGCGTCATCGACTTCCGCCGTGCCGACAAGGACGGCGTGCCGGCGAAGGTCGCTCACATCGAGTACGACCCCAACCGCACCGCGCGCATCGCGCTGCTGCACTACGCCGACGGTGAGAAGCGCTACATCCTCGCGCCGAACCGCCTCCGTCAGGGGGACATGGTCGAGAACGGCCCCGGCGCCGACATCAAGCCCGGCAACAACCTGCCGCTGCGCAACATCCCGACCGGTACGGTCGTGCACGCCGTCGAGCTCCGGCCGGGAGGTGGCGCGAAGATCGCCCGCTCGGCCGGGGTGCGTGTCCAGCTCGTCGCCAAGGACGGGCCGTACGCTCAGCTGCGCATGCCGTCCGGTGAGATCCGCAACGTCGACCTGCGCTGCCGCGCCACGGTCGGTGAGGTGGGCAACGCAGAGCAGTCCAACATCAACTGGGGCAAGGCCGGCCGCATGCGGTGGAAGGGCAAGCGCCCGACCGTCCGTGGTGTCGCCATGAACCCGGTCGACCACCCGCACGGTGGTGGTGAGGGCAAGACCTCCGGCGGCCGGAACCCGGTCAGCCCGTGGGGACAGCCGGAGGGCCGCACCCGCCGCCCCGGCAAGGCCAGCGACAAGATGATCGTTCGCCGCCGTCGTACTGGCAAGAAGCGCTGATAGGAGCCTCGACACATGCCTCGTAGTTTGAAGAAGGGCCCCTTCATCGACGACCACCTTCAGAAGAAGGTGGACGCTCAGAACGAAGCGGGCACGAAGAACGTCATCAAGACCTGGTCACGCCGTTCGGTCATCAGTCCGGACATGCTCGGCCACACCTTCGCCGTGCACGACGGCCGAAAGCACGTCCCGGTGTTCGTCACCGAGTCGATGGTCGGCCACAAGCTCGGTGAGTTCGCCCCGACGCGGACCTTCAAGGGTCACGTCAAGGACGACAAGAAGGGACGTCGTCGCTGATGGCAACCCCCAACGTCACCCAGGAAGAGCAGGCCATGGAAGCTCGCGCCGTCGCGCGGCACGTGCGCGTCACGCCGATGAAGGCGCGTCGCGTCGTCAACCTCATCCGCGGCAAGGCCGCGGTCGATGCGGTCACCGCGCTGCAGTTCGCGCCGCAGTCCGCGAGCGACCCGGTCCGCAAGGTGCTGCAGAGCGCCATCGCCAACGCCCGGTTCCTCGCCGACCAGCACGCCAGCCCGTTCGACGAGCGTGACCTCGTCGTCGCGGAGGCGTTCGTGGACGAGGGGCCGACCATGAAGCGGTTCCGCCCCCGCGCACAGGGCCGGGCCTCGCGCATCAACAAGCGCACCAGCCACATAACCGTGGTCGTCCAGACCACGCCCAAGAAGTCTGTCGAGAAGAAGAACGGAGGCACCCGCTGATGGGACAGAAGGTCAACCCGCACGGCTTCCGACTCGGCATCACGACCGACCACAAGAGCCGCTGGTTCGCCGACTCCACCAACGAGGGTCAGCGTTACCGCGACTACGTCAAGGAGGACGTCGCGATCCGCAAGCTCATGTCCGAGGGCATGGAGCGCGCCGGAATCGCCCGCGTCGAGATCGAGCGCACCCGGGACCGGGTCCGCGTGGACATCCACACCGCCCGCCCGGGGATCGTCATCGGCCGCCGTGGCGCGGAGGCCGACCGCATCCGGGGTGAGCTCGAGAAGCTCACCGGCAAGCAGGTCCAGCTCAACATCCTCGAGGTCAAGAACCCCGAGATCGACGCCCAGCTCGTCGCGCAGGGCATCGCCGAGCAGCTCTCGGCGCGTGTCTCCTTCCGTCGGGCCATGCGCAAGGGCATGCAGTCCGCGACCCGCGCCGGCGCCAAGGGCATCCGGGTCCAGGTCTCCGGTCGTCTCGGCGGCGCCGAGATGAGCCGCACCGAGTTCTACCGCGAGGGTCGCGTGCCGCTGCACACCCTTCGTGCGCAGATCGACTACGGCTTCTACGAGGCCAAGACCACGTTCGGTCGCATCGGCGTCAAGGTGTGGATCTACAAGGGCGACATGACCGCGCGCGAGCTCGCGGCCCAGCAGGCCACCGCGCCGCGCCAGGGTCGTGGACCGCGCCGTGAC
>JBAUUB010000447.1:0-7165 GCA_049582485.1 Dermatophilaceae bacterium
GGCAGCCAGTTCGACGTCCTCGGCCCGGACGAGGAAGGCCGGCGACCCATGCTCGGAGCCGGGCCGGCGGTCCTCGCGCGCAAGCCGCCCGAGCAGCTCTGGCGCAACCGTCACAGTCGTCACGGAGCGACTCTAGGACGAGACTGGTCGTGTGGCCCGTCGGTCATGGGTCAGGTGCCCTGCCTGATTCAGGCGGCGGACGGCGGCGGCGGGTTCGGCATGATGTCGACCCAGTGCAGGTCGAGGTGCTCACCGGTCGGGCCCTGCCACGTCGGCGGAGACTCCTCCTCGCGGTCGGCGTCCAACGGCGCATCGTCCTCGCCTGAGGGCGGCGGGTCGGGCGCCGCATGCAGCGGCTCGAGCCGCCACCCGCCGCGGCCGGTGAACACGAACCGACCCGGGTCGTCCTCGTCGGCTTCGATACCGAAGGCACCCGCGTGATGCGTGTCGTGGTGGAACGCGCACAGGGCGACGAGGTTGACGAGGTCGGTGCGCCCGCCGTCGCTCCAGTGCTCGACGTGGTGAACGTCGACGTGTCCGGTCGAGAGGCATCCGGGGTAGGCGCACCCGCCGTCGCGGGCGATGACGAGACGCCGCAGCCGTTCCGGCACGATCCGCATCGACCGCCCGAGGTTGACCGGGTGGCCGCCGGTCTCCCACACCGGAACCAATGTGCCGTCGCACGTGACGGCTCGCAGCATGTGGTCCGGCAGCCTGCCGACCCCCGGGAGCCAGCCGCCCTCGGTGTCGAGGTGGACGTTGACGCGGTACTTGCGCGACCGGCTCGTCCCCTCGAGCGCCGTCAGGGACCGGTTACAGACCTCGACCAGTGCGTCGGCGAGGGTCGCCTGGGTCTGGCCCGCCGCGAAGAGGGCGTCTTTCGCCTCCCGGATCGCCTGCTCGACGAGTGCGCCGACCGACGCCGGCGCCGAGAACCGGAGGGTGAAGACGCCGTCGCTGTTGGTCGACATCGTCAGGACCGGGTCCTCGCGGACGCTGTTCGGACCGGCCTTCTCGCCGGGCGTCCGAGGCTGCTCGTCACCGTCGGAGTCGGTGTCATCGTTCAAATCGTCGTTCGAGTCGTCATGGAAGCCGTGCCGGGACAACGCGCGCCGCAATTGGGGGACGGTGCACTTCTCGGCAAGCGCGGTCGCGGCCTGGGAGTGCGTGGCCGGAACGTGCCGGGTGAGCACCGACGCCTGGTCCAGCGACAGGGTGCCGGCCGACAGCGACGACTTCGCCTCGGGCAGCTCGGCCGCACGGCGGGCCAGCCGAACGATGTCGCGGGCGGTGGCCGGAGACAGTCCCGCCCGGACCATCAGCCAGTGCTCCGGCGAGCGGATCCCGCCCTCGGCCCACAGCGAGCGCTCGAGCAGGTCGACGGTGAGGTCGACGAGCTCGCCGTGAGTCTGGTTGAGCTTCGTGCAGACCGTCCGCGTGCGCTGGCGCAGCGCCTCGACATCGGCGGTGACGGCCTCGATGCCGACCACGGATTCGTCGCTCGTGCGAGCCCCCATCTCCATGACCCAACGCTACTGACGAGGTCTGACAACGCTGTTCCGACGGCTGACGGGCGTCCACATCGTGTGGGTTAGACTGCCGTGGCTGCGGCATTCTCACGAGTCCGGCCGCGGCCGCGCCGGTGTAGCTCAATGGTAGAGCGCCAGCTTCCCAAGCTGGACACGCGGGTTCGATTCCCGTCACCGGCTCCACGACAGAACCGCAGCGGTGACGTCAGTCGTTGACGTACCCCTCGCAGTTGGCGAGGTCGTCCGCGGTGCGCTGCACGAAGACCACCGGCTCACCCTGCCGCGTTCTGGCCTGGCCGAAATGGACGTTGACGTGCAGCGGGTGGCGCCTGTTCTCGGCGAAGGCGTCGCTGGCACAGATGCGGATGAGGCTCATGGCGCTCCTCTCGACCCCAGGACACGCGACGGGGCGGTCAGCCCACTACCGCCTGGATCCTCCCGATGGTCCTCGCCCGGCGGGTGGCCCGCCAGGCCCGCGCACGCCCATAGGGTCGAGGCGACCACCGCATACAAGGACAGAACATCGTGACGACGGAGAGCGCATGACCACCGAAGCAGCCGCCAGGGACGACATCGACGAGGGCACGTTCACCCGGCTGCGCCGGTTCAACATCATCGCCGCCGTCGTGCACGCGGCGCAGGCGGTCGCCGTGCTGCTGCTCGCGAACGACTTCACGCTGCCCATGACCGGCACCTACCTCGCCGGCCCTCCGGGGACGGACCCCAGCGAGCAGGTGACGCTGTGGAACGTCCCGACCGGACTCGCGATCGCGATCTTCCTCGCGCTGTCGTCGATCTTCCACATCATCGTCGTCTCGCCGCCGTTCTTCGACCGCTACCGCGAGGGTCTGCGGCGCAACCACAACTACTTCCGCTGGGTCGAGTACTCACTGTCCAGCTCGCTGATGATCGTCATCATCGCCCAGCTCGTCGGCATCTCGGACATGGTCGCGCTGCTCGGCCTGTTCTGGGTCAACGCGGCGATGATCCTCTTCGGCTGGCTCCAGGAGCGCTACCACCAGCCCGGTGACGGCGACCTGCTGCCGTTCCTCTTCGGCTGCATCGTCGGCTCGATCCCGTGGATCGGCATCCTGCTCTACGTGATCGCGCCCGGCTCGGCGAGCGGCGCCGAGCCCCCGGCGTTCGTCTACGGGATCATCGTCTCCCTGTTCCTGTTCTTCAACAGCTTCGCCGTCGTGCAGCTGCTGCAGTACAAGCAGGTCGGGAGGTTCCGCGACTACCTCGTCGGCGAGCGGACCTACATCATCCTCAGCCTGGTCGCGAAGTCCGCCCTGGCGTGGCAGATCTTCGGCGGCACGCTCGCGACGTAGGTCCGTCAGGTCGTCACTCGCTCGTGCGGTGGACGAGCACCGGGCACGGGGCGTGATGGACGCAGTACGTCGCGACCGAACCCAGGTGCCATGGGCATTCGTGCAGCGGTTCTCAGTCGCGCGGCACCCGGATGACGTCGCCGGGGTGGATCAGGTTCGGGTTGTGGATGGTCGTCGGGTTGGCCACGACCAGGCGGTGGTACAGGCTGCCGTTCCCGTAGTACTGGTTGGCGATCGTCCAGAGCGTCTCGCCGAAGGTCACGGTGTGCTCGAGGTACGTCGTGTAGCCCGGAACGATCTGCGCTCCGAGGAGCACCGGCACGACGACCCCGTCGAGCTCGCTGCCGTCCTTGGGCGAGACATGGAAGACCTCGATGAAGACCCGGTCCCGGACGAAGGCCGCGGTGGAGACGTCGGCCGAGATCTGGAACTGGCCGTGGCCACCGATGCCGTCGCCCGCCATGAAGTGTCCGGTGACCTCGTCGTGGCCCTCGGTGATCCGATAGCTGAAGCCCGCCTCGAACGCCGCCCCCGCGACGCCGGAGATCTGGATCGTGTTGCCGACGATGTCGTAGGGACGCGGTTGCTGGACGTCGATGCTCATCTGACCCTCCTGGTCGATTCCCTCCTCCAGTGTGCTCCTCATTCCAGCGGGATGCGTCGGTATGCGCTGGTCGGCCCCCGGCGGGGGGCTGACGGGGCGACGCGAGAGGCCTAGCATGGAGGCCATGGCCGTCACGGCCGTGGGCTCCGGCACGCGTGGGCTCGCCAACGAGACAGGCCCGCGCCGGCTCGGCCGGATCCGGACCGGGTCCGGGCACGCCCGGGGGCCACGGTGACCCAGGCGCTGGACCACCTCGACGCCGGCCGTGCTGCAGCCGCGCAGGGACGCTGGCCGCTCGCCTACGAGGAGTTCTCCCTAGCCGACCCGCCGACTCTCTCGGGTGCCGACATCCTGTCGTTCGCCGACGCCGCCTGGTGGTCGGGGCACGCGGACCAGGCCATCGAGCTGCGGGAACGCGCTCATTCCGCACTCGTCGCTGGCGGCGACACCCGGGCTGCCGCTCGGGTGGCCATCCTGCTCGCCTGGGACCACGCCGCTCGCGGAGTGATGTCGGTGTACCAGGGCTGGATGGCCAAGGCGGAGCGGTTGCTGGCCGACGCCAAGGACACGCCCGAGTACGCCTACTTCGTCACCACCCGCGGCTTCACGAGCATGGAGATGGGTGAGACCGACAAGGCACTGCCGGACCTGGAGCTGGCCGAGGAGCTCGGCGCGAGGTTCGACAACCGGGAGGTCCAGGCCATCGCGCGGATCGCGAAGGGGCGGATCCTCGTCCACAGCGGCAGGGTGGAGGAGGGGCTCGCTCTGCTCGACGAGGCGTCGGCCGCGGCGGTGAGCGGCGAGCTGGAGCCGTTCGAGGCCGGAGTCGTCTACTGCGTGACGATCTCGGCCTGCCACGAGGTCGGGGACCTCCGGCGGGCCGCGGAGTGGACCGAGGCGGCGAACCGGTGGTGCGACCGGCACGACCTCACCGGCTTCCCGGGAGCGTGCCGCGTGCATCGTGCCCAGGTGTTGCGGATGCGCGGGCTGTGGTCGGATGCCGAGGTTCAGTGCCAGGCGGCCTGCGCCGAGCTGCAGGACTACAACCGGTGGATCACCGCGGAGGGTCTGTACGAGATCGGTGAGATCCGCCGGCGACGGGGGGAGTTCGCGTCGGCGCTGGAGGCGTACCGGTCCGCCGCCGAGATCGGCGTGGAGCCGCAGCCCGGCCTTTCACTGCTTCGGCTGGCCGAGGGCAAGGTGGACGCGGCGCTGTCCGGACTGCGCCGCGGCCTGGACGAGACCCAGGCACCGCTGCCGAGGGTCCAGCTGCTCCCGGCGTTGGTCGAGGTGGCCCTGGCGGCGGGCGACGTCGGCACCGCGCGCACAGCACTCGAGGAGCTCGGTTCGACCGTCGCGACCTATCGGATCGGCGCGGCCCCCGCGCCCGCCTTCGAGGCGCAGCACCGGGTCGCCGCCGGCCGCATCCATCTCGCCGAGGGTGACCTCGCGGGCGCAGGGCGGTCCCTGCGCGAGGCCCGGACCCTCTGGCGGCAGGTCGGTGCGCCGTACGAGGTCGCCCAGGTGAGGCTGCTGCTCGGGCTCGCCTACCGCAGGCAGGGTGACGAGGAGAGCGCCATGGCCGAGCTCGAAGCCGCTGAGGCCACCTTCCAGCGGCTCGGCGCCAGGCTCGACGAGGAGCGCGCCAAGGAGCTCCTCGGCCGGTTGGAGACTCGCCGCACCTTCATGTTCACCGACATCGTCGGGTCCACCAGCATGCTCGAGTCCCTCGGTGACGAGAAGTGGCGCCGCCTGCTCGGTCGGCACGACGAGCTCCTGAGAGAGCGCATCGTCGACGCCGGCGGGGAGGTCATCAAGCAGACCGGCGACGGGTTCTTCGCCGCGTTCGACCGGCCGCAGGCCGCTCTGCTGGCGGCGGTGGCCATCCAGCGCGCCCTCACCGAGGAGATCGTGGCGCCGGACGTGCGGATCGGGGTGCACACGGGCGGGGCATTCCACCCCCAGGGCGACGACGCCGACTATGCCGGCCAGGGAGTGCACATGGCCGCCCGGATCGGCGCGGCCGCCGGAGCGGGCGAGATCCTCGTCAGCACCCAGAGCCTGGAGGGTGTCGCCGATACCGGGTCGCTCGGTGAGGCTCGAGACCTGGAGCTCAAGGGCTTCACCGACCCGGTCCGGGTCAGCTCCGTGCAGTGGCGCTGAGCGTCTGCTCCTCTCGCGGCGAGCTCAGTAGGACACGCGGTCCGGCTTCTCCGACCACGCGACGAACGGCACGCCCGCGTCGGCGACCTCGAGCCGCTCGAGCCGGACCGGGAGCTCGTCGCGGCGCACCGACAGCAGCTCGTAGAAGCGGAGGTCATCGAAGCCCGCCGCGGCTGCGTCGTTCCGGTCCGCCGCATACACGATCCGGTCCAGTCGCGACCACAGGGAGGCGGTGAGGCACAACGGGCACGGTTCGCACGAGGCATAGAGGGTCGCGCCCGCAAGCGAGAAGTCGCCCTGTGACCAGCACGCCGCGCGGATCGCCATGACCTCCGCATGGGCGGTCGGATCGAGGTCGGGGGTGACCCGGTTGACCCCCGAGCCGACGAGGACGCCGTCGGCGACGATCGCGGCGCCGAACGGGCCGCCGCCGTCCGAGACGTTCGCGACGGCGAGGTCGACGGCGAGGGTGAGCCAGTGTTCGTCCGAGTTCACAGCGACAGTGTGCTCTCATGCGCGTCCTCCGGACGCATCTGTGTGACCACCGCAACCGACCGAAGGCCTCGAACCACCGCCGGCTTGACGGCGACTCACGTTTATGCGAATCTTCGCATGTGCGCATGACAGTGAGGGGACGGCCGCTGTACGAGGCCAAGGCCGAGCTGTTCAAGTCGCTCGGCCACCCGGTGCGGATCCGCGTCCTCGAGCTCCTCGCGGAGCGTGAGCATGCGGTGAGCGAGCTCCTCGAGCAGATCGAGGTCGAGCAGAGCGGGCTCTCCCAGCACCTCGCCGTTCTGCGACGCACCGGCCTGGTCCGCCAGGAGCGACGCGGCGGCCAGGTGATCTACTCCCTCGTCCCGCCCGAGGCCGCCGAGCTCCTCGCCTCCGCCCGGCGACTGCTGCGCGAGCTCGTCGACGACCGCCGGGTCCTGGAGGACTCCCTCGACGAGGGGGAAGAAGCGAGCGGGACGTGAACCCGTTGCGACTGGCCCGCCGGATCCTCGCCCGAGGGCGCGCGGCCGAACCGGCACCGGAGCGACCCGAGCCGCTGGAGCAGGGCTCCCCGCTCGGTGGCAGCGTCCAGGTGCGCCACGTCGATGCGGGCTCGTGCAACGGCTGTGAGATCGAGGTCGCGGCCGCCTTCGGTCCCGTGTACGACGCCGAGCGGTACGGTGCCCGCCTCGTCGCCTCCCCCCGGCACGCCGACGTCGTCCTCGTGACCGGGGTCGTCACCCACAACATGGCCGAGCCGCTCCTCCGGACGGTCGAGGCGACGCCCGAGCCGCGCGTCGTCATCGCCGTGGGTGACTGCGCCCGCGACTGCGGTGCCCTGCGCGGCGGCTACGGCGTCAGGGGGGCGGTGGGCGACGTCGTGCCGGTCGACCTCGTCGTGCCCGGCTGTCCGCCCGAGCCCTCGGAGATCGTGGCCGGGCTGCGTCGGGTGACCGGTCGATGACGACCTTCACCGTCGGTCTGACCGCCCAGCTCGCCCTCGCCGCTGTCGCCCTCGTCGCCGCGGCGGCCCTGCGCGGCGAGCG
>JBAUUB010000448.1:0-4119 GCA_049582485.1 Dermatophilaceae bacterium
GTCCGACGCTCTTCGACCACGTGCGTCCCGACATGGAGATCTACCGCGAGGAGATCTTCGGCCCCGTGCTCTCCGTGGTCCGCGTCGACACCTACGAGGAGGCGCTCGAGCTCGTCAACGCCAACCCCTACGGCAACGGCACCGCGATCTTCACCAACGACGGCGGCGCCGCCCGACGCTTCCAGAACGAGGTCGAGGTCGGCCTGGTCGGCATCAACGTCCCCATCCCGGTCCCGATGGCGTACTTCTCGTTCGGCGGCTGGAAGAACAGCCTCTTCGGCGACAGTCACGCCCACGGCATGGAGGGTGTGCACTTCTACACCCGCGGCAAGGTCGTCACCTCCCGCTGGCTCGACCCCAGCCACGGTGGCCTCAACCTCGGCTTCCCGCAGAACCAGTGAGCCTGTCCCGGTGAGCTCGCCCTTCACACTCGCGGCATCGGCGGAGATGCTGTTCCGCGACCTGCCGATGCCCGAGCGGATCCGGGCCCTGCACGACGACGGCTTCGCCGTCGAGATCTGGGACTGGACCAAGCACGACATCGACTCGCTCGCGGCGCTGCACGCCGACGGGGTGCGCTTCACGTCCATGACGGGCTACGTCACCGGTGACCTCGTCACCGAGGACGGCGCCGACGAGCTGCTCCGCACCGGCGAGCAGTCCGTCGCGGTCGCTCACCGGATCGGGGCGGAGGCGCTCAACCTGCATGGCACGGGACTGGACGGCGACGGTCTGCCGGTCCGGCCCGTCGAGCAGGTGAGCGGTCCCATGTGGGTGGCGGCCGCGCATACCCTCTCCCGCATCGCCGCCCTCGGCGAGCGGGAGGGCGTGACGTTCGTCCTCGAGAACCTCAACCTCGAGGTCGACCACCCCGGCACCCCGTTCGCGCGCGCGGCGGACACGCTCGCGCTCGTCTCCGCCGTCGACAGCCCGCACCTGCGGCTCAACCTCGACCTCTACCACGCGCAGATCGGCGAGGGGAACCTCATCGAGCTGTGCAGCCGGGCCCTGCCGTGGGTCGCCGAGGTCCAGGTCGCCGACGTGCCCGGCCGCTGCGAGCCCGGCACCGGCGAGATCAACTACCCGGCGGTCGCCCGCGCGCTCGCCGAGATGGGGTATGCGGGGGTCGTCGGCCTCGAGGCGTTCGCCTCCAGCGACACCCGCCTCGCGCTGCGCCGGTTCCGGGACGCCTTCACGCCCTGATCGGGTGTGGGGCGTCGGCGGCGTCCCACCTTTCTCTCCCCCGGAGAGAAAGGTCGGCTAGACAAGACAACCGGAGTCCTGTCGACCCCGAGTTTCCCTTGTTCAGCTCCCCGTGCCGCGCTCTGCCAGCTCGGCGAGCCGGTCGATCGAGCCCATCAGCCGCTCGCTCGTGGTGCGCCGCGCCCGGCCCATCCGGTTCTCGTCGGTGAGCCCACTCCAGTCATACGTATGCGTCACGCGCGTCACGCCCTCGCTCACTGGCTCGAGCTCCCACCGCCAGAGGTGCCCGGCCTCCGGCTTGCCCGGCTCGCTCGGCTTCCACGCGATGCGCCGACCCTCCTCGAACTCGATGATTCGGTTGTTGCGGTCGGTGCCGAGGTGGATCGTCATGACGAACACGTCGCCCACGGCCCGCACCCGCTGGCCCGGCGCCGCCGCGACGAGGTTGTCCATGCCGTCCCACTCGGGCTGTCGGCTGGGGTCGGCGATCAGCTCGAAGATCGTCGCGGCGTCGGCGGCCACCTCGCGGGTCGCGCTCGCGACGCGGGTCTCGTCGGCATCGCTCTGTGTCGTGTCGGTCATCCCGCCATTGAACACCGCCCGCCCGGCCGTCACCACCACTCCTTTGTGTTGACATACTGTCCCCGACATGAACCCGGCGGTCCCGTGCGGGGCGGCCCGGACAAGGAGTCGGTATGCCGCGCGCACGTCTGAAGGATGTCGCCGCCGAGGCGGGGGTCTCGACCGCGACGGCCTCGCTCGTCCTGCGTGGGCGCCCCGGCCCGAGCCAGGCCTCGCGGGCTGCGGTGGAGGAGGCGGCCCAGCGCCTGGCCTACCGTCCAGATCGTTCGGCCAGCCTGCTCGCGAGCCGCCGGTCGCGCCACCTCGGTGTGCTCATCACCATCTCCAGCACATTCCACGCCGAGCTCGTCGAGGTCCTCGACGGAGCGGCCGCGGGAGCGGGTCTCGACCTCGTCCTCGCGACGACGACTGCACGGCGCAGCGAGCAGGAGGCCCTGGAGTCGCTGCTCGACCAGCGGTGCGAGGGGATCGTGCTCGTCGGTCCGGGGCTGAGCGAGGCCCACATCGAGGCGGTGGCGAGCGAGGTGCCGACCGTCGTGGTCGGCCGGTCTGGGACGTCGCACGCCACCGGCGTCCTCGCCGACGACGCGGCGGGCATGGAGGCGGTCGTCGAGCACCTCGTCGGTCTCGGGCACCGGTCGATCGCCTATGTCGACGGGCCGCGCGGGTCGATCGCGACCGCACGGCGTCGGGGGTTCCGCGCGGCGATGCGTCGTCGCGGGATCGAGGCCGCCGTCCTCCCCGGCGGAGTCGACGAGACCGCCGGCCTCTCGGCGGCTCGCGCGGTCCTCGCGCTCGATGGGGCGGCCCGGCCGACTGCGGTGGCGTGCTTCAACGACCACTGCGCCGTGGGCGTGCGGACCGGACTCGTGCGGGCCGGGGTCGCCGTCCCCGCGGAGGTGTCGGTGACGGGCTACGACGACAGCCCGCTCGCGCGCCTGGCGACGATCGAGCTGACGACCGTGAGCCAGGACCCGCCCGCGCTCGCGGCCGCGGTAGTGGGCGTGCTCAGCGACATCCTCGACGGCGAGGGGATCGCGGAGTCTCGCGCGTATACCGATGTCGTCGTCAGCCCCCGGCTCGTCGTGCGGGCGACGACCGCCCCGGCGGCCGGCGACTGAAGACGCGCGCCGACTCGACAAGGGAAGTTCGGCCCCAGCAAGGGTCCGGATGTCTTGTGAAGCCGACCTTTCTCTCCCCAGGAGAGAAAGTCGGCAACCGGCCCCGAAACGTCATCCGACGGCCGCGCGCACCTCGTCGATCGTCACGGGCCGCTTCTCGTGCGCCGACAGCGTCGCGGCCTCGGCGGCCCAGGCCGTCCCCATCGCGTCGTCGACGGTGCACGGCGACTCGATCTCCCGCGCGGCCACCCGGGTGAACGCCGCGAGCTCGCGCCGGAACGCCTCGGTCAGCCGGTCCATGAAGAAGGTATGCGCCGGTCCAGCCGGCCACGTCACGCCCGGTTCGGTGGAGCGCAGGGGGAGACCGTCGTCGAGACCCGCGGCGACACTGTCGAGGACGCCGTGCACCTCGAGCCGCACGTCGTAGCCACGCGCGTTGGTCCGCGTGTTCGACACGACGCCGATCGTGCCGTCCGTCATCGTCAGCAGCGCCGACACCGTGGAGAAGTCGTCGTTGTCGGCGTACAGCTCGGCCGGGGCGTCCGGGTCGACGGCGCCCACCGCGTACACCTCGGCGACCTCCTGGCCCGACACCCACCGGACGGCGTCGAAGTCGTGCACCGAGCAGTCGCGGAAGATCCCGCCGGACACGGCGAGGTACGACGCGGGCGGCGGCCCCGGGTCGAGCGTCGTCGAGCGGACGGTGTGCACCCGGCCGAGCCCACCGCCGAGCGCAAGCGTGCGCGCCTCGACGAACGCCGGGTCGAAGCGGCGCGGGTAGCCGATCTGCACGGGCACATCGGAGCCGGCGAGGGTTCGCTGGACCTGCAGCGCCTCCTCGATCCGGCCGGCGACCGGCTTCTCGCAGAACGTCGGGATCCCCGCCTCGACCGCGGCGAGCAGCAGCTCGGCGTGCACGTTCGTCGCAGCGGCGATGACGACACCGTCGACACCGCTCGCGAGCAGGTCCGCGGGGGAGTCGACCGCGCGCGCGATAGCGTGCCGGGCGGTGGCCGCCTCGACGGCCGCCGCGACCGGGTCGGTGACGACGAGCTCGTCGACGGCGTCGAGGCCGGCGAGGGTGTCGGCGTGGAAGGCGCCGATGCGGCCGAGGCCGATGAGTCCGATGCGCATGGGGTTCCTCTTCTGGCAGTGGTGGGTTGGCAGATTCGTGCGGGTCAGTCGTAGGCGCCGGGCACCGTCTGGTCCCAGT
>JBAUUB010000449.1:0-2618 GCA_049582485.1 Dermatophilaceae bacterium
TCGCGAGAGAGGTGAGCCCCATGACAGTCGGTCCTGCCCACCACGGCACTGCCACCCACTCGGATCTGACCCGGTCACACGAGCGGCCTGGTCCTTGGCCGGTCACCCTCGCAGCCAAGACCCGTCGTACCCGGCTTGTCAGTGCCTTGGCAGTGGTCGCCGCGGCGACGATGTTCGCGACCTTTCCCGCCCAGGCGGCGCCGGACAGCCTCACCGCGCTGCCAACCGCCGTCGAGAAGGTCGCCTATGCCGCACTGGGCGACTCCTACGCTGCGGGCTTCGGCGGCGGTGACTATGACCCGAACGATCTCTGCGTCCAGAGCCCGAACGGGTACGCGGCCCTGCTCGCGAGCGACCCCGGTCAGGTGCACGTCGCGCTGCGCGGGTGCACCGGGGCCGACACCGCTGACGTCTTGGGCCAGCTCGACGGCCTCGCCAAGAAGACGAAGTTCGTGACGCTCACCGTCGGTGCGAACGACCTGGGGCTCGACGCCGTCATTCGGGAATGCCTCCCCGGTGCGAGTGCGGCATGTGATGAGGCGATCGCCAACGCGCTGTCCTCGGCACAGAACACGCTTCCGAATAGCCTCGGCGAGACGTTCGCCGCGGTGCGCACCGCGGCTCCCAAGGCGCACGTCGTCGTCACCGGATACCCACGCCTGCTCGACCCCCTCGTGCCGACCTCCGGGCCGATCAACGCCGGCGTCGACCTCCTGAACGATGTCATCGCAGGTGTCGTCGCCGCGGCCGGTCCCGGCTTCACCTACCTCGACGTCACGGGCGAGTTCACCGACCACGGCATCGGGAGCATCGACCCGTGGCTCGTCGGCCCACCCGCGCTCGACGCGTTCCACCCCAACGAGGTCGGCTACGCCGTCTACGCCGACGCGATCCGCGCAGTCCGATGAACACCGCGCGTCGGTGAGCTGCAGTTCTTCCTGAACGCAGTCTCAACGGTCTGGACAGACCACTCGGGGTGTCGCAGTGGGTGCTACCTGGATGCGTGAGATCAGTAGCACGTAGCAACCCCTCCGCATCCCGCCAGAACATACGTCTCTCCGCCGGCTGCCGACCGTCTATGTCTCCGTGTGGCGGCAGGGTCGTCGGGCTTGTCCCTGTGGGGTCAGCGAGTTTCGACCTCGTTGATGAAGTCGATGATTGATGCGGTGCCGATCTGCGGCTGTTCGATGAGGACCATGTGTCCGGCTGCGGGCACGGTGAGCAGCCGCGCGTCTGGGATGACGTGTTGCGCTAGGACGGGGTCGCGTTCTGACTCGTCGACCAGCTCCAGCTCGTCCTCGCCGGAGATCAGCAGGGTCGGTGCCGACACTTGAACGAGCAGCTGTGGTGGATTGCCCGGGTGCCCAAACACCTGTCGCAGCATGGGAAGCGCCTTGGGCGTCAGGGTTGGGGCGAACCGCCGTCGCCATAGTTCACGATCCTGCTCGCGGGAGGGGTCTGCCATGAACGACTTGCCGAACATGTTCGTCATGACGGTCTCGGTGACCCGCGCGCGTACCCACGCACCTATTGGCCCTAACGGCCCGGCGAGTCGCAGTCCTGTGCCCATGATGTCGATCATTCTCAGATCGGCGCGGGTCACCCGACGCATGCTGAAACCGATCAAGGTCAGAGACCGGATGCGCTCGGGGTAACGGGCAGCCAGGCGGACACCGACGAAGCCACCGACCGACGCCCCCACCCAGTGGCAGCTCTCGACGTCGAGCTGGTCCAGCAGCGCCAGGGCGTCCTCGTAGAGGCCTTCGGTGCCGAGCACCTCATCTGAGGGCTGGGGACCACCCAGGCCGCTGTCGCCTTGGCCGCGGTGGTCGTACCTGATGCACCGATGGTCGGCCTTCAGTGCCGCGAACGGTGCATCGAACAGCTGCCGATTCGTGAACAGGGCCGGCGAGAACACCACGGCAGGCTCGCCCGTGCCGGCCTCCTCGACGCGCAGCCCGGTGCCGTTGACCGTCTCTGTCCACTCGCGTCCTTTCACGTTGCCCTTCATGACTCCTCCTTCAATGAGTCGGTGTGGCTGTGCGCACTGGGTGTTGGCCCGGACGTCGTCGATGCGCTCTCCGGCTCGGGGAGCTGGTCCGGCCCGGGGCCTTGACTCGTTCGAGGGTGTGATGTCGAGACGTAGGAGCGAGCGAACCCCCATCCGGCGAAGCATCCGCACCGTGCGGTCCAGGCCGGCGGGTGCCTGCTCTATCGGGAGCACCACCGGTGCGACGACCTGATAGAGGACACCGTCGTGTTCGATGCCGCAGCCACCGGCGGCGCGCACGTTGCGCAGCCAGTCAACGTCGGTGCCGTAGGGCAGTCCGATGAAGAACGACTCCCCGACCCGGTGCGCCCACACCGGCGTGCGGTACACCCGACCTGATCTGCGCCCGGTGTGCCGCACCACCGCCGCACTCTGGTGCCGCTGGCCGGCCGACTTCAGCACCCGTTGGCTGTCGACGTTCTTGTGATACCACCGAAGGGCATCCAGGCCGGGCCGCCACCGCGTCCGCCACACAATGATGTGGATCACGGACGGGAGCGCGAACGCGAAAGCCGCACCGCCCACCGCCAACGCCACCACACGACCCCTGCCGGCGGCACCCTCGCAC